>CABRDB010000113.1 GCA_902469555.1 uncultured Collinsella sp. | reverse complement strand
CATAGCCTCTGAGCTGCGAACATTTGGTGGGCGTTAGAAGATTTGAACTTCTGACCTCTTCCGTGTCAGGGAAGCGCTCTCCCCCTGAGCTAAACGCCCGATCAAGGGTGCGCAAGCGCGCAAGGGATAATATAACGGAGCCTGAACTCGGTGGCAAGAACATTTTTAAAAATCGCTTACATTGTGGAATTCGGGGGCTTCGTCATATCCATTTTAAAAGAGCCTGCTGCCGCGATTTGGCTGTCGCATAATGCAAGGCCATTGCGGTATCGAGCTATGGAAAGACACCTGCGGAATTGTCCTACCGATAAGCGGACAAGCCTCCAGCTGGTGACTTCGCCGTGGTAAGGTAAGCCGAATTGTTTCCAGGCTGTTTCGGGGGAGTGGAATGAGCAAAGAGTGTGTCGAGCAGGTCGAAGGCGCAGGGGCTTCGGTGCCGATGACCGATATATCGAACATTGATGTGCCCGAGGGCACCGACGAGCTCAGCCGCAACACCCGTCGCGCCTGGCGCGAGCGCCTTAACGATGCGTCGTCGCGCAAGATGATCACGGGCGTCTTGGCTACGCTGGTGGGCGGTTCGTTTTGGGGCTTCTCGGGCACCAGCGCGAGCTTTCTGTTCGATACCTACCACGTCGACACCTTGTGGCTTATGAGCGTGCGTCAGATTCTCGCCGGTCTACTCTTTATGGCCGTGGTTGTTACGCGCGACCGCGAGCGCCTGGTCAAGCTCTGGACCACACCCGCCGATCGCAAGCAGCTGCTGCTCTTTACCGCTTTTGGCCTGCTGTTCAACCAGTTTTGCTATCTTTCGGCCGTGCGCCTGACGAACGCCGGAACCGCGACGGTGCTCCAGTGCCTGCAGCTCGTTATCATCATGGGCTACACCTGCGTGATCGATCGCCGCATGCCGCGTACTCGCGAAGTCATCGGCATTGGCCTGGCTCTGGGTGGAACCTTTTTAATCGCCACCGGCGGCGACCCCACCAGCCTGAATATCTCGCCGCTTGGCCTGGCAGCAGGTCTTATGTGTGCGGTCAGCGCCGCGTGTATGGCGGTGATTCCCGCCAAGATCCTGCCCGAATACGGCAGCCCCATCGTCACGGGCTCGGCAATGCTCACGGCGGGCGTGATCTCATGTGTCTTCGTGCAGCCCTGGGCGCATGTGCCGGCACTCGACGCTGCCGGCGTCGAGGCGCTCGCGGTGTTCGTGGTTATCGGCTCGTTTTTTGCTTACATGCTCTATATGCAGGGCGTTAAGGACATCGGCTCGGTGCGTGCGAGTCTCATCGGAACCGTGGAGCCCGTCTCGGCGACCATCACCAGCGCCGTTATGCTGGGCACGGTGTTTTTGCCGACCGACCTTATCGGCTTTGCCATGATCATCGTGATGATGTTCCTCACGGTGTAGCTGGCGCCGCTGCCAAGACGGAAAAGGTGTTGTGCCGCATTTTCGCCAATTGATGTCCGTGTCTGGAGTTTAGCTGTCGATGCTCAAAATGCCATAAACTAGTAACGTTATGGACTTTTTCATTGCGACTCAATTGCGAGGATTTCTTTATGGCTGGTAATCACTTTAAGGGCAGCGATAGCGGCCGTCCTGCAGTTCCGCCGCGTCCGAACGGGGCTGGTAAGGCCGGCACGCCGGGCGGCGCTGGACAGGGCGGTTCCGGTAAGCGCGTGTCCCCGGGCGAGACAGCGATGTTTACCGCTCTGTACGAGCAGTCTCAAAAGGCAAAAAAGACCGGCCGTGCAAGAGGGAATGTCTTTGCGGGCGGTGCAACCTCCACGTCGCAGCCGAGCGGGGCTCCTTCGGTACCCGCGAACAACGCAGGTGCTGCCAACGCCGCGAATGCCGCCGGCAACGTTAATGCCGACAAGGCCGCCAACAATACTCCCTCTGCCGGTGGCGCGGGGCTTACGGGTAACCTTGGCACGATTTACACCGGCGCCTCCGAGACTGGCACGTTCGCCCGCCTGGATGATAGCGGTGCCGAGTTTGCGGGCTCGGGTTCCAAGGAAGATTATTACGATTTTGGCTTGAACTACGGTGGCGACGCTTCGCCGAGTTCGACCTCTGACGGTCTGGTCCGTCATCGCCATCGCAAGGGCGAGCGCAAAAAGCGTCACACCGGCGCCATTATTGCCGTTGTAGTCGCGGTGCTTCTCGTTGCGCTTGGCGCAAGCGGCTTTATGCTGCTTAACTCGGCAAAGACCGTAAAGAGCGAAGCGAAGGAGGCTGTCGAGATCGTCGGTGGCCTTAAGGACAAGGTCACGTCGGGCGATTTTTCGACGCTGCCTGACGACGCGAAGAAGATCGATGAGCTCTGTAACAGCATGAAGGCGGAGACCTCGAGCCCGCTGTGGGCGGCGGCTTCGTTTATCCCGGTGTATGGCAGCGATATCAATGCGGCCCGCACCATGATTGACGCCCTGTCCGATGTCTCGAGCAATGCGCTGGTTCCCATGGCCGATAACCTTTCGCAGGCTACGCCCGGCAAGCTGTTCCAGGACGGCATGATTAACGTGTCCGCGCTGCAGGCGGTCGCCGATTCGCTTTCCAGCAGCTCGAAGGTGTTCAAGAGCGCCAACGAGAAGGTCCAGGGCATTGGCGATACTCATATTTCCCAGGTGACCGAGCTGGTCGATAAGGCCAAGGACGGCTTTGCCACCCTCAACGGCGCGGTTGACGCGGCGGAGAAGGTCGCCCCCGTCCTTCCCCAGATGCTCGGCGCCAACGGCCAGACGCGCAACTACCTTATGTACGCCATGAACAACGTCGAGATTCGTGCTTGCGGCGGCTTTGGCGGTTCGCAGGGCCTGATTTCGGTCACTGACGGCCAGATGTCGATTGGCGAGTTTGTTCCCCGCATTGGACTCAGCGAGGATGAGGCAGTCGAGAGCGTCGACGAAGAGGATGAGGCGCTGTTCGGCAACCACAGTAACCTGTACAACTCGGGCAATACCTATTCGCCTGATTGGCCCCGCAACTCGCAGCGTGTCGCCGCGCTGTGGAAGTCCCAGTATGGACAGGACGTTGATGGCGTCATCGGTATCGACCCGGTGTTCCTGCAGTATCTGCTGGGCCTGGTCGGTAATGTCTCGCTGCCCGACGGAACGGTTGTCGACGGCACCAACGCCGCAAAGGTCCTCATGCACGATGTGTACTGGAACTATCCGGTCGAGGAGTCGGACGGCATCTTTGCATCCGTCGCCAGCGCTGCCTTCGACAAGATCCTTGGCGGTATCGGCGATGTCGATGTTACGAAGCTTGTCAGCGCCGTTGAGCGCGGTGCCGAAGAGGGCCGCCTGATCGCGTGGATGAGAAACGATGATGAGCAGAATGCCATCAAAGAGACGGGCATTGACGCTTCGCTGCCCGATCCGGATGACCCGAGCGCCGATCCTGTTGCCGGCGTTTACTTTAACAACCTGAGCTTCTCCAAGCTCGACTGGTACCTGAACGCCGATACGCAGATTGGTCAGGGCGTGAAGAACGGTGACGGCACGTGCTCCTATCGCATCACCGTTACCCTGACGAACATCATGACGCAGGAGGAGGCTGGCAAGCTGCCCGACTACGTTGCGGCGAGCGCACCCGATGCCGCGCGTGACGACGAGCGTCTGAATGTCTCGTTGTTTGCCCCGACGGGCGGCAACATTACTGATCTGACCGTCGAGGGCACCCAGTTTGGTCTTGGCGCCGCTACGTGGCATGGAATCCCCTTCTATTCGGGCACCGTTGACCTGCATGCTGGCGAGACGACGACGATCACGTATACGCTGACCACGTCGGCCGAGGCGGGGGACAAGCCGCTTACGCTGCGTCAGACTCCTACATGCCAGGCGGCTCGCGACAGCGCGTCGGCGTAGGGTTTTTCTGGTAGCGCAGATAATCGAGTACCATTTTGGGGCGGACAGGCAATCTGTTCGCCCCTATTTTGTAAGGAGAGCGCATGAAGTACTTTGGCACCGACGGCTTTCGTGGTGAGGCCAACGTTGGGCTGACGGTAGAGCACGCTTATAAGATTGGCCGTTTTGTGGGCTGGTATTACGGCGCCAACCGCGAGCGCAAGGCACGCGTGATCGTGGGCAAGGACACGCGTCGCTCGAGTTATATGTTCGAGGCGGCGCTGGTGAGCGGCCTGGTCGCGAGCGGTGCGGACGCCTATATGCTGCACGTGATCCCCACGCCGGGCGTAGCGCATCAGACTGTGGAAGGCTGCTTCGATTGCGGCATCATGATCAGCGCGAGCCACAACCCGTTTTGCGATAACGGCATTAAGCTCGTCAACAGCGACGGCTTTAAGATGGACGAGGACGTGCTGGAGCTCATTGAGGACTACATCGATGGCAAGAGCGAGGTGCCGCTGGCAACGGGCAACCACATCGGCGCCACGGTGGACTACATGCAGGGTCGCAACCGCTACATTGCTTCGCTCATCGCCAGCGCGAACTTTTCGCTGCAGGGCGTCAAGATCGGCATCGATTGCGCCAACGGCTCGGCATCCTCGGTGGCCAAGCCGGTGTTCGACGCACTGGGCGCCGATGTGCGCGTGATCAATGCCGCGCCCGACGGCTTTAACATCAATGTCGACTGCGGCTCTACGCATATTGAGCGCCTGCAGCGCCACGTGGTGGAGCAGGGCCTGGATGTGGGCTTTGCCTACGACGGCGATGCCGACCGCTGCCTGGCCGTGGACGAGCGCGGCCGCGTGGTCGACGGCGACCAGATCTTGTACGTGTGCGGCGTGTACCTGAACAAGCACGGGCGTCTCTCGGGCGGTACCGTGGTACCGACGATCGCCAGCAACTTTGGCCTGATCAAGTCGTTGGAGCTTGCCGGACTGAGCGCCGTGACCAGCGGCGTGGGCGACCGTCACGTGTATGCCAAGATGCGCGAGGGCGGCTACAGCCTGGGTGGCGAGCAGACGGGCCATACGATCTTTGGCGATATCGAGCGCACGGGCGACGGCATTATGACCTCGCTGCGCGTGATGGAAGTGATTCGTGCCGAGCGCGAGACGCTCTCGCAGCTCACGGCTCCGTGCAAGCTGCTGCCACAGGCGCAGGTGGCCGTGCACGTGGCGGACAAGGACGCCGCGCTCGAGAACATGGGCGTGCAGAACGCCATCGCCGAGGCCGAGGCTGCGCTGGCAGGCGAGGGCCGCGTGCTCGTGCGCAAGAGTGGAACCGAGTCGGTTATCCGCGTGCTGGCCGAGGCGCCCGACCAAGCATCCGCCGATGCCGCCATGAAGCGCATCGCCGCCGCGCTGGAAGCTCTGTAAGGTAGTCATTGGGGACGTTCTTAAACAACTAGGTGGAAAGGGGGCGCCGCGGGATGGATCTTGCGGCGCCCCCTTTGCGTTGACGTGCTAGTAGGGCTTTACAGCTCGTACAGCGTGGTGAACTTGTCCTGCAGGTAACTGCAGTAGTAGCGGGCGTCAAAGTCCATGCCGCAGGCGCCCTTGATGAGCTCCGGCGCGTCCTTGGCGCGGCCCCACTGCCAAATGTGCTCGCCCAGCCAGGCGCGGACGGGCGCCAGATCGCCGCTCGCGCAGGCGCCGGTAAGGTCGACGCCGTCGCGGCACATGGCCGGCACGAACATGGCGTCGTAGGCGCTGCCCAGCGCATAGGTGGGGAAGTAGCCAAACGAGCCACCGCTCCAGTGCGTATCCTGCAGGCAGCCGTGCGTGTCGTCGGGAACGGGAATGCCCAGGTACTCGTCCATAAAGCGGTTCCAAAGCGCGGGGATGTCCTTGGCCGTGGCCTCGCCGGCAAACAGCATGCGCTCGATCTCGTAGCGCACCATAACGTGCAGCGGATAGGTGAGCTCGTCCGCCTCGGTGCGGATCAACGATGGCTGCGCGATGTTCACGGCGCGGTAGAGCGTGTCCTCGTCCACGCTGCCGTAGACCTCGGGCGCGTGACGGCGCAGCACCTCGAGCAGCGGGCCCATAAAGGCACGGCTGCGACCCACGGTGTTCTCAAAGAAGCGGCTCTGGCTCTCGTGGATGCCCATGGAGGTGCCACCTTCAAGGCAGGTGCGCGCATAGGCAGGATTGACGCCCAGCTCGTACATGGCGTGTCCCGCCTCGTGGATGATGCTGTAGACGTTGGAGATGCAGTCGTCCTCGTAGATGTGCGTCGCGATGCGCGCGTCGCCCACGGCAAAGCCCTCGCTAAACGGGTGCTCGGTAAAGGCAAGCGTGGTGTCGTCCAGGCCCAGGCCGACGAGCTTCATAAGGTCGAAGCTCATGGCGCGCTGAGCGGCCTCGGGCACGCGGGCGTGCAAAAAGTCGGCAGCGGGCTGCTGGCCGCGCTCGCCGATGGCGTGCACGAGCGGCACGACCGTCGCCTTGACCTCATCGCAAAACGCATCGAAGCTCTTGGCGGAAAGGCCGCGCTCGTACTGGTCGAGCCAAACATCGTATGGGTCGCGCTTGGGGTCCATGAGCTCGGCCTGATGCTTAAGTTGGGCGACGATTCTATCCACATAGGGCTCAAAGCTCGCCCAGTCATTGGCCGTCTTGGCCTTGTGCCACACGGCGTCGGCCTCGCAGGTGAGCCTGGTCCAGGCCTCGGCCTCCTCGGTGGGAATGACGCTCGCTTCGCGCTGGTCGCGGCCGAGTACGCGGATCTCGTCGAGCAGCTGCGGGTCGTCGATCTTGCCGCCGGCGACGGTTTCGCGTGCCAGCGAGCGCACAAGTTCGACAGACTTTTCGCTGGTCAGGAGCTTATGATGCTCGCCGGCAAGGGTGCCCATGGCGTCGGCGCGCGCTGCGGCGCCGTTGGCGGGGGCAATGGTCGCGCCGTCAAACTCGGCAATCTTGAGCAGGTACTCGCGGGTCCACAGCTTGCCCTCGAGCTTGCGGAATTTTTTGACGGCCTTATCGACCTTCATGCCTTTGGGCGTCTTGCCCGCTGCGGGCTCGGTCTTCTTATCGTGCTTCTTTCCCATACCATATCCTTGATCTCGCGAGCCGAGCGCCACGGATGGGCGCACGGCCAGTTTGCACAGCTACCTGCCTTGTACCCAGCACGAACAAAACGGAACGCGGCGATACACCCAAACAATGTGGTATCCTGTAGCCCAATGCGTTGACGGAGAGGGTTTTGCCCGCCGCGTCGCCGGCAAGAGAGGGAAGGTCATGGGCTGCAAGCCTTCCTGCGGTGACAAGGGCTAAGCGTTCACTCCCGAGCAGCGACCTCAACGGGCACGCGGCCGGCGGCGGCGATGTCCCCAGTAGGGAAGCCGTGAGCCTCGCGACAAGGGGCAAAGAGTGGGCGCGGCGGGCCAGACATCCGCCGGGTCAAACAAGGTGGTACCGCGGAATTCAACCGTCCTTGGGCAATGCACATGCCCGAGGACGGTTTCTTGTTACCGAACCGGGCCGCGTTTTCGCAACGTCAGACGGCGGCAGCCGCCTCGGCAAGCGGGGAGCGAGAGACGAAAGGGAAGACATGAGTCTGATTGATGATCTGGTCAAACTCGAGGAAGAGGCCAAGGAGCTCGTCGCAGGCGCCGACGACGCCGCAAAGCTCGAGGCCGCGCGCGTTGAGCTGCTCGGCCGCAAGGGCCGCATCACCGGCCTGATGCGCATGATGGGCAAGCTCGCCCCCGAGGATCGTCCAGTGATGGGCAAGCGCGCCAACGAGATGCGCCAGCTGATTGAGGGCATGCTCGACGAGCGCACCACCGAGATGAAGGCCGCCGCCCTCAAGCACGCACTCGAGCACGAGGCCGTCGACATCACGCTACCGGGTATCCGTCCGCAGATCGGCCACCAGCACCTGATCAAGCAGATCATCGAGGAGGCCGAGGACATCTTCTGCGGCATCGGCTACACCGTCGAGTCCGGCCCCATGGTCGACACCTCCTACTACAACTTCACCGCGCTCAACGCCCCCATGGATCACCCGAGCCGCTCGGCCCGCGATACCTTCTACGTGGTCGACAACAACCCCGGCAGCGTCGCGCACCCCGAGGCGCACGCCCATGGCGAGTCCGACGTACTGCTGCGCACCCAGACCTCGGGCGTGCAGATCCACACCATGGAGTCGCAAAAGCCGCCCATCTACATGATCTGCCCGGGCACCGTCTATCGCCCCGACACGGCCGACGCCTGCCACCTGCCGCAGTTCAACCAGATCGAGGGCCTGGTCGTCGACGAGGGCATCACCTTTGGCGACCTTAAGGGCACGCTCGACTACTTTGTTAAGTGCATGTTTGGCGAGGACCGCAAGACGCGCTACCGCCCGCACTTCTTCCCCTTCACCGAGCCTTCCTGCGAGGTGGACGTGAGCTGCCACGTGTGCGGCGGCAAGGGCTGCAACTTCTGCAAGCACAGCGGCTGGATCGAGATCCTGGGCTGCGGCATGGTCGATCCCAACGTCCTGATCAACTGTGGCATCGACCCCGAGAAGTACACCGGCTTCGCCTTTGGTATTGGCGCCGAGCGCGTCGCGGCCCTGCGCTACGACCTGCCCGATCTGCGCACGTTGATGACTGGTGACATGAGGTTCTTGAACCAGTTCTAGAACGCTTTCTTCTTAGTTGCAGTTTCCGGCTCAAAGCCGCATTTATGAAAGGAGACCAGTTAGATGCGCGTTTCTTACGACTGGCTCAAGACCATGATCGATATTCCGGAGGATCCCAAGACCCTTTCGGACGAATATATCCGTACCGGCACCGAGGTTGAGGCGATCGACACCGTGGGCGAGTCCTTCGACCACGTGGTGACTGCCAAGGTGCTCACCAAGACCTCACACCCCGATAGCGACCACATGTATGTGTGCTCGGTCGACGTGGGCGACAAGAATCTCGACGCCGACGGCAACCCCGCTCCGCTGCAGATCGTCTGCGGCGCGCAGAACTTCGAGGCCGGCGACCACATCGTTACGGCCATGATTGGCGCTGTCCTGCCCGGCGACGTCAAGATCAAGAAGAGCAAGCTTCGCGGCGTCGTGTCCATGGGCATGAACTGCTCCGCGCGCGAGCTCGGCCTGGGCGGCGACCACTCCGGCATCATGATCCTGCCCGAGGATACGCCCTGCGGCATGCCGTTTGCCGAGTACGTGGGCTCGAGCGATACCGTGCTTGACTGCGAGATCACGCCCAACCGTCCCGATTGCCTGTCCATGATCGGCATGGCCCGCGAGACCGGCGCCATCTTCGACCGCGATTTCCACGTTGAGCTGCCTGCCATCAAAGCCGAGACCGGCCGCGCGACCGACGACGAGCTTTCGGTCGAGATTGCCGACGAGGGCCTGTGCGACCGCTACGTCGCCCGCATCGTGCGCAACGTGAAGGTCGGCCCCTCGCCCGACTGGATGGTCAAGCGCCTCAACGCCCTGGGCGTGCGCCCGCACAACAACATTGTCGATATCACCAACTACGTGATGATGCTCACCGGTCAGCCGCTGCACGCCTTTGACCTGGACACCTTTGCCGAGCGCGATGGCCACCGTCGCGTGGTGGTTCGCGCCGCCCAGCAGGATGAGAAGTTCACGACCCTCGACGGCGAGGAGCGCACGCTCGACGCCGGCATGGGCCTTATCACCGATGGTGAGCGCCCCGTGGCGCTGGCTGGCGTTATGGGCGGCATGGATTCCGAGATCGAGGACGACACCGTCGATGTGATGGTCGAGAGTGCCTGCTTCAACGCCGGTCGCACCTCGCACACCAGCCGCGACCTGTCCCTGATCTCCGACGCCTCCATTCGCTTTGAGCGCCAGGTTGACGAGACCGGCTGCGTGGACGTCGCCAACGTTGCCTGCGCGCTCATCGAGGAGATCGCCGGCGGCGAGGTTGCTCCCGGCTATGTCGACGTTTTCCCTGCGCCCAAGACTATCGACAGCATCAAGCTGCGCCTGGCCCGCGTGCATGCCATCTGCGGTGCCGACATCGAGCCCGAGTTTATCGAGCGTTCGCTCACCCGCCTGGGCTGCACCGTCGAGCGCGACGGCGATGACTTCATGGTCACCCCGCCGAGCTTCCGTCCCGACCTGCCGCGCGAGATCGACCTGATCGAGGAGGTCCTGCGCCTGTGGGGCATGGGCCGTGTGACGGCGACCATCCCGGCTGCCAAGAACCACATCGGCGGCCTGACCCGCGAGCAGAAGCTCACCCGCAAGGTCGGCGAGATCCTGCGCGCCTGCGGCCTCAACGAGACCACGACTTTCGGCTTTGCCGCCCCGGGCGACCTGGAGAAGATCGGTATGTCCACCGAGGGTCGCGGTTGCCCCGTGGTGCTCATGAACCCGCTGGTAGCCGAGCAGACCGAGATGCGTCGTTCGCTGTTGCCGGGCCTGCTGCAGTCCGTGGCCTATAACGAGGCCCACGGCACGCCCAACGTGCACCTGTACGAGGTCGGCAGCCTGTTCCACGGTCGCGAGAACGCCAGCCTGCCCAAGGAGACCAAGTCCGTGGCGGGCGTGCTCTCGGGCCAGTGGAGCGAGCAGTCCTGGAACATGAAGTACCGCAAGCTGCGTTTCTTCTTTGGCAAGGGCATTGTCGAGGAGCTGCTCGCCCAGCTGCGCATCGAGAAGGTTCGCTTCCGTCCCGTCGAGGGCGAGGGCTACGCTTTCTTGCAGCCGGGTCGTGCGGCCGAGGTTCTGTCCGGCGGCACCGTACTGGGCTGGGTCGGCGAGATTCACCCCGAGGCGCGCGAGGCGATGGGCATCGATGAGGTCGTCGTTGCCTTTGAGCTCGATCTGGACAAGCTGATCAAGGGCGCCCGCAATCAGGAGAACTACCGAGAGTTCTCGCAGTACCCGGCTGTTGAGCACGACCTTGCTATCGTGGTCGACAATGCTGTGACCTGCGAGGATCTTGAGCGCCGCATTACCAGCGCCGGCGGCAAGCTGCTCGAGGGCGTGCGCCTGTTCGACGTCTACCGCGATCCCATCCGCATCGGAGCGGGCAAGAAGTCCATGGCCTTTGCGCTTACGTATCGCTCCGACGACCACACGCTCACCAGCGAAGAGGTCGAGAAGGCGCACCAGAAGATCGTCACCAAGGTATGCAAGGGCGTAAACGGCGAGGTCCGCGGATAGGGCTTGCGCTGGGGTATGGGTCAGCGGTGGTTGCCGCCGAGTCTTACGTGACCGCTATGCTCGATATAAGGCACCGTTGAGCCTTCATATATGACACGCGCATTACATAACGGCGTGCTGCTTTGTCGGCAGTGCGCCGTTTTGCTATGATAGCCCGCGGCGTGTTACGAATCTTACAATGCGTAACACTGACAAGGTGATTTAAGCGGCGTTGCAATTCTGTGCGCCGATAACCGGGAGGCGCCCATGCACATTCCAGATAATTATCTGTCCCCGCAGACGGATGCCGTCATGGCAGTGGCAATGGTGCCCGTTTGGGTCCACTGCATCAAAAAGGTGCGTGCCACGCTCGATCGCGAGCACATGGCTTTCCTGGGCATCTGCGCCGCATTTTCCTTCTTGCTCATGATGTTCAACGTGCCGCTGCCCGGCGGCACCACGGGTCACGCCGTCGGCGGCGCGCTCATCGCGCTGCTGCTGGGCCCGGAGGCCGCGGCCATTGCTGTCTCGGTCGCGCTGGCGCTACAGGCACTACTGTTTGGCGACGGCGGCATCCTGTCCTTTGGCGCCAACTGCTTTAACATGGCCTTCGTGCTGCCGTTTGCCGCTGCTATCGTGTTCCGTGCGCTCAACAGCCGTCTGCACGACAAGAGCTGGGGCACCTCGGTTTCGGCCATCGTAAGCGGCTGGGTCGGCCTGTGCCTGGCGGCCCTGTGCGCGGCAATCGAGTTTGGTATTCAGCCGATGCTCTTTACCAACGCTTCGGGCGCGCCGCTGTACTGCCCCTTCCCGTTGTCTATTGCCATTCCTGCCATGATGATCCCGCATATGCTGGTTGCCGGCGTGGTCGAGGGCGTGGCGACGGCTGCGATTTACGGTTTCATTAAGAAGACGGCGCCGAGCGTTATCGTCGGGCCCGAGGCCGTCGATGGCCAGCTTGCTGCCGAGGGCGCTGCTGCCAAGAAGACCTCGCTGGTCCCCACACTCATCCTGGTTGCCGTGCTTGTCGTGGCCACGCCGCTGGGCCTGCTGGCCACGGGTGACGCCTGGGGTGAGTGGGACGCCGAGGGCGCCGCGACCGCCGTTCAGGAGGCTGGTGACAACAGTCTGCAGACTTCGGTCGGCCTCGATACCCCGACCTTTGCCGACGCTCTGCCCACGGGCGATTATCTGCAGGCCTATTCCGAGGAGCAGGGTCTTGGCTTTGCCGGCCAGGCCGCGATGTATATTCTTTCGGGCGTGATTGGCGTGGCGGTGCTCACCATCGCATTCCGTCTGATTTCGCTGACGGTCAAGGAAAGCGGTGCTCATGGCAATAGCCAAGCTGCCTAGCTGGCTTGCGGCCGAGGAGCGATACGAGCCCGCGGGGGTTCGGCATCGAGTGATGCAAAAGAATGTCCTGCACCTGGCGAGCCTGCTTGAGCGGGTTCGCCTGGGTGGAGGCGCGCACGAGGGCGGGTCGATGGTCGACCGCGCCCTTTCTTGCGTTTCGGCTCCGGTGCGCCTGGTGGGGATGTTCGTTTGCGTCCTGTGCGTGTGTCTGACGCAGAGCCCGCTGTACCTCATGCTGATGGCGGCTATCGCACTGGTGCTCGTTGCCGTGCGCCCCGTACGCGGACTGCGGGCAACCTTTGTGCCGGCGCTTGGCGCTGCGGGGCTCGCGGTGGTTCTGGCGCTGCCCGCCTTGCTGCTGGACGCTTCTGCCGCGGGCGCCATGCTCAAGATTGCGCTCAAGACCTTCATTAATGTGTCGCTAGTGCTGGGCGTTTCGTGGACCCTCACGTGGAGCCGCATGTCGGCGTCGCTCAAGATGCTGCATCTACCCGACGAAGTTATCTTTACGTTTGATATGGCGCTCAAGCACATCGAGGTGCTGGGTCGCACGGCGCACAATCTGTGCGAATCGGTCATGCTGCGCAGCGTGGGTCGTGCGCCTGCGGGTTTTTCGCGCACCGACTCGCTGGCGGGTATCATGGGCATGACGTTTATCAAGGCGATGGAATGCAGCCGCGCGATGGACGAGGCTATGCTTTGCCGCGGCTTTGCCGGTGCGTATCCGGCGCCCGCGCGTGTCGGGTTTGGCTGGCGCGATGCGGTCTATGCGGCCGGCGTGGCGCTGCTGGCAGTGTTGTGCGCCGTGCTGTAGACGCTGCTGGTTTCGACTGGGGATGCAAATAGGGAAGGGCGACGTTTTGACGATCGATATGAATAGTGCGGCGGGCACGAACGGCGCGCGCGCCGAGGCCATGCCGCTCATCGAGCTGCGCGACGTGGTGTTCTCCTATGCGGGGCATACGGTTGTCGATGGTGTGTCGCTGCAGGTCGATCGTGGTGAACTCGTTGCCCTGCTCGGTCCCAACGGCTGCGGCAAGACGACGATCATGCGCCTTATCAACGGCCTTGAGCTCGCGGACGCAGGGGCATACCTGTTCGACGGGCATGTGATCGATGCGGCGTTTCTAAAGGATTCCGCGGCTGCTCAGCGTTTTCATCAGCGCGTGGGCTTTGTGTTCCAGAATGCCGATGCCCAGCTCTTTTGCGCTACGGTGGGCGAGGAAGTTGCTTTTGGTCCCGCGCAGATGGGGCTGCCGGCAGACGAGCTCGAGCGCCGCGTGCGCGATGCCATGGAACTGTTCCAGGTTACCGATCTGGTCGATGCCTCGCCTTATCAGCTTTCGGGCGGGCAAAAGAAGCGTGTTGCGCTGGCTGCCGTCGTGTCGATGAACCCCGATATCCTGGTGCTCGACGAGCCTACCAATGGACTTGACGAGGACTCTTGCGACATCGTGGTCAACTTCCTGCTGGCCTATGTTGCTGCCGGTAAGACGGTCTTGATGAGTACACATCATCAGGATTTGGTGCGACGCCTGGGTGCCCGCGCCATCTATATCGATCGATACCACCATGTGGTCGAGGCACCTTCGCCGTCGTATGGAACCGAAAGCGGTGCTACGGACTAGTTGCTGCGTAGAGCGTGCGTAGCCGCCCGCGCGGCTTTGCCGTGATGGTATAGTTATCCAGGTTTTTATGGGGGTGGCTATGCCAAGCTGGAACATTCATATCGCTCAGACGGAGCGTTTGCTGGAGCGCACCGGTGCGCTTGCCAATAGCGTGCGCGACCGCAATGCCTTTTTGTTTGGCTGCGTGGTTCCGGATATCTTCGTGGGCTATATGGTCCCTGGCATCGCCGATCCCATCCCGTACCGCATTACGCACTTTGCCAAGCCTGAGCCCATCCCTAAGCCTCGTGAGCATGAGTTCTGGGATACCTATGTGGCACCGTTGCTTAATAGTTCGCCCACCGGTGCGCCGGCCGCAGCGACCTCGATTATCGAGGAACGCGAGCGACTGAACCGCGTGCACTATCCCCAGCGTTACAAGGATGCCGAGCCGGTTGCCGGTCCCGGCACCTGTGAGTTCTCGCTTGCGTCCGAAGATGTGGCGCAGTCGCTGCTCGATTTAACACTGGGCGTCTGGTCGCATCTGGTGGCCGATACCGTATGGAATACGCGCGTGAATCAGTACCTGGAGGCGCACGGCGGCAAGCCATGTGAGGAGTTCCGCATTAAAAAGCAAGGCGACTTTGACTGGTTTGGCAAGACGCTCGGCATTGTTTCCATCCCGCGTGCGACCGATCGCCTGTATACCGCCGCGACGCGTTTTGGGCAGTATCCCATCCATAAAGAATATGTGCTCAAGACCATCGGCGTTATGCACGAGATTGTACGCGAAAACCCCGGCGAGCCCGATCATCCGCCGTATCGCCTGCTAACTGAGGAGTTCTTCGACTCAACGTTTACCGAGGTCATCGAGCTGACCGAGGCAGGCTTTGCGGCTCGCGTTGCTGCTTCTGACGTTCCGGCAGTCCCCCTGATCGCTAGCTGCTAGCCGGCCGGCTTTACGGAGAACAGTTCATCCCAATTGACCAACAGCTCCCGTCGCAGGCGTCTTCGGTGGTGCGCTCGGCATCGGAGAGGCTTGCGACTGAACGCAAATCGATGAGGCGGCATATGAAGAAGGTCTTAAAAAAGCCCGGAAGGCAATGCCTTCCGGGCTTTTTGCAATGCAAATCTGCTTGCAAGTGCGATTTAGCGCACCTGAGCGACGTAAGCGACGTTGGTCGAGGAGACCTTGTCCTCGAGCTGGACGCTCATGCGGGGATCGCCGGCGGTAGCGACGGTCAGGTCGCCGGCCTCGACGTAGCCGAGCTCCTTGGCGGTCTCGATCGCCTTGACGATCGTGCCGTTGACGGTGCCCTGGGTAATCTCGGCCTGGTGCGGGATAACGCCCCAGTACATGATCATCTGCTGGACGGCCCACTCGTGGCGGGAGAATGCGCAGATCGGCATGTTGGGACGGAAGTGCGAGATCAGGCGAGCGGTACGACCGGTGGTCGTCGGCACGGTGATGCACTTGGCGCCAACGGTGGTAGCCATGTTCACAGCGGACATACCCACAACGTTGTTGACGACGCGGGTGCCGTGAGCGTCAGCCGGAACCTCGAGCGGAGCGTGGGCCGGGAGGTACTTCTCGGTCTCGAGAGCGATGCTGGCCTGCATCTTAACGGCCTCGACCGGGTACTTACCGGCAGCGGACTCGCCGGACAGCATAACGGCGTCGGTGCCGTCGTAAATGGCGTTAGCAACGTCGGCAACCTCGGCGCGCGTCGGGCGCGGGTTCTGCTGCATGGAGTCGAGCATCTGCGTAGCGGTGATAACGGGCTTGTAGGCCGCGTTGCACTTGGCGATGATCTCCTTCTGGATGTGGGGAACGAGCTCGGGCTTGATCTCGATGCCCAGGTCGCCACGGGCGACCATGATGCCGTCGGAAGCCTCGAGGATCTCGTCGAAGTTCTCGACGCCCAGGGCGCACTCGATCTTCGGGAAGATCGTCACGTGCTCGCCGCCGTTCTCGCGGCAAAGCTCGCGGATGCCGCGGACGGACTCGCCGTCACGGATGAAGGAAGCGGCGATGTAGTCGATGTTCTCGGTCAGGCCAAAGAGGATGTCCTGACGATCGCGCTCGGTGATGGCGGGCAGCGAGATGTTGACGTTGGGCATGTTGACGCCCTTGCGCTCGCCGATCAGGCCGTCGTTCTTAACGACGCAGGTCATGTCCTGGCCGTCGACGGACTCGACCTCGAGGGCAACCAGGCCGTCATCGATCAGGATGAGGGAGCCCTTCTCGACCTCGGAGGGCAGAGCCAGGTAATCGAGGGAGATGTGCTCAGCGGTGCCGTGGAAATCCTCGGACGTGGGCTGAGCGGTGACGACGATCTTGTCGCCGGTCTTGACGGCAACCTTCTTGCCATCGACCAAAAGGCCGGTGCGGACCTCGGGGCCCTTGGTGTCGAGCAGGATGCCGACGGGCATGCCGAGCTCCTTGGAAATACGGCGGACGCGCTCGATGCGACCGTGGTGCTCGTCGTAGGAGCCGTGCGAGAAGTTAAAACGGGCGACGTTCATGCCCGCCTTGATCATCTCGCGGATGGTCTCGTCGCTATCGCAGGCGGGACCCATGGTGCATACAATCTTGGTGCGCTTGTACATTCAGACCTCCATCTGACATCGTCTTGCGCTGATAGATAAACCATAAGAAATAAAACTGAGACGATTATAACGAAATGCCGACCGAATACCCCAAAAAATCGACCGTATGCCGAATTAGAAGTTCATTTTTTGCGGAAAAACGGTATATGCAAAAACTTTACCAACCGTTCTAACCGCTGCTATCTGGGCGATATTTCAGTCTGACGATGCGCCGAAGAAAAAACGTTTTATCAATGTTGAGCATCACACTGTCTGCACCGTTGCGCCTGTGCCGTGTTTCCAGATGGAATGTTTTGGCTAGACGCGTCGCTTTGGGGTACCATAGCTCCACTATCAACTGCCGCTCAGCACGGCAGCCTTGATGAGCCCTTGCCCTTCTCCTGGGAATTATGATCGGGCATCAATCTGCTGAGTGGCCCGAATCCCAGGAGGGGACTCTATATGCAAAAGGAATACCTGTCCGCCGCGGCGGAGGTGCTCAGCGACCAAGGTGTCGATGAGAACCTCGGCCTGAGCGACGACGAGGCGTCGTCGCGCCTCGCTAAGACAGGCCCTAACAAGCTCGAGGAAGCCGAGAAGACGCCGCTGTGGAAGCGCTTCTTTGAGCAGATGGCCGACCCCATGGTCATCATGCTGATCGTTGCCGCCGTCATCAGCGCGCTCACGGGCATGGTCAAGGGCGAGGCGGACTTTGCCGATGTCGCCATCATCATGTTCGTCGTTATCGTCAACTCGGTGCTGGGCGTGGTCCAGGAGGCTAAAAGCGAGGAGGCTCTCGAGGCCCTGCAGGAGATGAGCGCGGCGCAGTCCAAGGTGCTGCGCGACGGCAAGCTCGTGCACCTGCCGAGCGCCGAGCTCGTGCCCGGTGACGTGATCATGCTCGAGGCGGGCGACTCCGTCCCGGCCGACTGCCGCGTGCTCGAGAGCGCCACGATGAAGATCGAGGAGGCCGCCCTTACCGGCGAGTCCGTGCCCGTCGAGAAGCATGCCAACGTGATCGAGCTCGCCGCCGGCACCGACGACGTGCCGCTCGGCGACCGCAAGAACATGTGCTACATGGGCTCCACCGTGGTGTACGGCCGTGGCCGCGCCGTCGTAGTCGGTACCGGTATGAACACCGAGATGGGTAAGATCGCCGGCGCCCTGGCCGAGGCCAAGGAAGAGCTCACGCCGCTGCAGGTGAAGCTTGCCGAGCTCAGCCGCATCCTCACTATCATGGTTATCGTCATCTGCGTCGTTATCTTTGGCGTCGACATCATCCGCCACGGCGTGGGCAACGTTCTCACCGACCCGACCGCGCTGCTCGATACCTTTATGGTCGCTGTCTCGCTTGCCGTCGCCGCCATCCCTGAGGGTCTGGTTGCCGTCGTGACTATCGTGCTTTCGCTCGGCGTGACCAAAATGGCCAAGCGCCAGGCGATTATCCGCAAGCTCTCTGCCGTCGAGACCCTTGGCTGCACGCAGACCATCTGCTCCGACAAGACCGGTACCCTTACCCAAAACAAGATGACCGTCGTCAAGCACGAGCTCGCTGCGCCTAAGGAGAAGTTCCTGGCCGGTATGGCGCTGTGCTCCGATGCCCAGTGGGACGAGGACCTGGGCGAGGCCGTTGGTGAGCCGACTGAGTGCGCGCTCGTCAACGATGCCGGCAAGGCTGGTCTTACTGGCCTGACTGCCGAGCACCCGCGCGTGGGCGAGGCCCCGTTCGACTCGGGCCGTAAGATGATGTCCGTGGTCGTCGAGACCCTGGACGGCGAGTATGAGCAGTACACCAAGGGCGCGCCCGACGTGGTGATCGGCCTGTGCACCCATATCTACGACGGCGACAGGGTCGTTCCGCTGACCGAGGAGCGTCGCGCCGAGCTCGTGGCCGCCAACAAGGCCATGGCCGACGAGGCCCTGCGCGTGCTGGCGCTGGCAAGCCGCACCTACACCGAGGTCCCGAGCGACTGCAGCCCCGCTGCGCTCGAGCACGACCTGGTCTTCTGCGGCCTGTCCGGCATGATTGACCCTGTCCGCCCCGAGGTCTCCGACGCCATCCGCGAGGCCCACGACGCCGGTATTCGCACCGTCATGATCACGGGCGACCATATCGACACCGCCGTGGCCATTGCCAAGCAGCTGGGAATCGTCACCGATCGCAGCCATGCCATTACCGGTGCCGACCTCGACCGCATGAGCGACGAGGAGCTCGACGCGCACATCGAGGACTACGGCGTGTACGCCCGCGTCCAGCCCGAGCACAAGACGCGCATCGTCGAGGCCTGGAAGTCGCGCGACCAGATCGTCGCCATGACTGGCGACGGCGTCAACGACGCCCCGTCCATCAAGCGCGCCGACATCGGCGTGGGCATGGGCATCACCGGTACCGATGTCACCAAGAACGTCGCCGACATGGTGCTTGCCGACGACAACTTCGCCACCATCATCGGTGCCTGCGAAGAGGGCCGTCGCATCTACGACAACATCCGCAAGGTCATCCAGTTCCTGCTTTCGGCCAACCTTGCCGAGGTCTTCTCGGTGTTTATCGCCACGCTCATCGGCTTTACCATCTTCCAGCCGGTGCAGCTGCTGTGGGTGAACCTGGTCACCGACTGTTTCCCCGCGCTCGCGCTGGGCATGGAGGATGCCGAGGGCGACATCATGAAGCGCAAGCCGCGCAACGCCAAGGACGGCGTCTTTGCCGGACATATGGGTCTGGACTGCGTGGTCCAGGGCCTAATCATCACCGTGCTGGTGCTGGCGAGTTTCTTTGTGGGCGTGTACTTTGACATGGGCTACATCCACATCGCCGATATGATCGCCGGCAATGCCGACGAGGAAGGCGTGATGATGGCGTTCATCACGCTCAACATGGTCGAGATTTTCCACTGCTTCAATATGCGCAGCCGTCGTGCGTCGCTGTTCACCATGAAGAAGCAGAACAAGTGGCTGTGGGCTTCCGCCGCGCTGGCACTGGTGCTGACGGTGATCGTGACCGTGCAGCCGACGCTTGCCGAGATGTTCTTTGGTCCTGTGACGCTTGAGCTCAAGGGCGTTCTTGCCGCGCTGGGCCTGGCCTTCCTGATCATCCCGCTGATGGAGATCTACAAGGCGATCATGCGCGCGGTCGAGAAGGAGTAACGTTCCTGTCCGGGCCCGACCGCCTGCGGGGTTTCCACGGGCACGTCCTCGCCGCTTTGCGGCTGCGGGATGTGCCCTTAGGAAACCCCTCCCGGCGGGCGGGCCCTGCGGTGTCCTTGCTGCTTTTCTCCCGCGCGGATGAAAAAGGGCTGAGGGAAAGTGTGTGAGTCGGTCGAGCGGTTGCTCGACCGACTCTTTTTTGTGGGTAAAATACCTGCTCAGTTGTGATTTTGGCTGCTGGGAGGCGTTTGTGGCTAAGGCTAAGGCTAAAGCGAAGAAAAAGACGACGGGGGCGCGGGCTAAGCGTGACCGTCGTCGGAAACTCGCGACCGAAGCGCCCGCGTCTGCCGAGGAGTTGTTGGCGAGCGTACCGGGGCTCGATGCGCTGCAGGATGTTCCGGCGTTTGATGACCTGCCGGTCGATGAAGCCCAGCAGACTGCCTTTGATGATTTCTGCGCACATGCCGAGGAGCCCGAGCAGATGCAGCTGGGTGCCGTTATTCGCCTGGATCGCGGGTTTCCGCTGGTGGCCACTGCCGACGACACCTTTCGCGCCGAGCATGCCGTGGGGTTTGCCAAGTCGCGCGGCGAGGACGAGGTCCTGCTGCCTGCCGTGGGCGACCGTGTGGCGGTGCGCCGCGCTCCCGGGCACGATATGGGCGTGATTGAGTGCGTGCTGCCGCGCCGTACGAGCTTTGAGCGTTGGCGCGGCCGTGCCCGTGGAGAGCGCCAGGTGCTCTGCTCCAACGTGGATAGCGTGCTAATCGTGCAGGCGCTCGGTGCCGGTGAGGTGCTGCTCGACCGCGTGGCGCGCTCGCTGGTGTTGGCGCTCGACTGCGATGCCGAGCCGGTGGTGGTGCTTACCAAAGCTGACCGCTGCGATGCCGAGGAGCTCGAGCGCGATCTGGACCGCGTGCGCCGCCTGGTGGGTCCGGACGTGCGCGTGATCGTGACGTCCTCTGCCGAGGGCCGCGGCCTGGACGAGGTCCGTGCCTGCGTGCCCGCCGGGAGCTGTG
>CABRDB010000112.1 GCA_902469555.1 uncultured Collinsella sp. | reverse complement strand
GATGCACCGGATGCGGCGCGTGTGCTCGATCGCGACGTGTCGGCGGGCGATGCCGAGCGTCTGCGCTCGCGCACGTTGGGCCTCATGCTGGAGGACACGGCGCTCGAGCTGGGTGCGATGGCGCTGAGCCCGCTGTCCAAAACCGAGTACGCGCTGGCGGCGCCCGCCCTTTCCGGCGGCTACCAGGGCGACTTTGCGCCCTTTGGCGATGTGTATCTGTCGACGCTTGAGTTTGTGGCACGTGTGCGCAACCGCACGTCTGCCGTGGTGCCCCAAGAGCTCGTGACGCTCAACGCGGTGGAGGATTGCATGGAACGCGTGCTGGCGCAAGCGCTCTCGACGCTCGACGGTCCGGTCGACATGCTCGACCGCGCGGCGCAGCTGCTCGGTGGGCTCGAACCGGGTGAGGTCGATGGTGCGCTCGAGGCGCACGTGGACCGCAATCGATCTTTCGACGACATCCCGATGGCCGCTGGCAAGCCTGAGGCCTGCTCGCTGCTGCTGATGCTCGTTCGACAGGGTGAGGCTGCCCGCCGCATATTGCCGACGGCACCGATCGTCTCGTCCCGCTCGTTTGCCGAGCGCTCTTGGCCGTACATGCTCGCCTGGTCCGACCTGGGGCTTAATGGCAAGGAGCGTATGTCGGTCGATTCGCTGGCGCGCGCCGAGGTGCGCCGTTTTGCTGACGAGGATACGAGTGAGCGCATGCGAAACGAGATGATGGGCGTGCTGGGCGAGCTACTGGGTATTTCGCCCGAGCAGATGGAGGAGCTGCGCTCCGAGGACGGTCAGCGTCGTTTGCACGAGGGAATGAAGAAGTTCGAGGGCGAGGTTCAGGACGCCATCGATAAGATGATGGGCGGTCAGGGCGGCTCGCAAGGTGGTCCCCAGGGTGGTCCGATGCCGCATCCGCCGGTGGATCCCCGACAGTTCCCATTCTTCTCGCAGAACTAAACTGGGGGTAGGATTCGCTTCCAACCCTGACACTTCAACTGAGCATCTTGGCCCCGTTGTGTTATTCTAGAACAGACGTTCGTGAATGATGCGCGGGGCCTTGTCTTGCGCTGTGCTTGTGGCGAGGGGAGGTTGGCTTGGTTATCTTGGGCATTGACCCCGGTTTGGCCCATACGGGTTGGGGGATTATCGAGGAGCGGCGTGGCGAGGTTCGCTGCCGTGCCTACGGTTGTATCGAGACCAGCGCGGGTAGTCCGCTCGCGGTGCGCCTGTCGCATATCGCCCGCGACCTCAAGGGTGTCGTGGAGCGTTATCGACCCGATACCGCTGCCATCGAGAGCATCTACTTTGGCGCTAATGTCCGCTCGGCAATCCCCACGGCACATGCCCGCGGTGCCGCGCTCGTGGCGCTTTCGGAGTGCGCGCTCGAGATCGGCGAGTACACGCCTATGCAGATCAAGCAGGCTGTGGTGGGTACCGGTGCCGCAGATAAGCGGCAGGTCGCCTACATGGTGCGCACGCTCACGCAGCTCGATCACGACCCGCATCCCGACCATGCCGCCGATGCCCTGGCCTGCGCCATCTGCCACGTTAACCTCAGCCGCACCCGGGCGCTTACCGGCGGCGAGTTCTATCAACAGAGAGGAACCGGATACTGATGATCTCCCAGCTCCACGGAACGCTTGTCGAGGCCACGATGAGCTCTGCTGTCGTCGATGTGTCGGGCGTTGGCTTTGAGCTCGGCATCTCGGGCAGCACTGCGGCCACGTTGCCGACGCCCGGCGGCGAGGTCCGCCTCTACACGCGTATGCAGGTGCGCGAGGACGCCATGACACTTTTCGGTTTTTCCTCTAAGGATGAGCGCACGATGTTCGATCGGCTCGTGTCTGTCTCGGGCGTTGGCCCGCGCTTGGCGCTCGCCGTGCTTTCCACCTATACCGTGGGGCAATTGTATTCGCTGGTGATGGCCGAGGACGACAAGGGCATGGCCAAGGTGCCCGGTGTGGGCAAAAAGACAGCTCAGCGTCTGATCCTGGAGCTCAAGAGCACCTTTGCCAAGGACAAGGGCTTTGTGCCGGTCGACGTGATTCCCGGCCAGGTTGCGATGCCCGTGCCCGCTGCCGCTCCCTCGGCCATCGATGACGCCCGTGCGGCGCTCCTTTCCATGGGCTTTAGCCCGCAGGAGACCGATGTTGCCCTGAGCGGGTATGATGGGCAGAATATGCGTGTCGAGGATCTGCTCGGCGCGGCGCTTAAGCGACTCGGAATGGATGCGTGATGTGGGAAGCCGATGACTCTCAGGACCTGTGGGCGACGCCCGGCAACTCGCCGGCGGCATCCATGGCGCACGGCGAGCGCATGGTGGGCTCGGAGCTGACGGCCGAGGACCTCGATGTCGACCGCACTTTGCGCCCCCAGCGCCTGGACGACTACTGTGGCCAGGAGCACATCAAGCAGAGCCTGCGCGTGTTGATCGAAGCGGCGCAGAGCCGTGGCGAGACGCTCGACCACGTGATTTTCTCGGGTCCTCCGGGCCTGGGCAAGACCACGCTGGCCACCGTTATCGCCAACGAGCTGGGCGCTCAGATCAAGACCACGAGTGGCCCTGCCATCGCGCGCACCGGTGACCTTGCGGCTATCCTTACCAACCTGCAGCCGGGTGATGTGCTGTTTATTGACGAGATCCACCGCCTCAACCGTTCGGTCGAGGAGGTCCTGTACCCCGCGATGGAGGACTTTGCCCTCGATATCGTGATCGGTAAAGGCCCGGCCGCACGATCGATTCGCCTGGATATCCCCAAGTTTACGCTGGTGGCGGCAACGACCCGCTCGGGTATGCTGACTGGCCCGCTGCGCGACCGCTTTGGCATTTCATATCGCCTGGATTACTACACGGTCGAAGAACTCGCGCAGATTGTGACGCGCTCGGCGTCCATCCTGGGTGTGACAATAGACCATCCGAGCGCGCTCGAGATCGGCTCACGCTCGCGTGGCACGCCGCGCTTGGCTAACCGTTTGCTCAAGCGCGTGCGCGACTATGCGCAGGTGCGTGGCAACGGCCCCATCGAGCTCGATATTTGCCGTCAGGCGCTCGAGTTCTTCGAGATCGACGAGCTCGGCCTGGACTGGATGGATATTCGTATCTTGGAGACGCTTGCCAAGACGTTCTCCGGTCGTGCCGTGGGACTTACGACCCTTGCCAGCGCGGTGGGCGAGGACCCGGGCACGCTCGAGGATGTCTATGAGCCCTATTTGCTGCAGTGCGGGTTGATGATTCGTACGCCGCAGGGCCGTCAGGCAACCCTTCGCACCTTTGAGCACCTGGGGATTGAACCTACCGTTTAGGGCGCTTTGTTTTGGCGGGCTGTTGGGCTATCGCCGGGCATCGGGTAAACATATCGCCGTTCATCGGTTATGGGCGTTTTACTATTGCGCGCCCGTGCTATGCTGAATTGGTCTTTTTCTCATCCGGTAACGAAAGGACCGCCCATGCCTACTGACATCGAAATCGCACGTTCTGTCACGCCGCTGCCTATTACCGAGGTGGCCAAGAACGCCGGCGTCGACGTTAAGCACCTTATTCCGTACGGCTTCGACAAGGCTAAGGTCGACTATTCACTGCTCAACGAGCCGACTGATCACCAGGCCAAGCTCGTCCTCGTGACCGCTATCAACCCAACGCCTGCGGGCGAGGGCAAGACCACCACGACCATCGGTCTGGCCGATGGCTTGCGTCGCCGCGGCGTCAAGAGTGCCGTGGCCCTGCGCGAGCCTTCGCTCGGCCCTGTCTTTGGCGTTAAGGGCGGTGCTGCCGGTGGCGGCTGGGCTCAGGTGATCCCCATGGAGGATATCAACCTGCACTTTACCGGCGACTTCCACGCTATCGGTGCTGCCAACAACCTGCTGGCCGCCATGCTTGATAACCACATCCAGCAGGGCAATCAGCTTGGTATTGACGTTAAGCGCATCACTTGGAAGCGCGTCGTCGATATGAACGACCGTCAGCTGCGCCACGTCATCGACGGCATTGGCGGTAAGGCCCAGGGCGTGCCGCGCGAGGACGGCTTTGATATCACCGTCGCCTCCGAGGTCATGGCAATCCTGTGCCTGTCTACGAGCATTAACGACCTCAAGGAGCGCCTGGGCGAGATTGTTGTCGGCTACAGCTATGCCGGCGAGCCCGTTCGCGCCCGTGACCTTAAGGCTCAGGGTGCCATGGCGGCCCTGCTTAAGGATGCGCTCAAGCCCAATCTGGTGCAGACGCTCGAGGGTACGCCCGCGTTTGTCCACGGCGGTCCCTTCGCCAATATTGCCCACGGCTGCAACTCCATCATGGCCACGCGTATGGCGATGCGCTTTGGCGATGTCGCCATTACCGAGGCCGGCTTCGGTGCTGATCTGGGTGCCGAGAAGTTCCTCGACATCAAGTGCCGCATGACGGGCGTTCGCCCCAGCGCCGTCGTGGTCGTCGCGACCGCTCGTGCGCTGAAGTACAACGGTGGCGTCGCCAAGGCCGACCTCAACGAGGAGAACCTCGAGGCACTCAAGGCCGGCATGCCCAACCTGCTGCGTCACGTCGACAACATCCAGAACGTTTATGGTCTGCCCTGCGTAGTCGCCATCAACCGCTTCCCGACGGACACCGAGGCCGAGCTTGCGCTCATCGAGTCCGAGTGTCAGAAGCTCGGCGTCAACGTTAAGCTTTCCGAGGTCTGGGCCAAGGGCGGCGAGGGCGCGCTCGAGCTTGCCGATGAGGTCATGCGTCTGATTGAGCAGCCGAGCGAGCTCAAGTTTGCCTATGAGGACGGCGCCGATGTGGCCGACGCTCTTGAGGCCATTGCCACCAAGGTCTACCGCGCCGACGGCGTCGACTTTACGCCGGCCGCCAAGCGCCAGCTCGCCGAGCTGCGCGAGAACGGCTTTGGCAACCTGCCGGTGTGCGTGGCCAAGACGCAGTACAGCTTTAGCGACAACGCCAAGGCCCTGGGCGCTCCCGAGAACTTCCGCATCACGGTGCGCGAGCTCAAGGTTTCCGCCGGTGCCCACTTTGTGGTCGCATTGACTGGCAGTGTTCTGACCATGCCGGGCTTGCCCAAGGTCCCCGCGGCTGAGAACATCGACGTCGACAGCGACGGCAACATCACCGGCCTGTTCTAAGCCTGTTGCCCCTAGCTGCCTGCCCGCCCCGCCGTGCCCCCAAGGCCCGGCGGGGCTTTTTTATCCTTAGGCCCGCGCATGTCTTGTAGATACCGACGGGCTCTGCCCATCATAGGCTTTTGCGCGGGTAGAATGCATGGATAACTTGATGCTCACGCGCGACGGAAAGGAATCGTTGCATGGATCAGGACAAGACAACCGTGATGGGCGGCTACGGTTCCGCGCAGGCTGGCGATAGCGCCGATGCGCCCCGCGTTGTTCCCAACCTCGGTTATACCGACCCCGCCGCGACGCAGCCTTCTGCCGAGCCCACCCGGGTTATGGGCTATGGCGACACGGCGCAGGATTCTTACGCTACATCTTCGCAAGGCCCCTATGGCAACGCAGCTCCGGATCCGTTTGATTACGCGCCGCAGGATTCTTATGCTGCCTCGACGCCGAATCCCTATGACAACCTGCCGCAGAATCCCATTCCGCAGCCTCAGCAGACGACGTATATGCCTCGCACGGCGCAGTCTCGCTACGAGTCGCGCGAGCCGTATCGCGAGTACCCCAAATCGATCCCGCAGTATGGTGAGGACGAGGAAGAGACGCCGTCGCGTTCGTCGAGCGTGATCAAGAAGATCCTCATCGTACTGGCGATCTTCTTTGCGCTGTCGGTTGTGTTTGCCATCGTGTCGGGCATGCTTAACAAACGAGGGAGTTCAACGGCCGATGCCACTGCCGAGCAAACCGAGTCCGCCTCGTCTAGCACCGTCGATCTTAGCGATATCCCGGGACAGTACTGGTCCAACGCCAAGAAGATCCTCAAGTCGCGCGGCGCCGATCTTTCGAATGCCGTGGTCCTGACTGATGATGGCTCAACGCCCGTCGTCGATGCCAACTGGGTCGTTACTTCTGCCTACTATAACGACAACGGCAACCTCGAAATTCAACTCACGCACAAGAACAGCTCGGGCAACTCGTCCGACGGCCAAAGCGGTACCGACAGCTCGAGCTCCAATACGCTGGAGGACTTGAGCAACAAGGCACAGGAGTTGGGAGACAAGGCGCAAGAGCTGGGCGATACGGCACAAAACCTGGGCGACACCGCGCAGAACTTGGGCGACATGGCGACGGATGCCTGGAACGCACTGCAAAACGGCATCTCGGGCGCGCAGGGAAACTAGCTGTTAAGCGGGCTACAGCTGTTCAGCCGGACGGTCGGGCGAGCTAAAGCCCGAGTCAAACGTAACGACGCATGAGGCATTGGGTCGGCGCTCGTGCACGATGCGCGTGACGAGCTCCAGCAGCTCCTCGTCGGATATGTCAAAGCCGTCGGGGCGCACCAGGTCAAACGAAACGAACCCGTCGTGCTCGTGCAGGTCGTGGATGGAGAGCGCGGGGTCGATCTGCATAACGCCGCGCTTGACCCAGCCGCGCAAATCATCGCCGGTTGTCGCGATGGGGTCGCAGTGCAGCGTGATGCCAATGCCCATCTGGCGCTTGATGTCGTGCTCGATGGTGTCCAGGATCTCGTGGTGCTCAAATGCGTCGCCCTCGCCGGGCATCTCCACGTGAGCGCTGGCAAACTGACGACCGGGGCCGTAGTCGTGCACCATCAGGTCGTGTGTGCCCAAGACCTGGGGGTACGACATAATCCTGTCGCGGATTTCCTGGACGAGCTTGGGGTCGGGCGCTTGTCCTAACAGCGGGCTGATGGCGTCGCGCACCAGGCCCAGGCCGCTGATGCAGATGAAGATGCCCACACCCAGGCCTGCCCAGCCATCGAGGTCAAAGCCGGTCGTCTGCGAAATAAGCGCCGCCACCAGGACCGAGCCCGAGGTGATGACGTCGTTTTTGGAGTCCTGTGCTGTGGCGATGAGCGTCTCCGAGTCGATGCGGTCGCCCAACGTGCGGTTGAACGCGGCCATCCAGAGCTTAACGAGCATGGACAAGACGAGGGCGGCTAAGGAGAGCACCGAATATGCAGTGGGGGAAGGCTTGATGATCTTAGTGACCGACTCGAGGATCAGGTTGATGCCGACGGCGCAAACCAGGACGGCGACGAACAGACCGGCTAGGTACTCGTAGCGACCGTGGCCATAGGGGTGGCCTTCGTCTGCCGGGCGGCTGGCAAGGCGGAACCCGAGCAGGCTCACGATGTTGCTCGAGGCGTCGGAGAGGTTGTTGAAGGCGTCGGCGATGAGCGAGACAGAGCCGGCGAGCAGGCCCGCGATGCCCTTGGCCAGGCACAGAGTGATGTTGAGGCCAATGCAGATGAGGCTTGCGGCGAAGCCCGCGTTGGTGCGGCAGGAGGTATCGACCGGCTCGCCCTCGCTGCCGGGAACAAGCGTATGTACCAGCCGATTTACAAATAGCATAGCGGTCGTCCTCACAATCATGTTTAAGGGGATAGTGTAGCTCGCGCGGAGGCGCTGTGCACCGATGCTCAGAAAATGCAGTAATGGTCTGCCGGTGCTAACGAGCGAGCCTTCTCGTCTGCCTGGGTGGTCCATTTTGGGCCACATGGGTATGGGCATGTGCCTGTTTGCTCGACATACTTAACGTCGATAGCCCCTGTGCAAAGGAGGACGTTTCCATGGACGAGATGTTTGCCATTAAATGTCAAAACTGCGGCGGCCCTATGTACTCGCACCAGGCTAAGCGCAGCTTTGAGTGCGCCTATTGCGGCGCGGTCATTCCGTGGCGGGCGGACGCCGGAGAGCCCAAGAGCGCTTTGGGCATTCGCCATACGCCGTTGACGGTGGTGGATGGACTGCTCAAGCTCACGCATGTGTCGCAACTCGAGCGCCCGGAGGACCCGGACTGGTATTTCTTCAATTCGCACTGGCGCAATCAGTCGGTCCTGGAACATCTGCTGTGGGAGGATCGCGGCACGGCGCAGGAGTTCCAAGAGGCCACGCATGTGAGCATTCCCTGCCCCTTCTGCGGAGCGTCCTTTGAGGGCGAGTCAACGCAGCGTGTGTTTGAGTGCCCGTCCTGCGGCAACAAGATCGGCATTGCCGACCTGCTCAAGCCCGGTACGTTTAGCAAACGTCTGACCATGGGCGTGGGTGCGGAGTATGTGCCGGAGCAGGGTATTCCCTGCGAAATCTCACCGCAGCAGGCACGTGCCAACGCACTGCAGCTGGTGCGCCAGTACCCGGATGCCTTTGCCGGGCACGACGTGGAAGACGCAATCCAAAACGACATGATGCTCTTCTATTTCCCCATGGCGCTGGCGGACCTGCGTATGATGGCGAGCTTCCCGGGCAAGGGCCTGAGCAAGGAAACCCTGGTGTACTACGAGGTGCTCGACTGGGCGTATCCGCGGGCAAACTATCTGGATGTTCGCCTTATGGGCATTTTGGAGCCGTGGGACTTTGCCAAGGTTGGGCCGTTTGACCCGGCCATGCAGGAAGGTGACTTTCGCGTTGTCTCCGTCGATGCGTCTACCAAGGACCAAGTGGTCATTGATAAGTTGGCGCTCGACATTGTCGGCAACGATGCCGAGGCAGTGCTTGGGCTCAATAAAAAGAGCATCCGAACCTGGGCGCGCAAGGCCCGCAAGCATAAGGACGGTCTGGTGATGGTGCCGGTCTACTTTGTCGATCGTCCGGCGACGGACAGCCGCGACGGCGAGCAAGTGCGCATCGCTGTGAACGGCCAGACGGGCCGCGCGGCCGCGGTGGTGTTTAGCGACAAGCGCGAGACGCATGTGGTGGCACCGCTCAACCCGAGCCTGCATCTGTCCGGCGAGAGCACCGTGCACGCCACGCCCATCGAGGTCAAATACGTTAAGTCGCCGTTTCTGTACCAGATCGTGCGCCGTGGAGGCGGCGAGCAACCGCGCCAGGCTGCAGCCGCCGTCGAGGGTTCCTACCGAGAAGAAAAGCCCAAACGCCGCGGTCTGCTGGGTGCGCTATTTGGGAAGTAGGGAAGCGCAGCGCGGGACGGCTCACAGGCGTGCGGGCGTTTCGGTCGCAACGTGCTGCTACCCTTGCGTTTCGCCATTGGTCGCTTCGTTGATGGCGCGGTACTCGGCACTCAGCTCGCGCGCCAGCTCTTCCTTGCTTGGAAGATACGGCAGGTATTTGGCGGCAAACACTTGGTCGTTGTCTTCGGGCAGCGTGTACTCGACGATCGAATCGCTTTTGTCCGCGCAGAGCACGATGCCTATGGGCGGATTGTCGCCTTCGTTCATGAGCTCACGCGTGTAGTAGTTCACATACATTTGCATCTGGCCCAGGTCCTGATGCGTAAGGTCATCGGTCTTAAGGTCGATGAGCACGAAGCAGCGCATCAGATAGTTGTAAAAAACAAGGTCAATATAGAAATGGCGCCCATCAAAGGTGATGCGCTTTTGGCGCGCCTCGAAAGCGAAGCCACGGCCAAGCTCCAGCAGGAACTTCTGAAGATGTGTGATGAGCGCCTGCTCTAGATCGCTCTCGCGAAACGCAGTATCGTCCGAGAAACCTAAAAACTCCAGTACATATGGATCGCGGATGATATCCTCGGGGCGACGAGCTGGGGCGCTCTTTTGGATTTCTTGGGTGACAGCCTCCTTGTCTTTGCTGGCAAGTAGGCGCTCGCGGAACATGGTGTTGATCTGGCGTTCGAGCTGGCGCGTGCTCCAGCGAGAATCGGCACATTCGTTCATGTACCATGTTCGAGCATCAGGGTCGGTTATACGCGATAACCTGCGGTAATGTGTCCAATTCAATTCGGAACGCAGCGCGTTCCGAATTGGGAACGCAAGATAAAACTGACGCATGTATCTTAAGCTTCTGGCGTTGAAGCCTCTGCCAAAATCCTTAGTCAATCTAACGGCAAGTTCGTCGATCAGTGCATCGCCATACTTGGCGCGCTCCTCTCCGCCCTGTTCATCAACAATACTCTTGCCGATCTCCCAATATGCCTCAACCATCGCAAAGTTAACGGCGGTATAGGCCTTGTTGCGAGCGGCGTTGAGAATCGAGGAAACCTGCTTGTAAAAAACTTCTGGCACGATTGCCGATTCCCCGCGGTTTGCCAGTTCACTCATCAATATCGCCCGACTTTCCTCTTGAGGACGCATCTTTATTGCATTTAGTTTAAAGACTCGTACGGACACGAATCGCTGCGCTGTCTGGCAACTTCGCATGGAGGCCTTGCGGTGACTAAAATTTGGCAATAGAGACAGTTTTCACGAACCCCATGGGAGTGACATGCATGGACAACAACACCTTGCTGTTTCAGGACAAGGGCTCGGGTAGGTTTAAAGACGTCAAGATCTACCCCAACCGTATCGAGGTGCTCAGGAAGGGCACTTTCGGCGGCAAGCACACCGAGATTGTCTATCTTAAGGACATCACGGGCGTCAATAGAATCAAAGGCCGTGATGTTTTTCTGCGTAACAGGCTGTTGACCGCTTGCGTCTTTAGCCTGAGTAGCCGTGCGAAGGCCCAGGAATTTGTGAACGCGCTGAACATGGTGATGTAGCCGATAACGGCGTTCGGTCCAAGGTAAAAATCGGGGCGCAGAACGGTATTCTGCGCCCCGATTGAGTTGATGCGCCCAAAAAACTGGCTTGCCTATTCGTTAACGTCCTCGGTATTGTCGCGGTCACTGGCAAGCATTGCTGCGCCGGCGACCGTCGTCGCTACGGCGGCGGCAGCGAGCCCGGCGGCAACGCCAGAACCGTCGCCCGTGTTGGCGAGCTTTCCGCCCGAGCTCTTGCCCTGGTCTCTCTTGTTGCCCTTGCCGTTCTTGTCGGCGCTGCCTGCGTTGGAACCCGTGCCGCTGCCGTTGCCGCCCGCACTGCCCGAGGCCGCTACGGTAAAGCTTGCGGCTCCGTCGCTGGCGAGCGTGTAGTTCTGCGCCGCGTCGCCCAAGAGACCGTTCACGCGCACCCAGTACGTTCCTGCGGCAAATGTTTCGCCCTCGGCCATTGCCGTGCCCGGAGCGCCGTCCGCGTCGTGCACAAACTCGAGCTGGGCCGTGCAGGCATCGGTTTCGAGCTTGCCCTCGAGTGATGCCGCAATCTTGGCGCGCACGTCTTCGCCGGCCTTAAGGCCTTCGAGCCCCTCAAAATGGGGCGTCAGCGCGCGTGGATCGATATCGATGGGCACATGACCCCGCAGCTCCGTAACGGTCTCGTTGCCCAAGGCGTCGACATCCACATATTCGATGGTAAACGTATGGCCCGAAGCCGCCACGTTGAGTACGTTGCTGCTGTCGACAAGGCGGAAATGGCCCTCGCCAACGGTCTTGCCATCCTGGAGCGAGGCATCGCTCAGCGAGTCGCCGTACGTCATGCGCATGCGGGTTGGGAGGTAGTACGAAGCCGTCTGCTTGTGCTGCGTATCGTAATTGCGCTGGTAGATGCTTCGCGCCAGCGCCGCATCAACAAAGTCGGATGCGATGATGCCAATGTGCTTGAGGTAATCTGACTTTGTATCCTCGATGCCGCTGGGATTGATGTACGGGCTCTTATACAGATGCTCGTTGACTACTCGTGCCGAGGTAAAAGGATTGCCTCCGTGCGACAAGCCCGTGCAGCTGGTGTAGTTGATAGACCAGCAACGCTCCTGGACTTGCACCTTGGCCCCGTCATCGTCCACGACGTCCACCTTGTTGCGCGTGCGCCCGGTCGTTTCCTTCAGCGCATTATCGACCCAGCTGAGCTTGTCGGTTCCCGTGAGTTTGTACTTGTCCTGGGCGTATACCTTGGTGCAATAGGGCTCTTTGTCGCCTGTTTCCCCCGCGGCTTCAAAGCCCCGCGCGTCTTGGACGAGACACATAGTGGCGCTGTCGGAGTGAGCCTTGATCTTGTCATCCCATTCGGTAAGGTCGAGGCCCCACGTGTGGCCGCTTACACTGTTGCCGGCGAGCCTAAATCGACGCAGCAGAACGATCTTTCCGCGCACCTCGTGTAGCGTGGGGATTCGGCTCGACGTATAGAACAGTTTGGGGTTGTCGTCCAAAACCTTGGCGAAAGCCGTCGTAACACTTTCGTCGGTAGCCTCGTCGTTGCCTCGTGATACAAGCATGATGAGCGCTTCTGTCGGGTTTTCGTTCAAAAACGTTTTGAAGTAGCCTATGACATCGGAAAGATGCATAAAGTACGCGTCTTTTTTGAGCAGGTAGTAATCCCCGTGGTCGATACCGGGGTCGTCGCCCTTTCCGAGCCGGATATCAAAATAGCGAATGCTTTCGAGCAACTGCGTGGGAATGTAATCCTGCTGGCATTTTACTTGCGAGGATTGGGGCTCAGTGTCGTTGTCCACGCTGCAGGTGCCCGAATCGTGCGTACCCGGGATGCTCAGCTCGTCGAGGAACTTGTTGTCGTCGACGTATTTCATCCAACATGGCCCATCGACGTAGCTGCTGTACGTGATCCAGTCGAGGCTGCTAACCGTGGCATCGTTCTTTTTCATGTCGTAACCGATAAGTTCGAGCTCCCACGGAATGCTCTTACTCTTATGGCAGATCTTATTGTTGTCCTGGTCTTCGCCGTTCGATTCTATTGCCAGGTACTTAATGTCTTTTTTCTCGGTTTCTTTCTCGACCGTGCGGTCTCGGATGATATAGGTTCCGTTTGATTGACGCTCGAACGCAAAAGCGCGGCTGGGCTTGTTGTCATACTCGCCGCCCCATACGTGGATGACCTTTCCATCTTTGTCAGAGTCGTCGTCGACCGACCAAATGCTGTAGCCCGTCTTTTTATGCTATTCGAAATTGAGCAAGGTGCGGATAGCATACCAGTTTGTATCGTCATTCTTGGTCGTTACGTTCTCAAGGATGAGCTTGCTGGACGTGCCGTCATTAAACAGATGGCAGACGTTGCCGATGACGTTGCCGTCTTCGTTAACGCTTGCGGTACGAAAATAGCCCGCGGGGCGAAGGCGAATGACGAAATTGTCGAGGCTGACTGCTGGCCCGGCCGTGCTGTCCGCAAAGGCTGCCCGCGGGCTAATGCCCAGCATGGCGGTTTCGGGCAGGCTTGCAAGTGGCGACAACGCCGCGAGTCCAAGGCCCAACGTAAATGCTCGGCGGCTGATGGCGCGGTGTTCGGTCATAACTTCTCCATTCGTAGAGTGCGGTTATGCGATAGTTTTGGTCACTATACTGCTCAGATGTTTAAAGATGCTGGTTTAATTGTCTGCGCGGCGCAATAAATCGGCGGGCGGACGTGTTGGGGTGCTTGTCGTTTTCGTACTGTTGCTACATTTGGAGCGGTTCCGGCGTCCGGCATCCTCGCGTTCGTTGGCTACCGGCATAAGAAAGGGAGGGTCGGTTTACCGGCCCTCCCTGGGTACGAAGCTCTGGGGTACCGTCGCTTGTTTGCACTGCGCCTGTGTTTCCCGCTGCACTCGCCAGTCGCTTAACGCTTGATCTCGATATCGTCGAGCTTGACGTCCATGGCCTCGGTCTTGGCCTCGGCGATGTCGTCGGCAAACTCCAGAGACTTCATCATGGTCTCGACGGCGTCCTTGTGTTCCTCGACGTTGTCGATGCGCACATACACACTGCCACCGTCAACGTCGGTGAAGTGCTCGGTCGTCACGCCGCCCGAGTGCGTAAAGTAGGCACTGCGCCAGGTCTTGCCGTTGTACTTAACGGGATCGCTCTCGGTCCATCCGGAGTTGGCCTTCCACTTTGCCTCGTAGTCGAACAGCTCGTCGGCGTTCTTGTCAGGATCGAAGACGGGGATGAAGCGGTCGCTGGCGTGCTCGCTCTCGGTGAACTTAAACTGGGCCCTATCGGCCGTGTCGCCTGCGACGTCGGTGATCTCGACGCCCTCGGGGACCTCGACCTTAAACCAAATGAAATCGGTCCTCATATCCACGGCTGGCTTTTCTGCTCCGCCGCCACCGCCACTGCCGGTAGCGCCGCCGCTTCCGCCGCAACCCACCAGGGCAACCGCGGCAAAGAGACTCATGCAGAGGGTGAGAATCGCAAAGGCCTTCTTTTTCATGGTCGTGTCCTCCTCGATCTGTAACCGCCCATGGATTACCTGTCTTTACTGTACGCGTGGACGGCTCGCTAGGGTGGGCCATGTGTCCCATTCTGAGGGCCGGATTTGCGCCGTTAAGTGGCAATATGTTCGGGCGCAAAAGAGGGGAGGGCTGGTGCTGTCGGCCCTCCCCGGGTTGGGCGCCCGTTGTTTTAATGGGGCGCATGTGCGCGGGTGCGCGTAGGCGCGTGCGGGTGTCCCGTTACTTGATCTCGATGCTCGAAATCTCGACTTCGCGTGCCTCGGAAACTGCCTCTTCCATGTCATCGGGGAACTCGATGGAGTTGAGGAGTGCCTCGGCTTCTTTCTTGTGCTGGTCGAAGTTCGAGATGAGGACGTAGACGCTTCCCGGCTCAACATCGGTAAAAAGCATGGTTGAGATGCCGCTGTTGTCCTCGTATGTTCCGACGAGCCACGTCCTGCCGTTATACTCGACGGACCCGCCATCCTTCCACTGGAACGTATCCCCCTTCTTTTCCGCCTGGTCGGCGTGGGATTCCTCGGCCGTCAGCGCTTTTTTCCAAACGGGGATAAAGCGATCGGCCGAGGCGTTCTCGTCTTCGGGGAAGGTGAGCTGGACCCTGTCGGCATTCTTGCCGGCAGAGTCGCTTACGCCGACGCCCTCGGGCATCTCGACCTTAAACCAGATGTAGTCGGTCTTCTTGGCGACGGGGGCCTTTTCCTTGCTCTCGCTCTTGGGGGCGCTGCCGCCGCCCGATGCGCTCCCGCCGCAGCCCACAAGGGCGAGCGCGGCAAAGAGGGCGATGCAAAGGGAAAGGATTGATAGGGTCTTTTTCATCATGGTGGCGTCCTCCTTGTCTGCTGATGACATCACGGCGCCGCATGCTGTTGGGGTACTGATTGCGCTGGCGGCGGATGTCTCTGTGTACTGTGCGACTTATGCCTCCGTTCATCGCTTGTGGCCGTTGCGCGGCCGTTCCCCAACGGGTTCCTTACTTATAGATATGCCCCGGTTTGTACCGTCCGGGAGTCTCGAAAGGTGGGCCATGTGTCCCATGCTTGCGTTGTCGACGCCTATCGCGTGCCATAGAAATCCGCGATGGCCAGATGCGCTGACGCTCGCGTACTTATGGGCTAGACTTAGCACCATTACGTGATCGATGCGGTCAGCCGGCGTCGGCCGCCCGACCGATAAATATGACTTGAAGGTGCGTGTGCGTATGAGCCAAGAGATGATGGATAAAACCTGTCGCGGTTTTGCCGAGGCGCTGGCCGCGCGCGAGCCGGTTCCCGGTGGTGGCAGCGCGAGCGCTTTTGTGGGCGCGCTGGGCGCCTCGCTGTGCGGAATGGTTGCCCGCTACGGTGCGACCAATCCTGCGCTTGCTGATCGTGCGGATGACCTGACGCGCGCGTTTGCCCAGGCAGACGAGTTGGCGCAGGAGCTTGTGGGTCTGGTCGCCGAGGACGTTCGTGCATACGGCCAGGTGTCCGCTGCGTACGGTATTCCGCGTGAGGACCCGGTCCGACCGGCTGCGATTCAAGATGCGCTGCACGTGGCCGCCATGCCGCCGTATCGCATTATGGATGCCTGCGGGCGTGCGCTGGCGCTGCTCGAGGACATGGCCGACAAGGGTTCGCGTCAGCTGCTGTCCGATGTGGCGTGCGGCGCCGTGTTCTGCCGTGCCGCTATGCAGGGCGCGAGCTTGACGCTCTTTGCGAACACCACGTCTATGAAAGATCGCGTTCGTGCCGAGGAGCTCGAGACGGCGTGTGATGAGCTGCTCGACACATGGTTGCCGCGCGCCGATGCGCTGGCGCGCCGCGCCGCCGACGCTGCAAGGAAGAGAGGATAGCCATGGCTGAGCTACTGAAGGGTGCTCCTGTTGCTCGCGCGCTGACCGAGGAACTTGCTGTTCGCTGTGCCGCTTTGCGTGAGCGCGGCGTTGTGCCGACGCTCGCCATCGTTCGCGTGGGCGAGCGCGAGGACGATCTATCCTACGAGCGTGGCGCCCTCAAGCGCTGCGAGAAGGTTGGCATCGAGGCTCGCCGCGTTTTGCTTCCTGCCGATGTTTCGCAGGATGAGCTGCTGGCGGCTATTGAGGACATCAATGCCGACCCCGCTGTTCACGGATGCCTGATGTTTCGTCCGTTGCCCGCTGGGCTTGATGAGGATACAGTTGCCGCGGCACTCGATCCCGCCAAGGACGTCGACTCCATGACGCCGGCCTCGCTGCTCACCACGCTTTCGGGGCGAGGCGAGGGCTTTGCTCCCTGCACGGCAGAAGCCGTGTTGGCGTTGCTGGACCATTACGGCGTTGAACTGGATGGAGCTAAAGTTGCCGTTGTTGGTCGCTCGCTGGTAATTGGCCGTCCCGTTGCCGCCATGCTTACGGCTCGCAATGCCACGGTGACGACGTGCCATACGCATACGCGTGACCTAGCTGCCGAGTGCTGTTCTGCCGACATTGTTGTTGCCGCGGTTGGACGCGCGCGCACGATTGGCGCGGATGCGGTTCGCGAGGGCCAGACGATCATCGATGTGGGCATCAACTGGGATGAGGACGCTGGCAAGCTGGTCGGCGACGTCGATTTTGATGCTGCGGAGCCGGTCGTTAACGCCATCACGCCCGTGCCGGGCGGCGTGGGCGCCGTGACAACGGCGATTCTCGCCAAACACGTGATCGAAGCGGCCGAGCGCGCATCGAAATAGGCGTTTTTGCACACAGGGGTCCCGAGGGGTTCTGAGGGGTTGTGATTTCGCCCTTTTTGCGCCGAAGCGATACACTGTTGCCGTTTGATTTCTTCGCTCAAGGAGGATGCGCATGCCGTGCACAACGATTTTGGTTGGTAAGAACGCGAGCTACGACGGGTCGACGCTGGTCGCCCGCAACGAGGACTCGTCCAACGGGGTGTTTGAGCCCAAGCGCATGCGCGTGGTACATCCCGACGAGCAGCCGCGCGTCTACACGAGCGTCTTGAGTCACCTGACCGTTGAACTGCCCGATAACCCCATGCGCTACACGAGCGTCCCCGATGTTGTCCCGGGCCACGGCATCTGGGCCGAGGCCGGTTTCAACGAGCTCAATGTTGGCATGTCCGCAACCGAGACGCTCACCACCAATGAGCGCGTTCGCGGCGCCGACCCGCTCGTGGACTACGTGCCCGCCAAGGGCAACGAAGGCGAGGATGGATACGTTCCGGCGCAGCCCGGTGGCTTGGGCGAGGAGGACATGGTGACCCTTGTCCTGCCGTACGCCAAGTCCGCCCGCGACGGCGTTCGTATCCTGGGCGACCTGCTCGAGCGCTACGGCACCTACGAGAACAACGGCATCGCCTTTAGTGATGTGGACGAGATCTGGTGGCTCGAGACCATCGGTGGTCACCACTGGATTGCCAAGCGCGTGCCTGACGACGCCTATGTGACCATGCCCAACCAGCTGGGTATCGACAGCTTTGACCTGGATGACGCCGAGGGCGCCCAGGCCGACCACATGTGCTCCGCCGACTTGCGCGCCTGGATGGCCGAGTGGCATCTGGACCTGACGCTGGGCGTCGAGGGCGACGGCCCGGCTGCGGTCTTTAACCCGCGCGAGGCCTTTGGCTCGCACAGCGACAGCGACCACGTCTACAACACGCCGCGCGCGTGGTACATGCAGCGCTGTCTCAACCCCAGCGACGTGTGGGATGGCCCCGACGCCGACTACACGCCCGAGAGCGACGATATCCCCTGGAGCCGCGTGCCCGAGCGCAAGGTGACCATCGAGGACATCAAGTACGTACTCTCGAGCCACTACCAGGGCACGGAGTACGATTGCTACGGTAGCAAGGGCACGCCCGCTACGCGTGGCGCATATCGCCCCATCGGCATCAACCGCAACAGCCAGCTCGCCGTGTTGCAGCTGCGTCCCTATGCGCAGCCGGCCTATCGCGCCGTGCAGTGGATGGCGTTTGGCTCCAACTCGTTTAACGCGCTGGTTCCGCTGTACGCCAACGTCGAGACCATGCCCGAGTACTATGCCGACACGCAGGCTCGCGTGACGTCCGAAAACTTCTACTGGGCCAACCGCCTGATCGGCGCGCTGGCTGACGTCCGCTTCCATGAGTGCGGTCGCGCGGTCGAGGATTATCAGGAGAAGGTCGGTGGCATGGGCCACAAGCAGATCCATGACATCGACGCTGCCGTAGCCGTTCTGCCCGAGGCCGAAGTGCCTGCCGAACTTGCACGCGCCAACGAGGAGTTTGCCGAGCGTGTTCGCGTGGAGACCGATGCTCTACTGGGCAAGGTGCTCTACACCACGAGCTGCGCCATGAAGAACTCTTTTGCGATGAACGACAACGTGAGGTAAGGGTTTCCCGTCGATCGAATAGCGCTAAAACGCTTTGTCGCTTTCGCTCAATCTTGGGTACAAGAACGCCAATGCAGTTGTTTGTGATTGGAGACAACCATGGTTATGAAACTCGATCAGCTTGTTAACGGCGCCATTAACGTGGGCTTTGGCGCTGCCGCCGTTGCTGTCGAAGGCGGCAAGAAGGTCCTCGACGACCTTAACACCAAGGGCGAGCAGGTCCGCAAGGACACCGCCACCCCCGATATCGCCCGCAGCGTGTCCGATATGTTCGAGCAGGCCGGCGGTACCATCTCCGATCTGACCGAGCGTCTGGGCATGCAGGGCGAGACCGCGGCCCAGCGCGTGCTCGACGAGCTCATACTTGCCCGCGTCCGCGTTATGACCGCCCCCGAGCGCACGGCCTTCCTGGCCCATGTGCGCGACATCGTCGATTCGGTCGAGGACAACGTGACTTCGGTGCCCGTTGAGTCCGTTGAGCCCGACGATGCGAAGGATACCGAAGAGGCCGAGTAGCAGCGCAGATGGCAGATTCCACCACCGATTACAACAATCTAGATCCCTTGGGTGACGAGGCGGCGGTTGTCGATGAGGTCGACGCCGCCGTCTCGGGCGCTCGCAAGAAGCCGCGCGCTGTCGATATGGTGCCCGAGGAGCCCGACGCGATGGCGCCGGACGAGGAATACCAGCTCACGCCGGCGGGTCGTCGCGAACGCATTGGGCAGATTGTTCGCCTGGTCAAAAAGTACCGCGTGTGGGATAACCTCACGCCGGTTCGTTTGCGCCGCCTGCTCGAGGAACTCGGCCCCATGTTCGTCAAGATGGGGCAGATTTTGGCCAACCGGTCCGAGATTCTGCCGCAACGCTTTTGCGACGAGCTGCGTCGTCTGCGCTCCGACGTGGAACCGGTGCCGTACGAGGTCGTACTCAGTTGTCTGGAAGAAGAATACGGCCTGCGCCTGGGGGAGATGTTCGATGCGATCGACCCCAACCCGCTCGGTAGTGCGTCGCTCGCGCAGGTGCACCGCGCTCGTCTGGTGACGGGCGAGGACGTGGCCGTCAAGGTGCAGCGCCCCGGTGCGCAGCAGGTTATGGCACAGGACATCGATATCATCCGCTCGGTGGTGCGTATCGTTTCCAAGTTCGTCAACACCGATCAATTCGTTGACCTGCACGGCGTAGTCGAGGAGTTGTGGACCTCGTTTCGCGAGGAGACCAACTTTTTGGCCGAGGCCAAAAACCTCAACGACTTCTACGAGTTCCATAAGAGCGTTCATGGCGTGACGTGCCCTAAATCCTATCTGGACCTGTGCACCGAGCACGTGGTGGTTATGGACTACGTCGACGGCATTTCGATTGCCGATCCTGAACGCTTGGTGGCCGAGGGCTATGACTTGGAAAAGATCGGTGCCGCGATTGTCGAGGACTACTCGACGCAGGTGCTCGACGACGGCTTTTTCCATGCCGACCCGCATGCGGGAAACATCATTCTCAAGGACGGCATCGTTTACTTTATCGACTTGGGCATGGTCGGACGCATGTCGAGCCACGATCGTGGCATCGTTAAGGACATGATTTTCGCCGTGGCCGAGGGTGACGTGCCCAAGCTCAAGGATTCGCTCATGCGCTTCGCCGTGACGCGTGGCGACTCGGCCGAGCTCGATCATTCGGCCTTTTTGTCCGATCTTGACTTCATCGTGGCTGACTTTGCGGGCCTCGACCTTAAAGACCTGGATATCGGCGAGTTTTTGACCTCGCTGCTAAACCTGGCGCGCAAAAACGATGTTGAGCTGCCGAGCGTGGTGACGATGTTCGCGCGCGGCATGGTGACGCTCGAGGGTTTGTTGACCGAGTACATGCCCAACGTCAACATGATCCAGATCATCCAAACCCACATTAAAAACGAGAAAAGCACCTATGCGCGCGTGCGCGACATGGGGCGCGATCTTGCCGCGAGCAGCTATCGCGCGGCGAAGGGCTCACTCGAGGCGGCTGAGTACCTGGGGCTGGCTTCGCGCATGCTTACGCGCGGCCAGCTTAAGGTGAACACGCAGATCATGAGCAGCGATAAGGCGCTGCGACAGCTGGGCGGAATTATCGACCGCATGTCGATGGCTATCGTTATCGCCGGCCTGTTTATCGGTTCGTCGGTGGTGTACTACGCACGCATCGAGCCGGTTGTGTTTGGTATCCCGGTCATTGGCTTTATGGGCTACGTGAGCGCGCTGGTGCTGGCGCTTATGCTGGGCCGCAATATCTGGCTCAACAGCCACGGCGGCAAACACTAGAGGCTGCGACCGTCACCGCATTTTCCTATCGCAAACAATAGCTTTTACCTTGGGCTTCGCCTGTGTGCGGGGCCCTTTTGCGTGATACCATTTTGACGGTAATAATCGATGGCCTAGATGGTGGTGCGGAGACGCACGAATGCGCGGTTTTCCTGCGCGTTTGGGAGAATCGGGGTGCAAGTCCCCGGCTGTACCAGTAACCGTAATTCCTCTTGGCTCGGGATGTTCGCGTCGCAGATCGGACGGCGCGCCTGAGCCGTTAAGGTTAAGTCGGATCGCCTCCCATCTTGCATGCGGCTGCGGCGTATGCCGCCGGTGTGCATAGGGCTCTGGAGGGAAGGGAACCCCGATGGGGGAACTCGAGCGCAACATGCGCGATGACGTGGGGCAGTCTCAAGGCAATGCTCCAAGTACAGACAATGGGGGACAAATGGATATGTTTGAGGACGAGCGCGAGCGCGCCTCGATGCATCGCCGTGGCGCGATTGCACGCGGTATAGCCAAGCGCGGCCTGGTGGCATTCCTGGCCTTCGCGATGGCCTTTGGCACCACGCCGGCTCAGCTGTGGGCCGAGGGCGCCGAGGGCATTGCCGAGGCTGTGGCTCAGGCTACGACGCCGGGCGAGGACGCAGCGCTTGCGGGCGGTGCCGCTGAGCAGAGCGGCGCCGAGGTTTCGGATTCTGGGAGCGCGCCTGCAGCTAGTGCCGCCGCAACAAAGGCAGCAACTGGCGACGAAGGCTCGGCGACGGGGGAGAGCCCTGCCGCGAGCGAGCAGTCTTCAGCGGCATCCGCTGGCCAAGCAGAATCTGCCGCCGCGGCTGCCGTTCAGACAGAGAACCCGACAGAAACCGGCGATGTCGCCAAGAAGCAGGTCGAGGTCTCGTTCTCGATTATCGGCACCGATGCCGACGGCAAGGCTCAGACCTGGGTGGCACCTACGCAGCTCAAGCTCGACGAGGGCGCGACGGCTGCGGATGCCTTCATTAAGCTGCAGGAGAAGACGGGCTTCAAGGCGAAGTACGAACCGAACACGGCATACGGTTTCTACCTCGAAAGCATCACATCCCCGAGCGATGGTCGCACGCTTGCCTACGATCCGACGACTTATGCCTTCTGGCAGCTGTTCGTCGACGGCGCGTCTTCCTCGGTTGGCGCGAGCAGCGTCAAGCTCACCCAGGGGCAGAAGATTGAGTTTGCCTATACGGCTGGTAGCTCGTCCCCTGTCGTTAAGGACCAGGTTGCCGCAAATGTGACCGTCATTGGTCGCGATGCCCAGGGCAAGACTCAGACTTGGGTCGATAATGCGCAGTATGTGGTGACGTCCGGTTCGAGCGCGCTTGATCTTACGAAGGTCGCACTCGAGGCGAACGACATTGACGCCGTTGCTGCGGGCTCCTTCATTCTGAGCCTTAAGTACAACGGTGTTGAGCTGGGTACGCCCCAAGATTATTCGACCTATTGGCAGCTGTTCATCAACGGCAAGTCGAGTGACTATACGGCGGACAATGTCACCATCCATGCCGGCGATACCGTCACGTGGTTCTACGGTGGCTGGGACGACAAGTTGCCCTCTGATTCCGTCCATGCTTCCGTTCAGGTCCTCGGTAAGGACAAGGACGGCAAGCAGCAGGTTTGGGCCTCGACGGGCCAGACGAGTCTCAAGGCGGGCTCTACTGCCAAGGATCTCCTCGAGCAGACCGGCCTTACTCTCGATGCTGGCGAATCGTCTTGGGGCTGGTTCCTTAACGGCATTACTTCGCCGTTCGATGGTAAGTCCTATGGCTGGGATGCTGCGACCAATAGCTATTGGCGCTTCTACGTAAATGGCAAGTTCGCCGACGTTGGCGCCGGTGCCTATGAGCTCCAAGAGGGTGACGCCGTCACCTTTATGTATGGTGCTGACGCCGATGCCCTCCCCGGTCAGGTTCTTGGGTCCGTCGATGTTATCGGTCCCGATGTCAACGGCAACAATACTCGCTGGGGCTCGGCAAGCAATGTTTCCCTGCCCGAAGGCTCTACGGCCCAGGACCTTATTGAGACGGTTCTGAAGGCGAAGGGCGTTACGTACAACGGCTCCCAGAGTGGTGAGTACTGGTTCCTGAATTCCATTACTTCGCCGTTCGATCACAAGCCGTATGGCTGGGATGGTGCGACCAAGAAATATTGGCGTCTGTTTATCAACGGAGAGCCCTCATCTCTCTGCGCCAACCAGGTCACGCTCAAGAGCGGCGACAAGGCTACGTTTGCCTACACCACCGATAAATCGCCCATGCCCGATCCCGACAAGATTGTCGTGGACCCGAGTGCAACGACTCCTGATTGGGATGCCGAGTGGGCCGGCTACGGCAACGGTGGCAACGGTTCGACCGTAACGGATGCCAAGACACCTGCGCAGGCCGCCGGTCTTAAGTGGGCCTTCGATTGGAAGGCCGAGTCTGGTCAGCAGTATGCCAACTGCAGCGAACCTGTCATCGCTAACGGCTTTGTGTACATCGCGACCGAGAACGAGCTCATTAAGATCGATTCGTCCACGGGCAAAAAGGTTGCCTCTGCGCCGCTTGCCTCCAAGGTGAGCTATACCTCTCGTCCGATCTATACCAACGGCCTTATCATCGTTCCGCTCAACGGCGGTGCGGTCCAGGCGATTACTGCAGACAAGCTGATCTGCAAGTGGCTGACGCCTGGTTTGACGGACTTGACGCAGAGCTCCTGCACCGTCGTTTCGGACGGCGAGTATGTCTATGTTGGTACGGTCGATATTTCGTATGACGAGAACTACAACGCGACCTACGGCAACGGCTCCCTGAAGCGTATCAAGATTGCCACGGGCGAAGTCTCTTGGCAGAACATTGACCCTTCCGAGGGCTATTATTGGACTGGCGCTGCGCTGACGGATAAGTACACCATTGTTCCTACGAGCGCGGGCACGCTTAAGTGCATTGATAAGACGACGGGCGATGTCGTTTCGACCATGAAGCTCGGCGCTGTCGCAAATGCCGATTGCATTGCCGATCCGTCCAATGGTTCGACCTTCTATCAGATGACGCACGATGGAAAGCTCCATGTGATTTCGCTTTCGGCGAAGGGTGTGCTGAGTGCACAGAAGACGGTTGATCTGGGCCTTACGAATAATCTGAGCGCACCGGCGGTGGCTGGCGAAAACTTGATTGTCGGCGGACAGACGGCTACTGGCTCTGCTCTGGCTCTCTATAATCTGAAGACCGGTAAGACCACGATGGTCACCGCTGCTGACGGTAAAGAACTGCCGGCCGGATTTAACGGTATTGCTGCTACTCCGCTGGTGAGTGTTCAGGGCGGCAAGACCTATGTGTACTTCACCGTTAACAGCGCGGATAGCAAGGATTACGTCAACTACTCTGCTGGTGGTGGCGTGTATCGCTATACGCTCGGCGATGCAGAGGCGACGCAGATTTATGATGCGGCTGGCCATTACCAGCACTGCGACTCTCCGGTCATTGCCGATGCTTCTGGCAACCTCTACTACATCAATGATTCGGGTACGCTGTTCAAGCTGGGGGCTGTCGAGTCTTGGACGGTTGCCTTTAATTCCAACGGCGGGTCTGCTTGCGACACTAAGTTCGTTGCTACGGCCGACGGCAAGCTGGTCAAGCCGGCTGATCCGACGCGCGATGGCTATACTTTCAGCGGTTGGTATACCGATGAGGCTTGCACGCAGGCGTATGACTTTATCGCGCCGGTGACGGCCGATCTGACGCTGTATGCCAAGTGGACCAAGAATGCTGTTAACCCTGGCGGCAATGGCGGTTCTGGCACTAATGGTGGCAACGGTGGCGCTGGCAACGGTTCCGGTGCTGGCACGGGCACGGGTTCCGGCTCCGGCACGAAGGGCCAGCAGGCCGGCGGCGCTATCGCCCCGGGTCATAAGCCGACGACCAAGACGACGGTGTCGACCAAGACCGAGACCAAGGACAACAAGTCCGACAAGAAGGACTCCGATAAGTCCGATAAGAAGGACGAGAAGAAGTCTGACAAGAAGTCTGACAAGAAGGACAACAAGTCCGACAAGAAGTCCGATTCCAAGTCCGATACGGGTGCTGCTTCCACGACCACTGCTAAGAAGTCCTCTAGTGCCTCCGAGCAGGAGACTGGCACCAACCCGCTCGCCATTGTTGGCGTTGCCGCCGGCGTCATCGGTCTCGCCATCGTCGGCGTGTTCGTGTTCACCAAACGTCGGTAGGTGAGGGCTGTGTCCAATAAATCCAAGGACGCTGACCCCAAGCAACCAGATTCCTCGTTCATTCAGTTCGACGATGCAAAGCAACAGGGCGCCGCTTCGGCGGCGTCCGCCCCTCGTCGCAAGACGCTCCTCGGCGTCCTGACTGCCGCGTGCACCATTCTGATCGTCGTCTCGCTGGGTTTCGTCCATCCTTCCGAGAGCGGTGCCTGGTCCATCGACTGGATCATTCAGACCGTGACGGGGGAGAGCGTCGTAACCAAGGACACCAAGGTGTCTGGCTCGACTACGACTTCGGGCGAGGCCAGTTCCAAGGACTCCAAGTCATCGAATGACGCAAAAGATGAGTCCAAGCATTCTGATGAGTCCAAGTCCAAGGACGATTCCGAGTCTTCAAACAAGGAATCGGATAAAAGCTCGGATAGCAAGAAGTCCGATGGTCAGGACGGCAAGAAGTCTGGCGATAAATCCGCTGCCCAAAATACGGGAGTCGGCGATACTTCCAATGCGTCTGGCGGTGGCCAGTCGTCTGATGGAGCCTCATCCTCTAATGGTGGAAACGCCTCCTCGGGCGGCCAGAGCGGCTCGCAGGAGTCCAGCTACGTAACAGTGACGGTTTCGGTCACATCGAGCGCTGTGGGCAATCCTGTGTCTTCTGGTGGCACCTTCACTTTTAACGAGGGCGCTACGGTCTACGATGCCCTGTGCGCCCTAGGGCTTTCCGTGAATGCGCGTGGCACGTCGTACGGAACGTATGTTGCCGCCATCGGCGGTTTGGCCGAGAAGGAGCATGGCGGCACGAGCGGCTGGATGTATTCCGTCAACGGCGTGACACCCAACACGGCGTGCAGCAACTACGTCCTATCCAACGGCGACAGTGTCGTCTGGTATTACGTAACGGGCTAAATGCCTCGATATAACGCGCCAAACGGGCGGTTCGGACAAACATCCGAGCCGCCCGTCTTTATGCAAATGGGACGCAGTTTCTCGCCTCGCACGCCTTCTTCGGCAGGCTCTGAAAACAAAAAAACCGGCTGGAATGGGAATTCCAGCCGGTTGCGAATGCAAGGGTATATCTGACTGACTGCTACTGTGCACCTTCGAGGAAGAAGCGGCGGCTAAAGTAGTTGTACCAGGTGACCAGGAACGTGGCGATGGCCTTCATGGCCTGGTAGCCGATGCTCAAAAACGTGACGCCCACAAACATGTACAGGTCGTTGAGGCCCAAGCCGATTACCGACAGGATGGTGAAGATCGTGAACTCGCGCTTGCGGCTCATGCCCTCGCGGTGGTCGAACACGTACTTCATGCTGAGCCAGTAGTTGACCACGACGGACGTGATAAACGAGACCGTGGTGCTCAACAAAAAGTCGAGGTGGAACAGCTCGACGAGCGCAATGAGCATGCCCCAGTCGATGCCAAAGGAGATAAGACCCACGACAGCGAACTTGAGGAACTGCTTGGTATGAGGTTGCGCCAGTGCCTTGCGCACGTAATCACATCCAATGCGTTGATGAATCGAGCAAGGAGTTACTTTAGAGCTTTTGCATGGGATACGTAAGGTCTTTGGCAAGAACTATACGAACTCGCCAAATATTCAAGAGCTAATCCGCAAGCGTTGTAAATTTGCCCGTAAACGAGCGAGACCCACGAACAACGCTGCACTCGGCGAGCGTCATCCGTGGGTCCCGTAGTGCAACGAGGAGGCCGAGCTACTTGGTCTGCTCGCCCTCCAGGAAAATCTTGCGCGTTACAAAGTTGTAGACCATGACCAGCGCGGTGGCGCAAATCTTGGCGATATTGGCCTCGAGTCCCAGACCGGCGTTGAGCGCCAGCACGATGCCGTCGTTGAGTGCCAAGCCAATAACGGACAGCACGACAAAGATGATGAACTCGCGGCGGCGACTCATGCCCTCCTTGTGCGCAAACACGTACTTCATGCTCGCGACGTAGTTAAAGATGAGCGAGACGATAAAGCCGCTAGTGTTGGCGATCAGGATGTTAAGGCCCAGACCGTAGTGGAGCAGATTCATGATGCCAAAGTCGATGACGGTGGCAATGACGCCGACGACGCCAAACTTCATGATCTGCGCAAGGAGCTTTTGCATGGTACCTGCCTTAGGGTGGCGCCGGAGCGCCGCGGGGATGACAAACTCAGCAAGTTTAGCCAATCCCCGCGGGTGGAGCTAGGCGCGCTCCTCGATAGCACCGTTTCTATATGCATCGAGCAGTTGGCGTAGGTCCTGGATTTGGCTGCGGATCTTGGCGCCAGTATCGGTATCGCTCACCATGCGGCGGCGGTCGGCCTCGTCAAAGCGGTTGGTCTCGCTTTCGATATCGATGTTGCGGGTGAGCGCCTCGGCAACGGTGGTAAAGGCCTGGTGCGACTTGAGGCGGCATCCTCGCGAGCTCGAGATGAGCGTGTAGCCGGCGATGCCCGTTTTGGGGTGGTAGGCGCGGCAGAAACCGCCATCGATGACCAGCAGCTTGCCGTTGGCGCGGATGGGCTGCTCGCCCTTGGTAGTCTTGACGGGCGTATGGCCATTGATGATGTGACCGGTCGGCGAACATGCCATGGGGGCAACGCCGAACTCGCGCATGATGTCGTCGCAGACCGAGGGCGACTTGGTTAGCGTAAAGTACGGGTCCATCGGCTCGACCCAGGTGCTCTTATCGGCGATATAGGCGCGCTCAAAGGTACGCACCAGGCGTCCGCTGGCGGGTGAGTTAAAGCCGATCCACAGGTACCACATCCAGTCGAGGGCGTCGCGGTCGCCCACGCGCCAGGCGCGGCGGGCGATGCGGTCGCAAAAATCGAGATAATCGCGGCCTGCGTGCCAGGTGCCCAGGCAGTTCATGCTGCTAAAGGTACCATCCTCGTTGAGCGGCACGCAGCCATGGAACAGCAGGTTGCCGTTGGCGACCTTATACATGGAGCCGTGGGTATAGAGGAAATCGATGTGGCGATGTAGGTGATCGGCGGTGACAAACTCGGACACGAGCTTGTCGATGATGTGCTGCTCCTCGGGTGTGAGCGTGTAGGGGTCCGTCGGATCGACGGTGGGGAAGGCGTTGGTCGTGAGCGGCCATACGCTGCCGTCGGCGAGGGTGACCGTGCCGGCGTCGTGATCGACCTTGTCGAGCAGCAGGCGGTCGGCCATGTCGAACTCCGGGTGACGCTGGATAATCTGGCCCTCGAGCTTAAAGAGCAGGACGTTGATGGCTTTGATCAGCGGGCTGATGGGCTCGCCGGCGATATAGGCGGCGTCGGCGAAGGCGACAAGCTCGCGCAGCGAGATGCCATAGTCGTTTTCGAGAATCTCGTAGTTGTCGTAGCGCAGGTTGTTGCGCAGCACCGTGGCGATGCAGGCGGGCTCGCCGGCAGCGGCGCCCATCCACAGCAGGTCGTGATTGCCCCACTGGATGTCGAGCGAATGGTAGGTGAGCAGGCGGTCCATAATCTTGGCCGCGCCGCCGCCGCGGTCGAAGATGTCGCCCACCAGGTGCAGGTGGTCGACGGCCAGGCGCTTGATGAGCGAGGCGAGCGACTCGATAAAGTCGTCGGCGCTTGCGGTCTCTAGGATGGACCCAACGATGCGCTCGTGATAGCGCACGCGATAGTTGTTCTCGTCCGGATGCGTGTGCAGCAACTCGTCGATGATGTAGGCGTAATCGCGCGGGATGGCCTTACGCACCTTGGAGCGCGTATAGCGGCTCGAAAGCGAGCGGGCAACCACAATGAGTTGGTCGAGCATGGTCTTGTACCAGGTGGGCGAGTCCTCGCGCTTGCTGCGGACCAGCTCGATCTTCTCGCGCGGGTAGTAGATGAGCGTGCACAGCTCGCCCTTTTCGTCAAACGTGAGCGTGTCGCCAAAAATCTCGTCGACATGTTCGCGCACGACGCCCGAACAGTTGTTGAGGATGTGCATAAAGGCTTCGTACTCGCCATGCACGTCGCTCATAAAATGCTCGGTGCCTTTGGGCAGGTTGAGAATGGCCGAGAGATTGATAATTTCGGTAAACGCGGATTGCTCGGTGGGAAATTGTCTCGACAACAGACGCAGATATTTAAAGTCTTGCGGATTGCGATCGAATGCGACCATGAAACACCTTCCGATGGAGCTGGTAAAACTGATAAACAGCGTCAAACGTTTATCAGTATGCGCCGCTTTTGTTTCGATTGGGGATGGGAGGTCGAATTGTTGGCCGAACGGTTTGGTAAATCGATTTAGTTGAGGTAGATATGGCGGTTGGGTGGAGACGTAGGGTCGCTTTTACAGACGTATGCCTCCGGGATCGATAGAGATGATGACGGTAAAGATGTTCACCACCTTTGGCTCTATTTGGTAAATAGTGGACATTTGTACCGTATTTATGCTTGCTGTGCGATAATTTTTATAACTATACGTAAGGAGCCTCATATGAGTGATTTTGTCCTGACCTGTGAATCCGCCGCCGATCGAACTCGGGAGTTCTTTGAATCGCGCAATATCCCTGTCGTGTGTTTTCATTACGAGATCGACGATGTTGTCTATGCGGACGATCTGTATCAGTCGATTACGCCGGACGAGTTTTTTGCCCAGATATCCGCGGGCGCCATGCCCAAGACGTCTCAGGTGAGCGTGGGTGAGTACGAGGAGTTTTGGGAGCCGCTTGTTGCCGAGGGCAAAGACGTGCTGCACCTGACGTTGTCGTCGGGTATTTCGGGCACGTATGGATCGGCCTGCGTTGCGGCGCAGATGCTCGCGGATCGCTATCCCCAGGGCGGCAAGGTGCGCGTCATCGATTCGCTGGCAGCGTCTTCGGGCTTTGGCCTGCTGGCGGAATGTGCCGCCGACGTGCGCGATAGCGGGGCTTCACTCGACGAGACGGCCGCTTGGATCGAGGAGCATAAGCTCAACCTGCACCACTGGTTCTTCTCGACCGATCTGTCGAGCTACCTGCGCGGCGGTCGCATTTCGGCTGCGAGCGCGATCATCGGCACGGCGCTTAAGATTTGCCCACTTATGACGGTCGATTGCGACGGCAAGCTGTCGCCACGTGAGAAGATTCGCACTAAGAAGCGCGCGATTTCCGAGATGGCTAAGACCATGATGGCACACGTGCAGGACGGTGCGGATTATTCGGGTAAGTGCATCATGTCGCACTCGGCGTGCCGCGAGGATGCCGAAGCAGTTGCGGCGCTGATTGAGGAACAGGTTCCGCAGCTTAAAGGCAAGATCGAGATCAATAACATCGGTACTCTGATCGGTTCGCACACCGGACCTGGTACGGTGGCGCTCTTCTTTATGGGCGACAAGCGCGTGGATTAGCGTTCGTGCGCTGACTGTCAGTTTTAACAGCTGCGCTTGTCACTCCTGACATTCGAAAACAGAAAAGGCCCGTCCCGTTGTTTGCGGGGCGGGCCTTGCTGTTGCGGTTAGCGTTTCTTTCCGCGGAAGAAGAAGCCGTGCAGCGAGGGCTTGAGTCCGCGGTTGGCGCGACGTTCCTCGATATGATCGTGGATCGAAGCGACGCGCTCGATGACCTCGTCGGGAATCGGCACGTCGGGATTCATATTCTCGACCTGGCTGACCTCGGCGGCGGCGACCTGGTCGATAATGGGCACATCGTCGCGCGAGATGACAGGCGTGGCGTCTTCCTTCATCTTGCGGTAGCGCTGCATCATGTCGGTCTGCAGCTGCTGGGCCGAAGGCGGCGTCCAAATGATGGCGTTGGCGCCGGCGGCGATGGTCTCACGGATGCTCTCGGGCGTCTTGCCGCCCGGTGCGATGAGCGGCAGGTTGGGATAGTGCTCGCGCAGCTCGCGAAGGACCTGGGGCGTGTTCTTGCCGGCCGCGATGTTGAGGATCTTGGCTCCGGCGCGCACTTTGGCGTGAGCATCGTCGTCGCAACGTACGACCGTGGCGATGACGGGGATGTCGGCGATGTTGGTGATGTGCTCGATCATTTCGGCAGTGGCAGGGGAGTTGACCACACAGCCCGCCGCGCCCTGCATCTCGGAGACGGCTGCCATCTGTACGGAGCGCTTACCGGTCGTAGTTCCGCCGCCCACGCCTACAAAGACCGGGCACTCGGCAACGGTCAACAGCGCCTGCGTAATGGCCGGCTGTGGCGTGAAGGGGTAAACGGCAAAGACGGCATCGGCGTTGGAGTTGCGGATGACCGCGACGTCGGTGGTGTAGATAAGCGACTTGATGCGACGACCGAAGAGCGTAAAGCCGCTGGCCTCCTCGATCTCATCGGGCATGCGGAGAGCCGCCTTGCGCAGACGCCCGTCGATGGGCAGCGGCTCCATGGGCAAAAGGCCGTTGGGAGTTACGGCCACCTGGGGCTCGGTAAATTCGTCTGCAAGTTCTACCTCGGAGAAGTCGACCGAGGCGACAATGTCCTCGTGAACCTCGGCGGGAACATCGATGGGGGCTTGGTCGTTTGCCGTGACTGACGTGTCGAAGGAGCTGGTGCCGACAAAGGCGTCGACGCGCTCGTTTAGGTCGTTGAGGGTATCCATGGAGGCTCGATTCTATGTGATGACGGCCGGCAGGGTGCCGGCAGCATTGTACTTGCTAAATCGTTTGACGAGTTGATTTTTCCCCGCCGTGCCATCCGTTAGACCGAAGGGCCGGCGAACGTGAAGGAGCTGTGGTGGCGGGTATTGAGGTGCTATCTTGAAAGTCCCGTTTAAAAGAGAGGTGACGCGGAATGGAATTCACAGCAATGTTGGGCTCGATTGGCCTATGCGTGGGCGCAATCGTTGCCGCCGCGGTCATCTATTTTGTGGTTACGGCCATTAAGGGCAAAAGAGCCGAGCGCAAGGAACGCGAGGCGCTTAAGCAGCACCGTGACCAGCAGGACAAGCGCGCACGGGAATAGCTTGTTGAGTTTTGAATCCGTGCGCTAGCCGCGTTTTCGGACCAGGGCGATGTAGAAGCCCTCAAAGTCGCGGCTGGGCGGGATGGTGAGCGTGCCGGGCATGCCGTTGGTGATGGCCGATACCTGACCCGCGGCGATTGCCTCGGTGAGAGCGTTGGACTCGATGCGCGGCTCCTCGCCGGCATCCTGGGCGCGGCGTGCTTCGCTTTTGCTCGGCGTGCCGTCGAGGGGGATAAGCTCGCAGTCCATGTGCTTGTCGAGGGCCTCTTGCAAGGCGTCCTCGTTTTCCTGCGGCAAGATCGAACAAGTCGAATAGACGAGCGTGCCGCCTGGTTTGAGGGCTCCCATGGCGCGATCCAGAAGTGCTCGCTGCGAGCGGGCGCACTTGCCGAGCAACTGCTCGGTGAGGCCGCGCAGACTCTTCTCGTTGCCGCTGATGACGGTGCCCGTACCGGTGCAGGGGGCGTCGAGCAGGATGCGGTCAAAGCGGAAGAATTCGTCGAGCTCGCGTGCGTCGATGCGCATGACGGGCACGTTTTTGGCGCCTTGGCGATGGAGGTTGGCTTCGAGCTTCTCGGCTCGGGGAATGCTCATCTCGCAGGCCGTGAGGTGTGCCTGGCCCTGGGTGAGGGCAGCGATCTGCGTCGTCTTGCCACCGGGGGCCGCGCACATGTCCAGGATGTCCTCGCCTGCCTGGGCGCTCAACACCAAAGGCGGCATCATGGACGACAGGCTCTGCAGATAGATTTTGCCGTCGCGGTAGATGTCGAGGTCCCACAGGTCGGAAACCTGGGCCTCGGGCAGGATGAAGGCGTCCGGATACCAGGTAACGGTTTGGTGCGCGATGCCGGCCTCGTCGAGTGCGGCGGCGATGCCCTCGGCGGTTGCCCTGAGCGTGTTGGCGCGCAGCGTGACTGGGCGTGTGGCCGCGGCGCCAAAGCCTTCAATCATGAGCTCGGCATCGGTGGGGGCATAGGCGCCGGCGACCGTGTCGACCATAAAGCGCGGCAGGTCGGCGGCGGAGTGTTGGGCGGCAAGCTGGTCGGAAAGCTCGGTAGCGGCAAACTGCCTAAGCTTGAGCTCGGCCTTGACCTGCTTTATCTGCTTACGACGACGCGGCTTGGACATCCGTCTTTCCTTCCTGTTCCACCTAGGCCCTGCCGGTTGCCTAGTACTGGCTCTCGTGCTTGCTGAAGAAGTCGAAGCGCGGGGGCAGCGGCTTCACGTGGTGCTCGCCGGGCTTCTCGCCCAGGCTCTCCATAAACTCGTCCGTGGAGGCGAAGATGTTATCCCAGCTAAAGAAGGCGACCGGGTCGATGTCGAAATACTCGCAGATGAGCTCGCAGCCGGCCGGGACGATGCCGTGCATGAGCACGGTCGCCACACGCAGCTCGGTAAAGGCGTCGACGAGGGCCTGCTTCATGGCGGCGTTGGCTGGTTCGCCCTCGAGCTTGTTGGCGGCCTTGGAGGCGTCGCTCCAGCGCTTGTTGGCGGCACGCAGGTAGTCGTCGCACACGGCAAGCGCGCGGTGCGTCTCGAACTTGTACATGGCCTGCTCAAAGGCGAGAGCGGCCTGCTCGGCAGCCTCGACCACGGCGGCGGAGGCGGCACCGGCGGGAATGCAACCGTTGCGATAGGGGCTCTCGTCGCCCTCCTTGACGGCGACGCCGTAGAAGCAGCTGCGGGCCAGGCGGTTGAACACGCCGGTCAAAAGGGCGCTTTCCTTAAGGGCCGGATCGATGACGCGCTTGTCGTCGCAGGCGCGCACCTCGTTGCCGTCCTTGTCCTTGCCGGTCACGCGGGTGTCGTATGCCTTGGGGCTAAAGCTCACCGGCTTCTCGGACAGGCCGAGCGACAGCCAATGCGCGCGCATCTGCTCGCAGGTGTAGTGGTTGAGCAGGTCGTCTGCCGGCGGGGGAGGCGTCTGCGAGGACGAGCTGGCCTTTTTGCCCATGTAGAGCAGGTGGTAGCAGGCGCTAACGGTGCTCTGCGTGAGGTTCCAGCCCAGGGCCTCCCACATGGCGGTCTGCGCGATGCAGTAGAAGTAGATGTTGTCCTGGCCGATGAACTGGTAGATCTGAGCGTCGTCAGAGCACCACCAGTCGCGCCAGTCGAGCGAGCTGTGCTGGTAGGTGGGTGCGGGTACCTGCGTGGAATCGGCTGCGGGCTCGCCCATGAGGGCGGCGTCCTGGGCGGCGACACCCTCGGTTACACCGGCGGCGCGGGCGTCGCGTGCGAGCACGGTGCGGGTGTAGCTGATGGGCGCCCACAGGCTCTCGGGCCAGCACCAGCAGGTGACGTTGTTCACGCCGTCGACCTCGGGCACCGGAACGCCCCAGTCGATGTTACCGGTGATGCGGAAGGGCACGAGCGCCTTGCCGCTGCGGAAGCGCACGCCGCCGTTGGCGAGCACCGCGTGGGCGTCGTCGCGCTCCTTCCAGCTGGGGAAGGTGACGGTAAAGCTGCTCTTGTTGCCCTCGGGCTCCAGCACGGTGTGCTCGGGCAGCTGGTCCTCGACGGCGTCGAAGGCCTCGCGGAACTTGTTCTGAATATAGAGCTGTGCTGGCAGCAGCCACTCCTCCATGGTCTTGGAGACCACGGAGCGAACCTGCGGGTTTTGGGCGAGCTTGGCGGTGTAGGTCTTCATAAAGTCGAGGTAGGCCGGCAGGTCGAAGTAGAGGTTGTCGACCGGGCGCAGCTCGGGCACCTCGCCGGTGAGCTGGCTCTTGGGCGCGATGAGCTCCTCGGGCTCAAACTGGTGACCCAGGTCGCACTCGTCGGCGTAGGCTTTCTCAGACTTGCAACCCTGGATGGGGCAGCGGCCGATCACCTGGCGGCCGTTGAGGAACGTGCCGGCCTTGGCATCGTAGAACTGCAGCGTGGAGCGCTTGGAGATGGTGCCCTGCTCGTGCAGGCGCTCGATAATCTCGGCGGTAACCTCGTTGTGAATCTGCGCAGCCGGCTCAAGGCCCGAGCCGCCGTAGATATCGCAGCTGATGTTGTAGTTGTTGAGGGTCGCGGCCTGGCGGGAGTGATTGGACTCGACATACTCGCCGATGGACTTGTCGTAGCCTTCGTTCTCCTTGAGCTTGCGGTAGCTCTCCATGATGGGCGAGCCGTAGCAGTCGGTGCCCGAGGTGAAGATGACGTTCTCGCGGCCCAGACGGTCGCGCAGGAAGCGGGCGAAGAAGTCGGCCGGGACAAAGACGCCGCCGACGTGGCCAAAGTGAAGGCCCTTGTTGCCGTAGGGCTCGCCGGCGGTAACGATGGCGCGGCGAGGCCAGCTGGGACGGTCGTTCATGGAGTATTTGGATGCCATGGGACTCCTTCGCATATGGTGAGAGCGCGGCCGGGCGCAAGGCCTGGCGACGCAGTGGTCAATTCGTGCATATCGTTCGACATTATCGCACATGCGGACGGGTACGTGGCAGGGGCGCTATCCTAAGATGCTATGAATGAGATTTCCAACATACATGCGTTTGAGGATGAGGATTTTCTGCACGCCTGCTTTGTGTGGGGGATGGCGGTGCTTGGCGCATTTGCCGTGTGCCTGGTGCCGGTGTTTATGCTGCTGGGCGGGCCTGCGGACTTGGATGCGGCTGACGCGGGCGGCTGGACGGCGGTCTTGGGCTGGCTAGTCGGCTTGGCGGTCGTTTCTGCTGCGTCGTTTGGTGTTCATGAGCTGGTGCATGCGGTGCTATTTAAAGTGCTGGCGCCTGCGGACGCGCGCGTGACCTTTGGGGCGAACCGCGAGACGGCGATGATTTACGCCTGCGCCGAGGGCGTGGTGTATTCGCGCCGGCGGTACGTGGCAGTTTGCCTGGCGCCGACGGTCGTTGTGACGACTGCGTTTGCCCTGGGTTTTGCGTTTTCGGGCTATCCGCTGCTGTGCTACCTGGCGGCCGGCTTGCATTTGTCGGGTTGTGTGGGCGACTGGTATTACGTGCGGACCATCCTGCGCGATCGTCGCATTGCCGCCTGCGAGGACACATCCTTTGGCGTGCGCTTTTTCACAAGGTAGTCTTTTTGGGATGATTTTTCTGGGACGGGGATTAAAAAATCATTGCGGGGGAGGAGATGTCCATGAAGTCGTTGTTGTTGCACGCTTGCTGTGCGCCGTGCTCGCTGGAGCCGGTCCGCCTGCTGCGCGAGGAGGGGTTTGAGCCCACGATTTGTTGGACCAACCCTAATATTCAACCGCACGATGAATGGCGGCGGCGTTTGGACGAGCTGCGCCGGTGGTGTGCCGATGGCGACATCGAGCTTATCGAGGCGGGGGAGGACCGCGAGCGCTGGGAGACCGGCGTGGCCCCGCTGGGCGCCGATCGAGCCCGTCGCTGTCGCGCGTGCTATGCCCTGCGCCTGGCCGAGGCGTGCCGTGTGGCCCAGGAGCGTGGGTTTGAGTTTGTGGGTACGACGCTCGCCGTCTCGCCGTATCAGCTGTTCGACACCTGCAATGATGTGTTGGAGCGTCTGGCTGCCGCCCGCGGTCTCACTCCGGTGATTCGCGATTTTCGTCCGTATTACCCCGAGGCGACACGCCGTTCGCGCGAGCTGGGCATGTATCGGCAGAACTACTGTGGTTGCCGCTTCTCGGCTGTCGAGGCGGCCATGGACCGCGCCCGCATCCGCGACGAGCGCAAAGCGTCCAAAAAGTAGTTCTTTTGAGCTGGCAGCCTGCTAGGATGTAGAGCGGACTATAGCTATATAAGGAGTATCCGACGTGTCTATGCGTACCGATGATTTTGACTACAACCTTCCCGAGGAACTGATTGCCCAAGCTCCTGCCGAGCCGCGCGACTCCTGCCGCCTGCTGGTGGTGGATCGCAAGGGCTCCCAGGCGGGAACGCCGCTGGAGCACGGCGGTACCGTTGAGCACCGCATCTTCCGCGACATCATCGACTATATCGAGCCTGGCGATGTGCTCGTCATCAACAAGACGCGCGTGATGCCGGCCCGCCTGATCGGTCGCAAGGAGGGCTCGGGCGGCGTGGTCGAGACGCTGCTGCTCAAGCGCCGCGAAGATGTTGACCCGCTGGGCCACGTTTGGGAGTGCCTGGTCAAGCCGGGTAAGCGCCTGAAGCCCGGTGCTCAGATTGAGTATCGTGCGGGCGGCGCCCATGCGCCCGAGGGGGCTCCCGTGGTGCTGACGGCCGAGGTCATCGACTTTGTCACCGATAGCCGCGGCGGCCGCCTGGTGCGTTTTGAGCCGGCCGGTTGCAATGCCGCCGGCGAGCCGCGCACGCTCGACGAGGCCATCCATGCTGCCGGCCACGTGCCGCTGCCGCCCTACATTACCGATTACGAGGGCGATCCCGAGAAGTACCAGACCGTCTACGCCATGAAAGAGGAACACTCGGCTGCAGCTCCCACGGCGGGTCTGCACTTTACTT
>CABRDB010000111.1 GCA_902469555.1 uncultured Collinsella sp. | reverse complement strand
GCACCCGCGGGTAGCCGACCAAAACCGCCTGAAGGGTCACATTTATCTGATAATTGAATCCCCGGCGTTATGCCGCTCGCTGGCGTTGCCAAAACATCGGCTGCTACGTGCCTTGGGCGCTAGTGACCGTTGCCCTTACATCTGTAACGAGTTGCTTACGCATCTCCAGGGTTCTCCGTACTATCATGAATCAGATTGAATTGAGATGATGATAGGGAGCGCCTTTTTATGATTGAGCTGCTCAGGCGTTTTGGTGGTAAGTTTCGCCGGTATATGGTGATTGGCCCTGCGTGCAAGTTGATTGAAGTGATCTTTGACCTGCTGACGCCGCTGGTGATTGCCCAGATGATCGATAAAGGTATCGGTGCGCACGACGTGAGTGCCGTCGTCCGCTACGGCATGGTGCTCGCCGCCATGGCTGTAATCGGCATCTCGTTTACGCTTGTTTGCCAGAAGATGGCGGCGCTCACCTCGCAGGGCATGGGTACTGACATTCGCGGCGCACTCTACCAGCACATCAACAAGCTGAGCTATGCCGAACTCGATCGCTTTGGCACGCCGTCGCTCATTACGCGTATTACCAACGACGTCAACCAGGTGCAGCTTGCCGTGGCGCTGGGCGTGCGCATGCTCATCCGCTGGCCTTTCCTGGCGGTGGGCTCCATGGTCGCGGCCCTTGCCATCGACCTTAAGCTCGGCATCATCTTTTTGATTTGCACGCCCGCCATCGGCCTGGTGTTTTGGTTTGTTATGGCGCGGTGCATCCCGTATTACAAGCAGCTGCAGGCAAAGCTCGACCGCATCGCGCTTATCTGCCGCGAAGGCCTTTCGGGCGCTCGCGTGGTCCGTGCGTTTGTGTGTGAAGATCACGAGCGCGAGCGCTTTGCCCAAGCCGCCGATGACCAGGCCAATACTGCCATCGCGGTGGGTAAGCTCTCGTCGATTCTCAACCCCGTCACGTTTTTGGTGATGAACCTGGGCGTGTGCGCCATCCTGTGGGTGGGCGGCATCCAGGTCAACGTGGGCGAGCTCACGCAGGGTCAGGTCATGGCGTTTGTGAACTACATGACGCAGACCCTCACCTCCATCGTGTATGTTGCCAACTTGGTCGTGGTCTTTACCAAGGCGAGCGCCAGTGCGTCGCGTATCAACGAGGTGCTCAATTGCGTGCCGAGCATCACCGACGAGGACAACGAGCCGGTCGCACTGCCCAAGCCGGGCAATGTCGCTCCAGTTCCTGCGCTGAGCTTTAGCCATGCGAGCTTCTCCTTTGGCGCCGGCGCGGCCAATGCTGTCAACGATGTGACGCTGGAACTCCCGCTGGGCAAAACACTCGGCATTATCGGCGGCACGGGCAGCGGCAAGTCCACGCTCGTCTCGCTCATCCCGCGCCTGTACGATGCGAGCACCGGCAGCGTGAGCGTGATGGGCGCCGACGTGCGCACCTGGCCGCTCGACCAACTGCGCCACGTGGTCGCGACCGTCCCGCAGCGTGCGTCGCTGGTGAGCGGCACCATCCGCAGCAACCTGACCTGGCGTGACGAGTCGGCGACTGACGAGGAGCTCTGGGCGGCACTCGACATGGCGCAGGCGAGCGAGTTCGTGCGCAACAAGCCCCAGGGCCTCGACGCCCCGGTCGAGGCGGGCGGTAAGAACTTCAGCGGCGGTCAGCGCCAGCGCCTGACCATCGCGCGCGCCCTGGTGGGCTCGCCACAGGTCCTGATCATGGACGACTCCGCCTCGGCGCTCGACTTTAAGACCGATGCGGCGCTTCGCCATGCCATTCGCGAACGAAGCATGCGCGGTGCCGCCGAGGGTGGGCTGCCGCTGACCACGGTGATTGTGAGCCAGCGCGTCTCGACCGTGCGCGATGCCGACATGATCTGCGTACTCGACCATGGCTCGGTTGCGGGCCTGGGCACGCATGACGAGCTGTACGCAAACTGCCAGCTCTATCGCGAGATCTGCCAGTCGCAGCTGCGCCACGAGGAACTCGAGGGCCAGCAGGGGAGTGCGGCGCCCGCGCCCACCCCAGGGCCCGCGTCCGCCCCAGGCGCCCCTGTATCTGTCTGCGCAAAGGAGGGCTGCTAAATGAATCCGTACACTTCCTCCGGTTCGGTCGCCACGATGACGGCCAACGTGTCCGGTAACGATAATCTCAACGACTTGGGCGACGGTCCGCGCCAGCCCGGCGACCCCGAGCGCTACCCCGTGGGCGCGGTGACTCGCCGCCTGCTGGGCTACGTCCGTCCGCATCGCATTTCGTTTACGGCGTCGTTTGTGAGCGCCGCCGTCTCAGTAATCCTGCAGCTCTATACGCCCATCCTCATCGGCGAGGGCATCGACCTCATCGTCGCGGCGGGTCGAGTGGACTTCGACGCACTGCTGCCGCTCGTTACCAAGCTCGCGATTGTCGTCGTAGGTGCTGCGGCCTTCCAGTGGCTGCAGGGCTATTGCGTCAACCGCCTGTCCTACGAAACGGTGCGCGACATGCGCGTGGAGGCGAGCGACAAGCTCAGCCGTATGCCGCTCAGCTTTATCGACAGTCACGCCCACGGCGACCTTATGAGCCGCGTGGTCAACGACGTCGATCAGGTGGGCGACGGTCTGCTGCAGGGCTTCACGCAGCTCTTCACCGGTGTTATTACCATCGTGGGCACGCTCGCGTTTATGCTTTCCATCAACCTGACCATGACGCTCGTGGTGGTGCTCGTCACGCCGCTTTCCATTTTTGCAGCCGGTGCTATTGCCAAGCTCTCCAACAAAAGCTTTACGGCACAGCAGCACATCCAAGGCCAGCTTGGCGGTCATATTGAGGAGTACGTGGGCGAGCAGAAGCTCGTGGACGCGTTTGCCTATGGCTCGAGTGCTCAGCAGCGCTTCGATGCCCTCAACGCTGAGCTCTACACCGCGGGCGAGCGCGCGCAGTTTATGGGTTCGCTCTCCAACCCCGGCACGCGCTTTATCAATAACATCATCTATGCCGTGGTCGCTGTGATCGGCTGCGTGGGCGTGATCACGGGCGTGCCGGCGGCGCTCACGGTGGGTGGCGTGCAGATCTTTTTGTCCTATGCCAACCAGTACACCAAGCCGTTCAACGAGGTCACCAACGTCATTACGCAGATCCAGACGGCGTATGCCTCGGCGCGCCGCATGTTCGCGCTGCTCGATGCACGCGAGCAGGAGCCCGATGCGACGGATGCCGCGGAGCTTGCCGCCCCGAAGGGCGAGGTCGCCTTTGAACATGTGGACTTTAGCTACGTTCACGACCGCAAGCTGCTGCAGGATATTTGCATCGAGGCCAAGCCCGGTATGCGCTTTGCCCTGGTCGGTCCCACGGGCTGCGGCAAGACGACGCTCATCAACTTGCTGCTGCGCTTTTACGATATCGATGCCGGATGCATCATGGTCGATGCCCGGTCTTCGCGTGATTACACGCGCGCGAGCCTGCGCCGTGCCTTTGGCATGGTGTTGCAGGATACGTGGCTGTTCGAGGGCACGGTGGCGGATAATATCGCCTACGGCTGTCCCGACGCCACGCGCGAGCAGGTCATCGAAGCCGCCAAGCGCGCGCACGCGCACAAGTTTATCGTGCAGCTACCAGGCGGCTACGATACGGTAATCGGTGAGGACGGCGGCACGTTTAGCCAGGGCCAAAAGCAGCTGCTGTGCATTGCGCGCGTCATGCTCACCGACCCGGCTATCTTGCTGCTGGACGAGGCGACCTCGAGTATCGACACGCGCACCGAGCTGCAAGTGCAGGCGGCATTCGACGAGCTCATGGCCGGTCGCACGAGCTTTGTCGTAGCGCACCGCCTGTCGACGATTCGCAACGCCGACTGCATTCTGGTCATGCGCGACGGCGAGATTATCGAGCGCGGCACGCACGACGAGCTGCTGGCGGCAGGCGGCTTCTACGCCGAACTCTACCGCAGCCAATTCGCCCAGTGAGCACGGCCGTGGGGCAAATTAATCAATCGACAGACGGTGGTTTACATCTGTCACGTTAGTACTAAGATATTCATCTAATAAATTGCATTAGTGGCTTTAGTTTTGGGGGAAACGAGCAACGTGACTATGACATGCTCTTTGGTGGTCAACAGCAAGAGCGGTAATACCAGGATGGTTTCGGGCGCGATCAAGCGCGCTCTGCAGGCTGCGGGCGTTGAGTTTGTCCATGCCGCGGCATTGAGCGACGATGCGGATGCAGATCAGGTTGCGCTCGAGGCGCAGGGCGCCTGCGCGGCCGACACGGTGCTCGTCGGTTTTTGGTGCGACAAGGGTGCGTGCACGCCTTCGGTCGCGGCATTGCTCTCCGCCTTGCACGGCAAGCGCGTCTTCTTGTTTGGCACCTGCGGTTTTGGTGCCGACCAGAGCTATTACCAGCAGATTATCGACCGCGTGACCTCCAATTTGGCCAACGATGCCGAGCTTGCGGGCTGGGCGATGTGCCAAGGCAAGATGGGTCCCGCCGTCAAGCAGCGCTACGAGGCAATGCTTGAGCAGGATCCCGAAAACGCCCGATTTAAGATGCTGCTCGACAACTGGGTTGCCGCGAAGGACCATCCCACCAAGGAAGATCTGGACAACATGGCTGCAGCCGCCAAAAAGGCCGTGCTGGGGGAGTAGCTCCCATCGCTGACGGCGGTCGGTCCATCTTTCTAAATGAAACGTCCTCCCGGGCGTCGGGGCACGAAGTTCCCTGCTCTACAGTCCTGCGCAAGACGAAGGCCACATTAAGTGGCCTTCTTTGCGTGCGGAACTCGCGATGAACTTCGTGCCCCGCCGTCCGGGAGGACGCCTCTTTATTGATGGGAGGCCTGATAGGTCGATGGTTCCGTGCCCGGATGCGTCCAAAGTGGGACGGGCTTTCCGGATGGGCAGGCTTTCGAAAAATGCGTCCCGGAATTTGCCTTTGGAATGGGACGTAGTTTCCCGTTGAGGTGCTTTGCGGAAAGTGCATCCCACTCTGGGCGGTCGAAGTGGGACACACTTTCCCAAAGGCGCTCCAACGGGAAATTGCGTCCCATTATTCGGTCAAGAAACGGGATGCATTTTCCCAATGAGAGCAAAACCGGAAAATGCATCCCACAATCAGCCCTCAAAGTGGGACGCCGTTTCCCAATGAGGCTCAAGCGGAAAATGCGTCCCGGAATTTGCGCTCAAAGTGGGATGCGGTTTCCGGTTGAGGGTCTAAGGGGAAAATGCATCCCGGAATCGACGCTTGAAATGGGATGCAGTTTCCCGATGAGGCACTCGACGGAAAATACATCCCAGAAATGGCCTTTGAGCTGGGATAAGATTTCCGCGGCATCTCGGATTCTCAAAAATGAGACACGCCGTTGGCGAAAATGAGACACGTGATATCGGGCATCGGATGTATCATTTGCAAAAATGAGTCCACTCCACTCGAATAAAGCGAGGTCCCTCATGTACGTTCCACACCCCCGTATCCGTAGGCTGTCGAAAATCCCGCTTGTTGGGACGGCGGCGCTTGCTGCGTTGATCGCCACGAGCGTCGCCTGCTTCACGGCCACGCCCCAGGTTGCCCAGGCGGCAGACGCGCCCGCAATCACCGATATGACCGAGCAGGATTATCAAGCCCTGGGTCTGGGCACGAGCGAGGACATTCCGGCCGATACCGTTGGCCCCTATTCCACTGATACCCCCACGACGTTTGCCACGCGCAGCGAGGTCTATATGGCAGCTAACGGTAGCCATGGCAATCGCTACACTCTGCGCGACAAGCTCGAGAACGTCGAGCGCGGTGACATTGGCGGCAGCAGCAAACTCACCGATGGCTATGGAAGTGTGTGGGGCGCCGCAAAGTTCTGGCAAAACGTCAACAACTTCGATACGAACAGCGATCTCTACAAGCATAGCGACTACGGTGGCGGCACCTGGTCGTACCTAAGCAACAATGAGTCCTCAACAGTACTCGCCAACGACAACAACGGTTTCTCGGGCATTCACGCCACGAGTGTTGAGTTCTGCAGCGACGCCAGCACGGGCAAAAAGAGCCGCGTTGCCGAGCTCCGTGCCTACGGCGACAGTTCCTCCACGACGATTGACGGCAAGTCATACGCCGGAAAGGTTGAGCTGGTCCTCTACTCGTTTAGCAACGGGCGTACGCGCACTCTCGACACACACCTGCCGGTGACGGTCAACACTAATATGATGTACGAAGGCCGTTTTAAGTACCTGGATGCCGGTTACCTGCAAGAGCACGACGCCGTCTTTGATGTCGAGGCGGGCGATGTCGATGGCGACGGCGTCGACGAGCTTTTTGTCTACGCGGGCTGCTATGTCGACGAGAACGGCGTGCGCAAGGCTGTAGTCGACATGTATGACTTGGAGGGCGGCAACTGGAAGCAAAGCGTCGTCAAGATCGATGCCGGTAACGCCGCGGACTACACCACGCACAACAAGGGCGGGAACGACTCCTGGACGCAGCTTCAGTCAGCTCCTGTCGTTTCGCTAGCGGCCGGCGACCTCGATCGCGATTTTTGCGATGACCTCGCCATCGTGGTCTCGGCACCCTACGGCAAGAAGAATATTGATAAGTCGACGCATTGCGAGCTGTTTTCGTGGGATGCATCCAAGGGTGCGCTCGTCCATGTCGATGCTCTGGGCGACGCGGGCGCAATCTCCCTCTCCGCGAACGGCAAGACCATGGTCGCTGCGAATGCGACGTTCGGCACGTTTGCCGCCTACGATGAAGAAGGAAAGAAGACGGGTGAAACCGTCACGGGCCTTATTCTTGCGGGCTATGACTGGCAACGCAGTGCTTTTGATTACGGCGCTTCTGACGGCAGCAAGGGGCTGTACGGCGCGCTGTACCGCTACGCGTATTTTGACTCGGAGTCTGGCGAGTTCAAGCTTTCCGATTGTAAGGAATACAGAGACGGGCTCCTCGCCTCCTATGGGCTGATGCATGTGCCCAACAGCGCATGGAAGGATAGCGCTCAGGATAAGCGCTATCCGTGCACCTTGGCGCCTATTGCCCTTGCCACTGCCAACCTTGACGGCCTGTCCGAGCAGCTGGCGGTCGACGAGGTGCTCGTGGGCGGCGATGTGTTCCGCGACTTTGCCTGCAACACGGCACAGAGCGGGGCTCAGGGCTTGGGGTCCATGGTCGGAACCATGAGCATGAGCGGTCAGCAATACAACAGCAGCAACAAGCATGACCACAAGGGTATAGAGCAGGTGTGGATCAGCGACGTCAAGGCGGGCAGCGTCTCGGGTTCGGACCGCTATAACGAGAGCTTTATCGCCGTGGTGGGCAAGCACCGCGACGAGGACCTGCGCAAGAACGATGACTACTATTGGATGACCGCCTCGCATTTTTCGCTCGACGAGAACGGAAAGGTGCGCCGCGGCGAGGAGCAGGTGATTAGCGAGAGCAACCGTCGCGGCACTACCTACGGCACATTTATCTCGCTCGCGCTGCCCGATGTCGACAACGACAGCGTCAAGATCACGTACAAGGACCGCTACAAGGTCTATACCAACCCGCGCGTGCTTGCCGTGCTGCAGGATGCGCCCTATGTTGAGGATCTGGAGCAGGCATACGGCTATCTGGTGTTGGGCGGCACGTCATACGGAGAGGAAAAGGGCACGGGGACATCCCAGGGCTATACCATTGGCGCCGAGTTGGGCGTTGCCGTCGAGGTGCAGACCGGTCCGCCCCTGGTCGCGATGAATGCTTCAGTCGATTTTGCCGCCGAGGGATGCTATGACTACCGGAGCGAGCGCACGGTCAGCGCAAGCGTAAGCTATGAGTCGCATGCCGGCGAGGGTGACAAGGCCGTGCTCTACACGATTCCGATGGTCTATTACGAGTATGAGATCGAAAATGAGGAAACTGGTGGCAAGGGCGTGATGGCGGCGCCCGTGTCGCTCGGCGCGCAGACCTCGGTCGTTAATGTCGAGGCCTATGACCGCATTGCCAAACAGCACAATATGACGCCGCTCAGCTACTTTTTGACCAACCGGTCGGGAGAACCCGGAACCTATCAAACGACGCTCAACGGCGAGACTCCCGTTGGGGATTCCTTTGGCCTGGGCAAGCCTGGCGTAACGCGCGCCTACACGCACGATGGGTTTAACGGCGCCGCCGCGCAGTCGGGGGCGAGCATTGAGCAGACCATCGAAGTCGAGGAGGGCAAGGAGCAGGAGCTCGAGCTCGGCTTGACGCTGAACGGCAGCGTTGTCATGGGCGCGAAGCTCGCAAAGCACGAGTTGTTTGGCGGCCTGTGCTTTGGTGCCAACGCCGGCTTTACTACGGGTAACTCCTCGAGTGAATCGACCGAATACGGCGGCACCGTCGACAACCTGCCCGAGGCCGCGCAGGGCAAGTACGGTTTTGTGTGGCGTCTGGGCGTCAACGCGGTGGATGTCGACAAGTTCGAGGCAGACTCGGGCGACAAGCTCGGCACCAAGGACACCGACCAGTTCTGGATCGTGGGCTATGACGTTAAGGACGTCGAGATGCCCGACGCGCCGGCCGTGACGGGCTTTACGGCAAACGCCGTCGATTCGACCAGCGTTACGTTTAGCTGGGACGATGTACTCGCAAACAAGAGTGGCTTTAGCTACGGCGTGGGCATGCTGCAGAGCAATGCGGCGGATGCGGTCGTCAATAGCTGGAAGATTGCCGACAACACGCAGACCTCGCTCAAGTGGGATGGGCTGCAGCCCAATACGGAGTATCGATTCGCCATCGCCGCCGTTAAGAACGGATCCACGACCGAAACAGGTATTCGCTCGGCAATCATCACGGTCAAGACCATGCCCGATGGCATGACGATGACCGTGAGCGGACCTGCGGCGGATGCTGCGGAGGGGTCGGATCTTGGATACGACTCTTCGGTTGAGCGCGCGGCGGGAAGCCACCTGACGCTCTCGGCGATTGGCCATGTGAAGCAACTCGGTGCCGACGATAGCGAAACAGGGCTGGCACCGACCTATATGTGGTACCGCAAGGGCCGCGGCGAGACAGAGTTTAAGCTCGTGGGTGCCGATGGCAACCTCGCGGCTGGAACGGCCTCAAAGCTCGAGATTGACCTGACCGCAGACGATGACGGTGCGCAGTATTACTGCCACGTGGGATACAACGACGTGGGCCTCGACACCGGCACGACGCTCGTGAATATCGAGGCCGAGGAGACGGCGCCCACAACGGTGAACGCCACCCCGATCCGCACGCGCCGCCTGTTCTCACAGGCAAGTGCGGGCGCCAAGAAGTTCCTGGACCATACGCTGGTAAACACCGCCGGCCCAACCGATTCCGAAGGCTCAAAGGACCCCGAGACTCCTGAGACCCCGACGAACCCGGACAAGCCCAAGTCCGACAACGGAGCTAAGATCGACACCAAGGTCAAGACTACGACCACAGCGAAGAACCTCGCAAACACCGGCGACCAAACATTCGCCCTAGTCGCCACTGCAGCAGCAGCGGGAGCAACGCTCGTAGTGATAGCCCTCATCATGCTGATCAAGCGCCGCAAGACCCACTAGTAGCCAGTCGAACATATCGACAACCCAAAAAAACAGGCCACCCGGGTTTTCTGTTGAGTGGAGACTCCGCAAGCGGAAACTGCGTCCCATAATTAGGCCGAGAAATGGGATGAACTTTCCCAATGAGAGCCAACCGGAAACCACGTCCCAGAATCAGCCCCCAAAGTGGGACGCACTTTCCCAATGAGCCTCAACCGGAAAATACATCCCGGAATCCAGCTGAATAGTGGGACACACTTTCCCAATCGGGTCCCAAGCGGAAACTGCATCCCATTCCAGACAAGAATTCCGGGACACACTTTCCGCAAACAAAGAAGGCCACATAACGTGGCCTTCAACTTATATATGTTCAGCGGATACCCCTATGACAAGCCGTGTCCCAACAACAAGGCGTCTGTCCGGGCGGAGGTATGTAAGGTTCATCGCGAGTTCCGCACGCAAAGGGGGCCACTTAATGTGGCCCCCGTCTTGCGCAGGACTGTCCGAGCAGGGAACCTTATATGTCTCCGCCCGGACAGACGTTTCAGTTATGAACTCGCAGCTGGTCGCTACTTGATCTTGGTCGTACCCGGTGCCAGGTTGGGGTCGGTCTCGTTGGCCTCGGTCTGGAAGTGCTCGGTGTACACGTTCTTGCCGTCGCGGAACATCTCGTAGTACTGCATCTTGGCGTAATCTTCGCGCGCCTTGGTGGCGGCTGCGGCATCGGCGTCGTCACCGGTGACGTTGGAGGAAAGCGCCCAGCGCAGGCTGGCGTCCTCGTAGCCCACCGAGTTGATAGCGGGCAGCGACTCGCGCAGCGTCATGTGCGCCTTCTGGTAGTCGGAAAGCGGGGCGCCGATCAGCTGCATAAGCTGGGTGGACAGGTAGTTGGTGGACAGGTCGTCGACCTCGCTCGTCTGGTCGCAACCGGCAACGTCGTAGTTAGCCCAAATGATGTAGTCGGTCTGCCACAGGCGCTCCTGATGCGTGGCATCGTCTTCGCCGGTAAACCACTTATCGTTGAACTTGGACGGGAAGAACGGCTGGTGGTCGCCCCAGAACACCACGACCACCTTACGGTCGAGCTTGCTCAGGGCGTTGAGGAAGTAGCGAAGCGCCTGGTCGGACTGCTCGATGCACGAGACATACTCGTCGACATCGGAGAGCGTGCCGTCCTCGACGGTCTTGGCGTCCAGATCGGTCGTGTCGATGTTGAGGTGCATCTGCTTGTCGACCGGCAGCAGACCCGTATCGTAGCCCGAGTGGTTCTGCATGGTCACGTCGAAGATAAACTGCGGATCGGCGTTCTGGTCGAGCAGCTCAAGAATCTTGTCGTAGGTAGCCTGGTCGGTCACCATGCCGCGCAAGGTGTCGGCTCCCTGGAAATCGTTGATGGACAGGAACTGGTCAAAGCCAAAGTCCTTGTAGACGTTCTCGCGGTTCCAGTTGGTTGCGTGATTGGGGTGCATAGCCGTGGTGGAATAGCCGAGCGATTTGAACTGCTCTGCCAGGTTCCCGGTCGTTTCCATGTTGTAGATGGTGTAGGGGTACACGCCCGAGCCCAGGTTGGCCATGGAGTTGCCGGTCATAAACTCAAACTCGGTATTGGCGGTGCCGCCGCCGTAGGCGCTCACGTAGAGCTTGCCGCGGCTGAGGCAGTCGGACAGGCTCTTAAAGTACTGCGGACCCTCGTAGCCGGCGCGCATGTTCTGGTAGATCGACAGATCCGAGAACGTCTCGTTCATGATGGCGATGACCGTGGGCTTCTCGCTGTCGAACTGCTCCTGGGCGGCGGCGCGCTCGTCGCTCTTGGCCGCGTCGGACTTGTCGTAGGCCTTGGCGTACTTTTTGAGCGTGGCCTTGGCATCGTCGACGGAGTAGTCGGCGGGTTTGGGCGGCTTGATGGACTGTGCCGCACTAATAAAGGCAGGCAGGTAGCCCTCGCGCCAGTAGCTCTCGAGCGGACGCCAGGTGTAGACGGTGATGCCGAGAGTGTTGTAGTAGTCGATGAGCGTAACATGCGCGGTCACACCGCCCAGGCACAGCACGGCCACGAGCAGGTTGGTGAGCAGCATGCGCTTGGCGTTGGCGGCGCCCTTCTGACGGTGCGGTGCCACCAGGCCAGCGTACTCGCACAGCAGCATGGCGATGGCGGTAAAGCCCATGGACAGCACGCAGAACAGCGAGATGGAGAAGGTGTAGCCGGTGCCGGCGACCGCGGCGGCGGTGGAGATGGCCGAAAGGTCGCCCGGCTGGATGGGCATGGACTTAAACGTGATAACGAAGAACTCGGCAATGCCCAGGATAAAGAGGGCAAAGGCCAGGACCGCGGGGGCTGCGCCGTGGCGCTGGAATAGGAAGAACAAGCCGACCATGAGCGTGGTGATGATGGCCCACTCGAGCAGGATGCACAGGGGGTAGACCCAGGTAAAGTCGTGGTTGGACGATACCTCCATGCCCAGCAGCGCAAAGACGCCGGCGAGCAGCAGGCACAGGACGGCGGCGACGAGCGGTTTGCCCACAAAGGCGCCGCGCAGGCGGGCGAGCTTGCCGGTG
>CABRDB010000110.1 GCA_902469555.1 uncultured Collinsella sp. | reverse complement strand
CCACGCCACCGCATCGATACCCGTGGCGTTGCGACCGCCCGCCGTGAAGACCTCCCACCTATCGGCACCCGGCTCGCCGGGCAGGCCCACACGCTTGGCATCGATCGCCACGACCACGGCCTGGCTGCCAAACGCCGCGGCAGCCTGGCTAATCAACGACGGGTCGCGCACGGCCGCCGAGTTGAGCGACACCTTGTCGGCACCGGCGGCAACCATGGTGCGCATGCCCGCCAGGTCGCGAAATCCGCCGCCCACGGTATAGGGAATGGCCAGCTCCTCAGCCGCATGCGCCGCCATCTCGATGGTCGTCGCGCGGTTATCGCTCGTGGCGGTAATGTCCAGGAAGACGACCTCGTCCGCACCCTCGCGGTCGTAGGCGCGCGCCAACTCCACCGGATCGCCCGCATCGCGCAGGCTCACAAAGTTGACGCCCTTAACCACACGGCCGTCCTTGACGTCCAGACAGGGAATTACGCGTTTGGTAAGCATGGGCTACTCCTCCCCTCGGGCGGCGGCCAGTGCCTGGGCCAGCGTAAAGTTGCCCTCGTAGAGCGCACGGCCGGTAATGGCACCCTCAATAGCATCCTCACCCACCGCAGCCAGCGCGCGAATGTCGTCGAGCGTAGAGATGCCGCCCGAAGCCACGACAGGAAAGCCCGCGACCTTGGCAACATGGCGATACGCCGCCACATCGATGCCCGTCTGCATGCCATCGCGCGCGATGTCGGTATACACCAGATGCTTAAAGCCCAGCTCGGAAAGCTGCGCCACGGCATCGTCGAGCGCCACACCCGCGCCGTCGCGCCAGCCGTTCACCTTGACCTGGCCGTCGCGTGCGGCAATGTCAGCCACCAACAGCTCGCCAAAGCCTTGGGCCGCCACCTCGGCAAAACCCGGCTCGGTCACCAGCACCGTGCCCAGTGCGATGCGGCGAGCACCGTAGCCGGCCAACTCGTCGATGCGCGCAAGCGAGCGAACGCCGCCGCCCACGTCCACGGACAGACCGTCGACGCCGCAGATAGCCTTGATCGCCGCCGAGTTAGCAGTGCACGCGTCCTCGTCCTCACCAAAGGCAGCGGACAGGTCGACGACGTGCACCCAGCTCGCGCCCTGCTCGGCAAAGGAGCGGGCAACGGCCACGGGGTCGTCGGAATATACCTTGCAGCGGCTCCGGTCGCCGCGCTCCAGGCGCACAACCTTGCCGCCGATCAGATCGATTGCGGGAAACAGGGTCATCGGCCAACCTCCTCGACGATGTTGACGAAGTTCTTAAGGATGCGCTGCCCCAGCGCCGAGGACTTCTCGGGATGGAACTGGCAACCCCACACGTTGCCGTGACGCACGATGCACGGGAAGCTCCGCGTATAGTGCGTGCGCGCCAGCACATCGGCGGCATCGGTGTCGTCGGCCACCGCGTAGCTGTGGGTGAAGTACATGTTGGCACCCTCGGCAAAACCGGCGAGCAGCGGGTCGGCCGCACCGGCAGGCGTCATGTGCACCTGGTCCCAGCCCACGTGCGGTACCTTCAGGCGGCTCGACTCCAAGTGCGTGCACGAACCGCGCATAATGCCCAGGCCATCGACCCAGGGGCTGCCGGCCTGCTCGGGGGCGTTGCCGTCGGCGACCACGCTCTCGTCCGCAGGCACGCCCTCGTTGCCGCGCTCAAAAAACAGTTGAAGGCCCAGGCAGATGCCGAGCAGCGGAGTTCCAGCGGCAACGGCGTCGAGCACCGCGTCCGCCTCGCCGCTCTGGCGCATAAAAGTGATCGCGTCATAGAACGCGCCCACGCCCGGGATGACCAGGCCATCGGCGTTGCGGATCTGCTCCGAATCGTCCGACGTGCAGGCGACGGCACCAGCGCGCGCAAGCCCGCGCACAACGCTCGACAAGTTGCCCTTGTGGTAGTCGACCACCACGATCTTCGGTTCGCCCACGCGACCCTCCCTTATCTCATTCAAAACCTGTCCCTTTTTGGCAGGTTACAGTGAGCCCTTGGTGCTGGGGATGCCCTGCACGCGGGGATCGAGCTCGCAGGCGCGGCGCATCGTGCGGCCCACGGCCTTAAAGGCAGCCTCGATAATGTGATGCGAGTTACCGCCCGCCAGCTCGCGCACGTGCAGCGTGAGTTTGGCGTCGCGCGCGAAGGCGTAGAAGAACTCGACAGCCAGCTCGGTATCAAAGGTGCCCACACGCTCGGTCGGCACGGGCAGCTCGCAGTAGGCCTGGCCGCGACCCGAAATGTCCACGGCGGCCATCACGAGCGTCTCGTCCATGGCGATCGCCGCGTCGGCAAAGCGCGTAATGCCCGCCTTGTCGCCCAGCGCCTGACAAAACGCCTCGCCCAGCACGATACCCGTGTCCTCGACGGTGTGATGCGCATCGACCTCCACGTCGCCCACCGCGTGCACCGTCAGATCGAACAGACCATGGCGGCCAAAAGCGTTGAGCATGTGGTCGAAAAACGGCACGCCGGTCGAGATATCGCACACGCCGCTTCCGTCCAGGTCGAGCTTTACGACAATGTCGGTCTCGCCCGTCTTGCGGGTCACCTCGGCATAGCGATCCATCTACATCTCCTCCTTCACCAGCGCGGCAAACGCGGCCAGCACCTCATCGTTTTCCTGCGGGGTGCCCACGGTAATGCGCAGACAATCCGCGAGCCCCGGCGCGTAGCTAAAGTCGCGCACCAGAATCGAATACTCGTCGCGCAGACGCTCGCGCACGCGCGTGGCATGCGGCGTGCGCACGAGCACAAAATTCGCCGCGCTCGGCCATGCCTCCACGGGCATGCCCTCGGCAGCCATTGCGCGCAGGGCGCACAACTCGCGCTCGCGCTCGGATGTAACTTGCGCCGCCACGGGTGCATACGCATCGCGAGCACGCACGCAGGCAAGCGCTGCGGCCTGGCTCAGCACGTTGACCGAATAGATCTGGCGAATCGCCGCGAACACGTCGACGACCTCGGGTGCCGCAATCACATAGCCCAGACGCGTGCCGGCGGCACCAAACGCCTTGGACAGCGTATGTAGAATCACCAGGTTGGGATGCTCGGCGATAAGGCCTTGCGCCGTGGTGGCCGCGCCAAACGAATCGTCGGCAAACTCAACGTAGGCCTCGTCGACCATGACCATGCCGGGGCACGCATCGCACAGCGCCGCGACAAAGTCGAGCGGCGCCACGTCGCCCGTGGGGTTATTGGGCGAGGTCACGATGGCCAGGTTGCACTCGGGTGCCGCCGCAAGCACGGCTGCCTGGTCGAGCTCAAAGGTCGCCGGGTCGCGCCACACGTCGCGCACCTCGGTCTGGCACAGAGACGCAAAGAACGCATACTCGCTAAAGCACGGCGGGCAGTTGAGCAGGGTCCTCCCCGCGCCGCCAAACGCCAGCAGGCAGTTATAGAGCAGCTCGTCACCGCCGTTGCCCACGCAGATATTCTCGCGCGTCACGCCATGCCAAGCGGCAAGCTCGTCGCGCAGGTCGTTGGACATGGGGTCGGGATAGCGGTTGAGCGGCGTGGCGGCAAGCGCCGCATCAACCGCCTCGCGCACGCCGGCCGGCACGGGGTAGGTGTTCTCGTTTGCCGAAAGGTTGATGCGCGTGGGCGTAAAGTTGGGATCGTAGGGCTCGATGCCTGCCAGATAGGGCTGGACGAGCTCCTTCATGCGCGGCGTGAGTTCGGCCATATTAGGCCTCCCCACCGGTCACACCGGCGCCATCCGCGCCCGCAGCCGCCGTCAGGTCCACGCCCTCGGCAACCGTCGCCACGGCGTCGCCCGGCCAGGCAACCTTAGTCAGGTCGGCCGCGGCCAGCGACTCGGCACTCACGGCATCCTCGCCCTGCTCCAGCACACGGCGACGCAGAGCGGCGGAAAGCGCGTGTGCCCACAGGCCCTCGGCCTCGGCCAGGCGCTGCGTAGCGGGAGCGTCGGAGAGCAGACCCTCGGGCGTATAGCAAATGACGCTCGAGCGCTTAACGAACTCTTCGACCGAAAGCGGGTTGGAGAACATGGCCGTGCCGCCGGTCGGCAGCGTGTGATTGGGGCCGGCAACATAATCGCCGAGCGGCTCGGAGCTCCAGGCGCCCACAAAGATGGCGCCGGCGTTGCGAATACCGCCGAGCAAGCCCATCGCATCCTTGCAGTGCAGCTCCAGGTGCTCGGGCGCCACGGTGTTCACGGCCTCGACGGCGGCAGCCATGTCGGCGGCGACCACGATCGTGCCCTCGTTGTCCAGCGAAGCACGCGTGATCTCGGCACGCGGGGACTGCGCCACCAGAATGTCGATGCCCGCCTCGACTTCGCGCGCAAACTGCTCGTCGCAGGTCACCAGATAGCAGGCTGCCAGCGGATCGTGCTCGGCCTGAGCCATCAGGTCGGCCGCGACCACCATAGGCTTGGCCGTGGCATCGGCCAGCACGCAGACCTCGGAGGGGCCGGCGACCATGTCGATGCCCACATCGCCCGAAACAATCTGCTTGGCCGCAGCGACAAAGGCGTTGCCCGGGCCGGTAATCTTGTCGACACGTGGAATGGTCTCGGTACCGTACGCCAGTGCGGCCACGGCCTGGGCGCCGCCCACCATATAGATCTCGTCCACGCCGCCGAGCTTGGCCGCGGCGAGCGTGTAGGGGCTGATAAGGCCGTCCTTTTGCGGCGGGGTCACCATGACCACGCGCTTGACGCCGGCGACCTTGGCGGGAATGGCATTCATGAGCACCGTGGAGGGATACTGCGCGCGACCGCCCGGCACGTAGATGCCGGCCGCCGCGAGCGGGGTCACCTTAACGCCGAGCATCGTGCCGTCCGCGCGCGTGGTAAACCAGCTCTGCTCGACCTCGCGCTGGTGGAACTCGCGAATCTGGCGTGCAGCCTTCTTGAGCGCGGCGACAAAGACCGGGTCGAGACCTTCGAGCGCGGCATCGATTTGCTCTTGTGGCAGACGGAAGCTCTGCAGCTCAACGCCGTCAAAGCGCCGGCAATAGTCGCGCACCGCGGCATCGCCGTTAGCGCGCACGTTGGCCACGATATCGCGGGCGGCATCGACGATGTTTTGCGGCAGCACGCCCTTGCGGTTGAGTTGGTTGGTAACGAGGCGCTCACCGGGAGCAAGCTTGATGGTCTTCATATCGGTATCCCCTATCGGTTGAGGTTGCGTTTGAAAAACGAGATGCCGGGCAGCGACACCAATCGGTCCGCAGCCCGGATATGGGGGCGCCCGTGCGTGCTCGCGCTATTGTGCCGAGCCCGCGACGGGCTCAAAATGCTTGTCCTTAACGGCCGCGGCCAGGCGATCTGCCAGATTGCGTACGCGCGGATCCAGGCGCGCGGCACCCGGATTGACGAAGAAGCGGGCCGTGCAGTCCATAATGCGGCCGGTGATGACCAAGTCGTTGTCGCGCAGCGTGGCGCCCGTCGCGGTAATATCCACGATGCGATCGGTCATGCCGACGATGGGGCCCAGCTCGATGTTACCGTGCAGCGAAACGATGTCGGCGTTCACGCCGCGCTCGGCATACCAGGCGCTCGCGATGCGCGGGTACTTGGTGGCCACGCGAAGCGACCCGCGGCGGGCATAGTTGCGCTCGGCCTG
>CABRDB010000109.1 GCA_902469555.1 uncultured Collinsella sp. | reverse complement strand
TCAGCGCCCCCTTTTAAGTTGCGGTGAAATAGGGACTAAATGGGGGCGCTAGACGCCAAAACAGTCCCTATTCCACCGCAACTTCATGGGGATGTGTGACAATGCCCGTCGGAAAACATCTGCTGTCTTTGGGGGTCTATCTATGCTGTACGAGTTTTGTGCCGAGAACTTTGAGCGGGTGCCGGCGGCTATCGAGGCCGGTGCGGGGCGCATTGAGCTGTGTGACAACCTCGCCGTCGGTGGCACCACGCCTTCCGCCGGCGTTATTAGCGCTACAGTCAGCTACGCTCACGAGCATGACGCGCGAGTGATGTGCATGATCCGTCCGCGTGGTGGCGACTTTCATTACAACCAGGACGAGCTGCGCATGATGGAGATGGACCTGGGCCTTGCTGTGAGCGCCGGCGTTGACGGCCTGGTCTTTGGCTGCTGCAAGCCCTTTGCCGGCGGATGGGCGCTCGACGAGCTTACGCTTGGCGCCCTCGTGATGGCTGCGGGCTGCGCGACCGAGGAATGTAAGCGTGAGCCCATCGACATCACCTTCCACATGGCATTTGACCAGCTCTCGCCCGAGGCTCAGCTCGATGCGATTGATACACTTGCCGACTGCGGCGTTACGCGCATCCTCACGCATGGCGGCGCTGCCGGTACGTCGATCGAGGATAATTTCGATCACCTGACTCGTTTAATCGAGTATGCGGGCGATCGTTTGACCATCCTTCCCGGCGGCGGCATCACTACGGCAAATCGCGACGCGGTCGCGGCGGCGCTAGGCGTCTCCGAGCTCCATGGCACCAAGATCGTGCCGCTAGAGGTATAACCCGTGGCGCTGGTATTTGACGTTCAGCAGGCGAGCGGTAAGCCCGACGATAATCGTCGCCCTGGCACCGCGTGCCCCTTTTGCGACACGGAGGGGCTTGCCAACATCATCCAGCGCGATGGTGACTGCATCTGGCTCGAGAATAAGTTCAAGACATTGCGGGCCACACGTCAGACCGTATTGATCGAGTCTGCCAATCACGACGCCGACCTGGTGACCTATGAACCGGATGAGCTGCATCATGTGATGCGGTTTGCCCTGGGCTGTTGGCAGCAGATGATCGATTCCCAACAGTACTGCAGTGTGCTCATGTACAAGAACAAAGGCCCGCTTTCGGGCGGCAGCCTCGTCCATCCGCACATGCAGATTGTGGGTTTGGAGCAGGAAGACGGCTATGCTTCGCTGACTTCTGCCAATTTCGAAGGCATCAATGTCTGGCGACAGGGGAGAATCGCGGTCAACATCTCAACCGAACCGATCATGGGGTTCTTTGAGATCAACGTTTCAGCCCCGCAGGGAATCGCCGCCAGCGATGACACGAGAGACCAAGCCGAGGCGGATCTCTTCGCCGACGCAATCCAGGTAGCTCTGCGCTATATCTTGCACGAGCACCATGGCGGTCGTGCAGAGTCGTACAACCTGTTCTTCTATCACATGAGCGGCCGGACCATTGCCAAGGCGCTTCCACGTTGGGTGGTTTCACCCTACTTTGTCGGGTATCGGCTGGCTCAGGTCAATGCTGAGACCACGCTCGATGTCGATGCGGAGCGACTCCGCGCACATCTGGAGGCGCTCACATCGTAAAGTGAGCGCCCGCACACTGCGGACGGTTTAGCGCGCCATTGCATCGCGGCCGGCCTCGACCCGCTTGCGCTGGGCGGCGCGCTCCTCGCCGGTCAGACGTTCAAAGAGATGTCCGATAAGCGAGGCGAGCACCTGCTGAAACAACGTTCCACACATGACGGGAAACACAACTTCGCCCGGAAAGTATTGCGTGGCGATGACGGCGCCCGAAGAGATATTGCGCATGCCGCAGGTAAAGCACATGGTGGTCGTCTCGCTATACGGCAGGTGCAACGCGCGGGCGACCAGAATGCCCACGACAAAACCGCTGATGGCGAACGCCAGAATAAAGAGGGCGACTTCCAGGCGCACCGCGTTCATGTGTAGCACGTACTCGCTCATGGCGGTGGAGTTGGAGGCAATAACGCCCATCATCATGAACTTGCAGGCGGGCGAGAGCGCGGGGGAGAGTTTCTCGTGTCCCCAGCCGTGCGTGAGCTCGTTGATCACGATGCCGAGCACGGCGGGGATGGCAATCATAAAGGCCATGTTCTGCATCATGCTCGGAACATCGATTGCGACGGTGGCGCCCAACAGGAGCTTGAGCGTGAGCGGAATCGTTACGGGCGATATAACCGAGGACGTCAGGATGATGGTGAGCGCGAGCGGGCCGTTGCCGCCGAACATGCTGATCCACATAAAAGCGGTGACTGCCACGGGCACACTGTATTCGAGCACGATGCCGCAGACAAGGTTGGGGTTGGAACCAAAGAACAACGATCCCATGGCATAGGCCGCGATGGGAATAAGCGCCGCCGAGACCAACAATGCCACAATCAGGTGCAGCGGACGGTGGAACACCTCGGCTACCTGGTGAAAGGTGTTGCTGAGCGCACCTTGGAACGTCATAAAGGCAAACAAGGTGGGAACGATGGGCTTGAGAACGCCGATCTGTTGAGGAAAGAGCACGCCGAGCGCCACGCAAATCGGAACGATGATTTGCATGTGCCCCGCGAGAAACTTGCCCAGTCCAACCCATTGCTTCATATGCTCTTGTGACTCCCTTTGCTCGTGAATCCGTTTTGACTGGATATGCTAGACGCTCACATGTGTCCGTGCGTCAGAAACGCTCGATTATTTCGAGGGTATTACCGGCATCGTTTACCGAAACCGCGGCGTGCTGCGGCGATTTGCGTCCGCGCCGCACGGTATAATAAATCCGTTCAACAGATCTGCCTGCCGAAGCGGGCATACACAGAGGACTCATCGCTATGAACCGTGAGAGGTATTGCGGCGACCTGCCCCTATCGGGGGTGGGCGCCTATGTCATCGCTTAAGACGACGCATCGCTGGGCGGTCGCTCAGCAAAATCCCGAGCTCGAAAAGGAGCTTTCGGCTGGTCTGGGCATACCCGGGCTGGTGGCGCGCATTATGGTTGCGCACGGCATTACATCCATCGAGGAAGGCCAGCTATTTTTGACGCCTTCGCTCGACCGTGATTGGGCCGATCCACTCATTATCCCGGGCATGTCGGTCGTTGCCGACCGCGTCGAGCGTGCTATTCGCAACCGCGAACGCATCGCCGTCTTTGGTGATTTCGACGTCGACGGTATTACATCGACCTGTCTGTTGACCGAGGCACTGCGCACGTTTGGCGCCGATGTTACGCCGTTTATTCCACATCGCTTTGACGAGGGCTACGGTCTTTCGCGCGCGGCGCTCGACCGCGTTAACGAGCTCGCTCGTCCCCAGCTGATCGTGACCGTCGATAACGGCATTGCCGCCAAAGAAGAGGTTTCCTATCTGGAGAGCCTGGGGATCGATTTGGTGGTCACGGACCATCACGAGCCCTCCGATCAGGTGCCGCAGGGCGTGCCCCTGACCGACCCTAAACTCGAGGATAAGGGCCCCTCGCGTGAACTTGCCGGTGCCGGTGTGGCGCTCAAGCTGGTGCAGGTTTTGGGCGAGCGTCTGGGCAAGCCGTCGTATTGGCGTTCGCTGATTGAGGTCGCGGCACTGGGCACCGTGTCCGACATGATGCCGCTCACGCCCGAGAATCGCGCACTGGTCGCCGAGGGCATCCAGCAGATGCGCGTGACGGCTCGTCCCGGTTACATCGCGCTTGCAGCGCTCGCCAAGGCCGATCTGGCTACCATTACGGCGGACGGTCTATCGTTCTCGCTCATTCCCCGCTTAAACGCCGCCGGCCGCATGGCCGATCCCAAGCTGGCGCTCGACCTGCTGCTTACCCGCGATCCTATCGAGGCAAGTGCACTGGCGGCCGAGCTCGAGGAGATCAACCGTCAGCGTCGCGAGATTGAGGCGGAGCTCACGCGTGATGCCATGGCAAAGGTCGAGGAGACCTATGATGGCGGTCGCGCAATCGTCGTGGGTGGCGAGGGCTGGCACGAGGGCGTTAAAGGCATCGTGGCGAGCCGCCTTACCAACCGATATCACGTGCCGGCGTTGCTCTTCTCTATCGAGGACGGTATAGCACGTGGCTCGGGCCGCTCGGTGGGCAAGGTCAACCTGTTCGAAGCCGTCGAGCGCTGTTCCGACCTGCTGATTCGCCGCGGCGGGCATGCCGGTGCGGTGGGCGTGACCATCGAGGCGTCCAAGCTCGACGAGTTCCGTCGTCGCCTTTCCGCTGTGCTGTCCGAGCTTCCCGCCGAGGACTTTGAGGACACCGATGAGGTTGCCGCCACGGTCGACCTTTCCGAATTGAATATCGAGACCATCGAGCAGATTTCCCGCCTTGAGCCGTTTGGCCAGGGTAATAAGGTGCCGCTGCTGGCTGCCGAGGGCGTGACGATGTGTGATCGTGCCGTGGTGGGTAAGACCGGCGAGCATATGCGCTTCGTGGCGACGGATGGAGCCGCGAGTGTGCCTGCCATTATGTTCCGCGTACCGCAGATCGATAGGCTTATCAATTGCGACAGCGCCGTCGACTTGGTATTCGAGGCCGTTGCCGAGCATTGGCAGGGACGTGTGAAGCCCAAGCTCATGATCAAAGATGTCTTGGTCCGCGATACCACGGCACCCAGCGTTGACGACCCGGCATGTGAGCTTCGCCGCGGCGTACAACCGGCGGATTCTGGACTGCGCCTGGAGTCGCGTAAACGCGAGACGCTTGCCCAGCTTTCCTATACCGAGCTCACGCGCTCGCTCATTCACAGCTTTATCGGATCGAACCAGCCGCACCGCGCGCAGGTCGAGGCGCTCGATGCCCTGGCCGATCACCAAAGTGTTCTGGCCGTTATGGGAACGGGGCGCGGCAAGTCTCTTATCTTCCATGTGCATGCCGCGCGCGAGGCGGTTCTTCGCGGGCGTGCGAGTATCTTTGTCTATCCGCTGCGCGCGCTCGTTGCCGACCAGGCCTATCACCTTTCCTCGACGATGGCCGCGCTCGGCATTGGCGTAGGCGTGCTGACCGGCGAGACCGTGGAAGCGGCGCGCGATGACGTGTTTGCCGGCTTGGCTTCGGGCCGCACCGGCATCGTGCTCACGACGCCCGAGTTTCTGTCCATTCACCGCGATCGCTTTGCGCGTTCGGGGCGCATCGGTTTTGTCGTTATCGATGAGGCGCATCATGCCGGTCTTGCCAAGGGCGGCGACCGCAGCGCCTATCTCGACATGCCCGATATCCTCAAGGCCCTGGGCGACCCCGTTGTCATGGCGGCAACGGCTACCGCGACGGCTCCGGTTGTGGCGGAGCTTGCTCGTGTATTACCGATTACCAGGACGGTGGTCGACGAGACCGTTCGCGAGAACCTGCAGCTCGAGGACGACCGTGACCTTGCGAGCCGCGAAAATCGCCTGGTGTCGATCGTGGCGACGGGGGAGAAGACCGTCATTTACGTGAACTCGCGCGACCAGTCCGTGGCGCTTGCCAAGACGTTGCGCAAACGCGTGCCTGACTGTGCGACCCATATCGCGTTCTATAACGCCGGGCTTGCGCGCTCCGATCGCCGCCGTGTTGAAGAAGCCTTTAGAGACGGAAGTCTCAGCTGCATCGTTTCAACCTCGGCTTTTGGTGAGGGCGTCAACCTGCCCGATATCCGCCATGTCGTGCTCTACCACATGCCGTTTGGTACGATTGAGTTTAACCAGATGAGTGGCCGTGCCGGCCGCGATGGCCAGCCCGCCGTGATTCACCTGCTCTATTCGTCGCGCGACGCCCGAATTAACGAGCGCCTGCTCGATTGTTACGCGCCCGAGCGCGATGAGCTTGTCACGCTCTATCGAGCGCTGCAGACCATGTGGCGCTCCAACCGCGGCAAGACGGGGGACGATTCATTCTGCGCGAGCGATATCGACATCGCTCAGATGTGTCTTGCCATCGATGCTCGCACGCCGGTCGACGAGCGCTCGGTGGAAAGCGGCCTGGGAATCTTCGAAGAGCTTGGTTTCTGTCGCGTTTCGGGGTTTGACGATACGCGTCGCATCGCGATGGCCGAAAATCCCGGTCGCGTGCAATTAAGCAGGTCAATTCGCTATTTGGAGGGCTTGCGCTCGCGCATGGAGTTCTCGGCTTTCCGGAGCTGGGCGCTCGATTCGTGCGCTTCTGATATGCTAGCCAAAGTTAACCGCCCGATCGTACCGCGGGCCTAGGGGAAGGGGACCTCGATGGATGCCGCAGCCCGTACCGCCCATGATTCCACCCTCCAGCCGTTCTCGGAGATGGAGCACTATAAGCATGCTGATGAGCTGCCGCCCGAGATTATGGCGGACAGCTACGACAAGCTGGAGCGCCTGTGCCTCAAATATATGAATGAGGATGACTTCTCCAAGGTGGAGCAGGCCTACTGCTTTGCTGCCGAGAAGCACTGCAACCAAAAGCGGCGCTCGGGCGAGATGTACATTAACCATCCCGTCGAGGTTGCCATCATTTTGGCCGATCTTAAGATGGACTGCGATGTGGTGTGCGCCGCGCTGCTGCACGATACCGTCGAGGATACCGAGACCTCGCTTACCGATGTTTCGGGTCTGTTTGGTGATACGGTGGCCGAGCTCGTCGATGGCGTGACCAAGCTCACCAACATCGAAGTCGACAGCATGGACGAGAAGCAGGCCCTCACGCTGCGCAAGATGTTCCTCGCCATGTCCAAGGACATTCGCGTCATCATCGTCAAGCTCGCCGACCGCCTGCATAACATGCGCACGCTTGCCGCCCTGCGCGAGGACCGCCGTCTGTTTAAGGCGCGCGAGACCATGGACGTATACGCGCCTCTGGCCGACCGCCTGGGCATGAGCTCAATCAAGTGGGAGCTCGAGGACCTGTCCTTCTTCTACTTGGAGCCCGATGCCTACCAGCGCATCGCGCGCATGGTAGCCGAATCGCGCGAGGTTCGCGAGCGCTATCTTGCCGAGACCATCAAGACGCTCACCGATGAGCTCAATCGCATTGGTCTTGAGGGCTTTCAGATCAACGGTCGTTCCAAGCACTATTGGTCCATCTATCAAAAGATGAAGCGCAAGGGCAAGGAGTTCTCCGAGATTTACGACCTGGTGGCGCTGCGCGTCATCACTCATTCGGTGCGCGATTGCTATTCCACGCTTGGTGCCGTGCATACCTTGTGGCATCCCATGCCCGGTCGCTTTAAAGACTATATCGCCATGCCCAAGGTCAATAACTACCAGTCACTCCATACGACGGTTATCGGCCCCACGGCCCGCCCGCTTGAGATTCAGATTCGAACCTATGAGATGCACGAGCAGGCAGAGTACGGCATCGCCGCCCACTGGCTGTACAAGAAGTCGGGCGGATCGTCTGCCTCTAAGACCAACGATGCGCAGCGTCTGGACGACCAGATCAACTGGCTTAAGCACTCACTCGACTGGGCGGCGTCTGACGAGATCACCGATGCCAAGGAATACCTGCACTCACTGAAGGTCGACTTGTTCGACCAGGAAATTTTTGTCTTTACGCCCAAAGGCGAGGTCATGGCGCTTCGTGCCGGCTCTACACCGCTCGACTTTGCCTACGCCGTTCATACCGAGGTCGGTAACCACTGCGTCGGCGCCAAGATCAACGGTGCGGTGGCGCCGCTCACGCACGAAATCAAGACGGGTGACCGTGTCGAGATTCTGACTAACAAGAGCTCTAAGCCGTCGCGCGATTGGCTTAAGATCGTCAAGACACCTTCGGCCAAATCAAAGATTCGCCGTTACTTCGCCGCCGCGACCAAAGACGATGACGCTGCTGCCGGCCGCGATATACTGGCCAAGGACCTGCGCAAGCGCGGGTATGGCATCTCTACGCCGCGATCAACGCGTGCGCTCAACGCCGTAGCGGAGCAGTTTAACTTCAAGCAGCTCGAGGACCTGTTTGCCGCCGTCGGCGCCGGCAAGGTTGCCCCGCGCGCTGTGGGCAATAAGGTCGAGCAAATCTTGGACCCCAAGCCCGAGGAACAGCTCACCAAGGCCGAGGCTATCGCCGAGGTCGTGAAACAGCCTGCTCGCGGCTCCAACCGCAAGCCGCAAAAGCGCGGCAAGAGCGCAAGTAACGGCATTATCGTCAAGGGCGAGAGCAACAGCGGCCTGCTGGTCCGTCTGGCTCATTGCTGCAACCCCGTGACGGGCGACGACATCGTCGGCTTCATCACGCGCGGTCGTGGCGTTTCGGTACATCGCGCCAACTGCCCCAACGTCAAGGGTCTTATGGAACATCCCGAGCGCATGATCGATGTGGAGTGGGACGGCGCTGCCGACACCCTCTTCCAGGTCGAGATCGTGGTCGAGTGCTTGGACCGTATGGGCCTGCTCAAGGATGTCACCATTGCCATTGGCGATGCGGGCGGCAATATCCTTTCTGCCGCCACGTCGACCAACCGCGAGGGTATTGCAACCCTGCGCTTTATGGTCGAGATCTCGGACGCGAGTGGTCTGGATCCGCTGCTGGCTTCCATCAGCAGTGTCGATTCGGTCTACGACGCTCGCCGTCTTATGCCCGGCGAAGGCGGAGCTCAGCTCAAGCGCCGTGTGTAGGTGCGAGAGCCTCTCAGCATCATAGATATTGGTTACGTTCGAGGCATCGTTTGGTGCCTCGAACGTATTTTAGAAGGAGGGTATGCGCATGGGCGATATGACTTTGGACCTGACACCCCGAGGTGCGGCTTCGATTGAGGCGCTCGTCAACGGCCCCATTCAGACCAACAGTTACGCCGTGATTTCGAATGACGAGTGCTTAATCGTCGATCCGGCGTGGGAGGGCGAGTGTCTTGTGGAGCATATCCGCACCGCGCATCCTGAGGTGCGCGTACTCGGCTCTGTCTGCACGCACGGTCATGCCGACCATGTTGGCGGGGTTGCCGGGGTTCGAGCTGTCGTTGGCGACAGCGCGCTATATGAGTTGTGCGCTAAGGACGTGACGGTACCTCGCGCAAATATCGAGGAGCAGCGCGCCATGTGGGGTATCGAGACACCCGATCCGGGTGAGCCGACGCGTTTGCTTGCCGAGGGCGATACAATCGAGGTGGGCGACGTCTGCCTGCAGGTGATCGAGACGCCGGGGCATACGCCGGGCGGCATCGTCCTGTTCGCCGCGACCGAGCGGGGGAACATCGCCTTTGTGGGCGACACGCTTTTCCCGGGCAGCCACGGTCGTACCGATCTTTCCGGCGGTGACGAGGCGGCGATTATGCGCTCGCTCTCCAAACTTGCCAAGATGCTTCCGCCCGATACCGTTTGCTTGACGGGCCATGGCGATTCGACCACGATGGCGCGCGAACTTATGCAGAACCCGTTTATGCAGATGTAGGCTCGAAGCCGTCGTCCGAACCACGAAGACCGCTCAATCGTCAAGCTATTTTCCCCAGTGGGTCGATTCTGTGGGGCAAACGGTCAAAATTTGTCCAATCGGATGGTATTCGTGAACAAACGAACGTTTATGCTCGGGTATGTCGTGGTAAAATCTCAGGCGTTATCGGAGCAACCTTACAGGAGGTTTCTTTTATGCTCGTCAACGCAGCAGACATGCTCAAGAAGGCCGAGGCCGGCAAGTACGGTCTCGGTGCCTTCAACACCAACAACCTCGAGTGGACCCTGGCTATTCTCCAGGCCGCCGAGGAGGCCAAGTCTCCGCTGATCCTTCAGTGCACCGCTGGTGCCGCTAAGTGGATGGGCGGTTTCAAGGTCTGCGCCGACATGGTCAAGGCTGCCGTCGAGGCCACGGGCGTTACCGTTCCCGTCGCCCTTCACCTCGATCACGGTTCTTACGAGGACTGCTTCAAGTGCATCGAGGCCGGCTTCACGTCCATCATGTATGACGGCTCTCACGAGGAGACCTTCCAGCTTAACCTCGACCGCACCAAGGAGCTCGTTGAGCTTGCCCACTCCAAGGGCATGTCCATCGAGGCCGAGGTCGGCGGCATCGGCGGCACCGAGGACGGCGTGACCTCCAGCGGCGAGCTCGCTGATCCTGCTGAGTGCAAGCAGATTGCTGACCTGGGCGTCGACTTCCTCGCCTGCGGTATCGGCAACATCCACGGCGTGTACCCTGCCGACTGGGCTGGCCTTTCCTTCGAGCGCCTGGGCGAGATTAAGGCTCAGACCGGCGACCTGCCCCTCGTCCTGCACGGTGGCACCGGCATCCCCGAGGATCAGATCAAGAAGGCCATCTCCCTGGGTATCTCCAAGATCAACGTCAACACCGATCTGCAGCTCGTCTTCGCCAAGGGCGTTCGCGAGTATATCGAGGCTGGCAAGGATCAGCAGGGCAAGGGCTTTGACCCCCGCAAGCTCCTCAAGCCTGGTCGCGAGAACATCGTTGCCCGCACCAAGGAGCTCATGGAGGAGTTTGGCTCCGTCAACAAGGCGTAAGCGTCGCTAAACTTCCCGCCGGAAGCCCCGTCTCCCTACACTGTTTCCTTTGCGCTCACCTGGCTTCGCCAGAAGTCGCGCCAAGGAAACAGTTCCGGGGGACGGGGCTTCCTTCGTTTAACGCCGCAGGGTTACGAGTCTGAATTAAGGTGGCTACTGGCTTCGCTAGAAGTCGCGCGACGGAATCAACTCCGGGGAAACGGGGCCTCCTTCGTTAACTCGCTACAGGGTTACTGGGCTGAATTCATTTTTTCTAGGTACCGTTTATCGGTGTTGAGGGTTCCTTTATTGGGGCTTTCTTTTTTATCTCGCTACAATGGGCTTCAAGAGTTCTAATGACTTGGAGTTTGGTATGGCTGTTATTAATGTGCTGCCTTCGGATGGGAAGGTCATTGACGAGGGTCCTGTTGGTTGCTCTGTTGATGTTTGCTGTGATGATTTCCGTCATCTCGATATTGGACTGCCGCCCGAGATTCTTCGTCTCAAGGATGCCGGATATTTGACGCAGGCTGTTGCGGCTTGTGATCGTCTTTTGGGGCAGAATCCCGATCCCTCGCTTGCTGCCTGCGTTCGTGCCGAGCGGTATCGCATGCTTGAGACGCCGCTTCATTTTTCGGTGTCGCGCGATCGGGCTATTGCGATGATTCGCGAGGAGTGGCCTGAGTTTACCGAGGAGCAGTTTGACGATCTGATTGACCGTAAGCGTATTGACTGGCGCTTTATCGATGGCGAGCTGTTCGTTCTCGACAACTTCCTCGATTCGCTTCGCGTATATCCCAAAGAGGTCCCCGGCATGCGTCCCGATCCTACGGACGGAATTGCACTGCGCAACGAGATGCTCAAGGAGATGGAGTCACAAAACGGATTGACTCGCGTTATTACGCTTAAGGCGTCCTTGTCTGTCCCCGGCGCTCTAGAGGGGGAGACCGTTCGCGCTTGGCTTCCCGTAGCCGCCACCTGCCGCCAACAGTCTCAGGTCGAGATTCTCGACATGACGCCGGAGGGTGCTGTTGCTCCCGCGAACGCTTCGGCGCGTACCGCCTCGTGGTCTTCTTCGAGTGAGCGCTCATTCTCGGTGACTTATCGTTATCACATCGATGCTGCTTATTGTGATGTCTACGGTGGCGCACTTCCGGTTCATCCGCGTATGGACGCGCCTCTGCCCGAGGATATTTCCGAGGATCGTCCGCACATTGCATTCACGCCGTATCTGCAGCAGCTGACGGCCGGTGTTGTTGACGGACTCGAGGATCCGCTCGATCGCGCCCGTGCTATCTATGATTACCTGACGCAGTATATCGACTATCGCTATCAGCCGCCGTACTTGCTTTTGGGATCTATTGCCGATGACTGCGCGCATTCGCTCCGCGGCGATTGCGGCGTTATGGCGCTCACGTTTATCACCATGTGCCGTATCGCGGGCGTGCCTGCCCGTTGGCAGAGCGGCCTCTACGTTGCGCCCGATTCGGTGGGGTCGCACGACTGGGCAGAGTTCTATACGCCGCAGACCGGTTGGCTCAACGCCGACGTGTCATTTGGATCTTCTGCTCGCAGGATGGGGGAGGAGTGGCGCCGCCGTCACTACTTTGGCAATCTCGACCCATGGCGTATGGTGGCCAACAATCGATTCCAGGCAGAGTTTGAGCCCTCTTTCGACGGCATGCGCGAGGACCCTTACGATAACCAGATGGGTGAGGCTTCGGTCGACGGTCGCGGATGCCGTCAGCGCGAGATGCTACGCACGGTCGAACTCATCGAAATGCTCGAAGTTCCATTTTCGGACTAATCGGTAGAAAGCTGTGATAAACTAACTCACGCATTACGTGCCCGAGTGGCGGAATTGGCAGACGCAGTGGACTCAAAATCCACCGTTGGCAACAACGTGCGAGTTCGAGTCTCGCCTCGGGCACCATACATGCAAGTGAGCGTTCAAGGGGGTCGAGGCCCCCTTTTTCGTGCCGAACTCGCGTGAGCGCGCGGAGCGTTAAACAAACAGGCCAGCGGCCTGTTTGTAGCGGAGCGTGGCGAGGGCGCCATGCGCCCGAAGCCCGGGGCTTCGCGAAGCGAAGTCCCTTCGAGTCTCGCCTCGGGCACCATACATGCACCTGCGCTTCAAGGGGGTCAAGGCCCCTTTTTCGTGTACGTAATGTGATAGCGCGCTGTACGTGTTATTATTCGCAAGGCGTTGTTCCCGCAATGCCCTAAAGAGGAACCCGAGGGTTCCCACCTTTTGGCGCCAATGAGCAGCTGACTGGTCATACAACCTAGATTCCCTTCCTCATACCGAGGATGTCTATGTGTACGACCTGGTTGCAAAGAAGCGCCGGGTTATTTTTTTATGAATGGAGGTAGGGAAAATAGCTAAGTCTGATGACACCCGCATCAACGACGAGATCACTGCATCTTCGTGCCGTTTGATTGGCGTCGATGGCTCTCAGCTCGGCCTGTTCGCCATCCGCGATGCCCAGCGCGTCGCTGACGATCAGGGTCTCGACCTGGTCGAGATCGCTCCCAACGCGGAGCCGCCGGTCTGCAAGGTCATGGACTACGGTAAGTTCAAGTACCAGCAGGCCATGAAGGCCAAGGCCGCTCGTAAGAACCAGTCTAAGGTCGAGGTCAAGGAAATGAAGTTCCGACCCAAGATCGACGTTGGCGATTACGAGACCAAGAAGGGCCACGTTCTGCGTTTCCTCAAGAAGGGCGCACGCGTTAAGATCACCATCATGTTCCGCGGCCGTGAGATGGCTCACCCGGAGCAGGGTCTTAACGTTCTCGAGCGTCTCGCCGAGGATCTCAAGCCTTACGCTGCGGTCGAGTCCAAGCCTAAGATGGAAGGCCGTAACATGCTTATGCTGCTCGCCCCGATTAAGGGCGCCTTCGATGAGGATAAAGCGGCAAGCGATACCAAGTAACTAGTGTTCTGTAACCGATTAAGGAGTATTTCATGCCTAAGATGAAGTCCCACAGCGGCACCAAGAAGCGTTTCCGCAAGACTGGCACCGGCAAGCTTATGCGCGCCAAGGCTTTCAAGAGCCACATCCTGAGCAAGAAGTCCACCAAACGTAAGCGTGGCTTCCGTCAGGAGACCGAGATCGCCGCTGCCGACCGCAAGGTCATCAAGTCGCGTCTCGCCTAAGTTCGCGTTCCCGTTTTTCGTTTTACCGTCTAGGAGTTGATAGAACATGGCACGTATTAAGCGCGCTGTTGCCGCCAAGAAGAAGCGCCGTACCGTTATGCACCGTGCGAAGGGTTACTACGGTGCCGCTTCGCGTACTTACAAGCATGCTAAAGAGCAGGTCCAGCACTCCCTGCAGTATCAGTATCGTGATCGCCGCAACAAGAAGCGCGAGATCCGCTCTCTCTGGATCACCCGCATCAACGCTGCCGCTCGCCTGAACGACATCTCTTACTCTCAGTTCATGCACGGCCTGAAGGTTGCCGGTATCGAGCTCGACCGCAAGGTTCTGGCTCAGATGGCTTACGAGGACATCGAGTCCTTCAACGAGCTGGCTGCCATTGCCAAGAAGGCTCTCGAGGCTTAATTGCTTCTTGCATCTTAAAGGGGCGCTTCCAATCCGGAAGCGCCCCTTTTTGATTGATTAGGGATGTAATCGATTTGGGACGTAGCCAAACCGATCAATTCGATAGCGTCCGAGTTGCAAGAAAGAGCAGGTAGCGTATGTGTCAAAGATTTTTGACACTCTAATCTGCGCGCAGCCATCCGTATGGGTTTGATTTTGGGATTACGCTTTGCTTGCCGGCTTCTGTTGTGTAGCCGCCCAATAAGAGTTGAGATGCATTCGAAGGGAACGCCATGCAGCTGCCAAAACACCTTAAACAGTATCGACTCGATGCTGGTTTGTCCCAGGAGGATCTTGCAAGGCGCATTTTTGTAACACGTCAGACCATCAGTAATTGGGAGCGCGGTAAAACGTACCCCGACATCCAGAGTCTCCTACTGCTGTCTGAACAACTGGATGTAACGATTGACGAGCTTGTTAAAGGCGACATTTCAATAATTAGAGAAAGGGTTGAACGCGATAGGGGCACGCTCTATCGCTTGGGTGCGGGGATGTTGACTGGGCTTCTTGCGTTTACCGTCTCTATGGCCTGGCTCATGTGGCAGCAAAACCACGGGTGGGGGATGGTCCAGTGCGTTCCGACGATGGTGTTGGCAGGCGTCTTTGGTGCTGGCGCAATGTGCTGCGCGCTTGCAGCGGAACATATCAAGAAGAAGAATGATTTGGTGACGTATCAAGAGATATCCGACTTCTTGGACGGAAAGAAGGCGGACAGCGAAGAGACGAGGACGGGCTGGGCTTATGAGCATCCACAGCTTGTGAATGCCATCAAGTTTGCCGCAGCGGCTCTTATTGGACTAATCGTTTTTGAACTCGTTAACGCTGCTATGTCCCATTTCTAATGGGTATACAGCCATTAATGCGGCCGAAGCTTAACCGTTGGAAAACCGAAGGGCCGCTCTAATAGGGGGCCGCGGCCCTGTTCTTTCTAGGCTCTCACAGAGAGGGTCCCATCCTCATTTGTGTAGGAACCGTGGAGTCCCAGATTCCCGCCCGCGGGGCCCCTCCGGTCTGGCAATATATCTCCTTGCCGCGCGGCCCGGTCGAACCGGATCAGCCGCGGGGCGTGCACCTTGAGAACCGGATACTGCGAGGATGGACACTTACTTCAGTGTCGCATCCGGGCAGACATCGAACCATTTGAAATGGTCTAACTTGGATTTG
>CABRDB010000108.1 GCA_902469555.1 uncultured Collinsella sp. | reverse complement strand
GCATGTTGCACATCTTGCCGTCACGCAAGGCAATCATGTAGCCAAACTCGCCGCGCAGGCAGCCGAGCGCTGCCTCGACGCCGCACTGGGTCGCAAAGATGCGGTCCTGAGCGTCGGGCTGGCCGCCGCGCTGCGTGTGGCCGGGGATGGCGACGCGGGTCTCGCGACCGGTCTTGGCCTCAATCTCCTTGGCGATGTCGTAGACGATTGACGGGCTCGTGCGCTCGGCGAGCTTCTTCTTGTACTCCTTCTTGGACAGCGCTGCGTCTTCCTTGGAGATGGCGCCCTCGGCGACGGCCACGATAGTAAAGCGGCTGCCGGTCTCCATGCGATGCTCGATGGTCTTGATGACGTTATCCATGTCGTAGGGGATCTCGGGAATCAGGATGACGTCCGCGCCGCCCGCGACGCCGGCATACAGCGGGATCCAGCCAACCTTGTGACCCATGATTTCGATAACGAACACGCGGCCGTGGCTCGAGGCGGTAGTGTGGATGTCGTCGATGCACTTGGTGGCGACGTCGATGGCGCTCGTAAAGCCAAACGTCAGCTCGGTGCCCCAAGTGTCGTTATCGATGGTCTTGGGCAGGGCGATAACGTTGAGGCCCTCTTCGCGCAGGCGGTTGGCGGTCTTGGTGGAGCCGTTGCCGCCCAGCATAAACAGGCAGTCGAGCTGCAGCTTATGATAGGTGTGGACCATCGCCGGCACCTTCTCGACACCATCGGCCTCGGGGGTATCCAGACGCTTGAACGGCGTGCGGCTCGTGCCCAGGATAGTGCCGCCGCGGGTGAGGATGCCGCTAAAATCGGCGGGCGTCATGACACGGAATCTGCTGTAGATAAGGCCCTGGTAGCCGTCCTCAAAGCCATAAATCTCGATAGGTTCTTCGCTATTGGTCATAAGCGTTTTGACGATGCCGCGCATGGTGGCGTTGAGCGCCTGGCAGTCGCCGCCACTAGTAAGAAGACCGATCCTAAGCATGGTGAATCCTTCCGGGCAAGTTATAACATGCGCATAAGTTTACCCCCGCACACTGTTGATACGGGGGTAAAACGTGTTAGCTCAAGCGTATAGAAAAGTAAGCAACGTCAGGCGAGCGTAAGGTCGACGGGCCTGGCTCCTTACAATGCGAAGGCGTCGACGTCGCCCCAGTGGCGGCGCAGTGTGATGGCGGCGGCGGGCTCGGTATTGTCAAAGACGACCGACCACTGCGTATTGCTGGTGATGTCTTCCGGATTGGGCTCTTGCGCCGCAGCGCGTAGGGCCTTCCAAGCGACTGCCTCGTCTTGGGCGCCGGCATGGGCGTCGAGGACATCGGCGATTGCGACGGCGCGCTCTTTACCATGGCCCAGCTCGTCATTCTTTTGGTTGGGCAGCACTTCGTCGCCATAGCAGGCGTAGAAGTTCGTAACCTGGCGTACAGGAGTCGCTCTAAAAGCGCGGTCCGGATCGTGTGGATCCCACTCTACTACGCGCGCGTCACCGGCGGCGTCGTTGATAAAGAAGTGGTAATCGCGTCCCGCCATGGCGTGCATGTCGTAGGCGGAAAGCAGGTCTACGGCCTCCTGCGTGGTAGCCGCGCGGTCGAGCACCAGGCGGATGGCGAGCGAGGTATTGATGACGGGGCGTTGTGTGTCCTGGTCACAGGGCTTGGAATCCAGGGTGAGTACGGCAATGGACACGCCGCATTCGTTAACCCCGTCGAGCTGGGCAAACGGGCCCATGAGTGCGGCGGCACGTCCGGCGACGGAGCCAAGCGGAGTGTTATCGCCCAGGTTGTTAAGGGCGGCAAACCCGATGGAGGCATAGCCGCCGCGTGGGTGATTGCGCACCAGCAGCGCCGAGGTGTCGTCCTTAAAGTCGTAATTGCGACCGGTGCGCACGCGGCCTTCGGTATCTACGGCGACAAAAGCGCTGCAGGCAAACTGGGGTGCCTGGACATGTGCCGGCACACCGGGCAGCACCTGCGCCACCACGGCATCGATGTAGGCCTGGTCGTCGCGCACGCCAGCGGCGATGATGCGATCAAGATCGTAGTCGTAGGCGATGTCGATTGCGTACAGGTCATAGCCATCTACGTAGCCGGTCAAGCGTTTGAGCGACGCGGCGGACTTGATTTGCTTGTGATAAACGATACCGGTGGCAGCGGCAAGGCCGACGGCGACTCCCGCGACACCGCAGGCGATGGCAATGTTACGTGACTTCATGACGGCTCCTCTCGTCCTGTTAGCGTAATTGTCGCAAAAGGAGCGTGGGCATGATGGCTCAACTTGGCGAGCGGCGCGGGATTAAACACGGAATGAAGAGTGCGGCGCTGGCGCGGCGGGGTATGCTGGAAGGGACCATCAACCCAGCGAAAGGGGAGAGCATGACGGATCAGGAAACGCCCGAGTGCGCGCATGTGACGGCCGATGATATCGAGGCCGCCAACGACCTTATCGACTTTATCGAGGCATGCCCCAGCATGTTCCATACGGCGGCGACCATTATGGCCGAGCTCGACGAGGCGGGCTTTACCTACCTGCCCGAGAATGCGGCGTGGGACATCGAGCCGGGCGGGCGTTATTACACGCAGCGCAACACCTCGAGCGTTGTTGCCTTTAAGGTGGGCGAGGACCTGGCCGCGACGTGGGGCGAGGACGGCGTTGCCGGCGACTACCATTTTCAGCTGACGGCGTCGCACAGCGACTCGCCGACGTTTAAGGTCAAGGCCGTGCCTGAGTTTGACGGCGCGGGCGAGACGCTGCGCCTGAACACCGAGGCCTACGGCGGCATGATCGACTACACCTGGTTCGATCGCCCGCTGGCGCTGGCTGGACGCGTGTTGGTACGCGAAGGCGACCGTATTGAGAGCCGCCTGCTTTCCACCGAGCGCGAGGTCGCTATTATCCCGAGCCTTGCCATCCATATGAATCGTGGCGTTAATGAGGGCTTTGCGCCCAACCGAGCTGTCGACCTGTGCCCGCTCATCAGCGCCGGCGAGCTTAAGCAGGGCGACTTCGATGCCCTGATTGCCGAAGAGCTGGATGTTGAGCCCGAGCAGATCCTGGGCCGCGACCTGTTCCTGGTCAATCGTCAGGACGCGCGCATCTGGGGCTGGGCCGACGAGTTTATCTCGACGCCCAAGCTTGACGACCTGGCCTGCGCCTACACCTCGCTACAGGCATTTTTGGGCGCCGAGAACGCGCACGACGTCTCGGTTTTCTGCTGCTTTGATAACGAGGAGGTTGGCTCCGAGACCAAGCAGGGCGCCATGTCGACCTTCTTGGCCGACGCGCTGCGCCGCATCAACGGATCGCTGGGCTTTGACGACGAGTCGTACCATCGCGCCCTTGCCGCCTCGATGCTCGTGAGCTGCGACAACGCGCATGCCGTGCATCCCAACCATGCCGAGAAGTGCGATGCCCGCAACCAGGTCGTGCTCAACGGCGGCATCGTTATCAAGGAAGCCGCCAACCAGCACTACTGCACCGATGCCTTTAGCCGTGCGGTGTTCCAGGCCATCTGTGATGACGCCGACGTACCCACACAGGCCTTCGCCAACAAGAGCGATATGGCCGGCGGCTCCACGCTCGGTAACCTGTCCAATATGCAGGCGAGCATGCATGCCGTGGACGTGGGCCTGCCGCAGCTGGCCATGCACTCAAGCTACGAGACCGGCGGCGTACGCGACGTGATGTACGCCATCCGTGCTTTCACCGCCTTCTACGAGCGCGACCTAACCATCAACGGTGCCGAAAGCGTGGAGCTCTAAATGCGAGCCGAAGAAATGAAGGCCGAGCGTGGGGCTCAGCTTATTGATCGGGGTTTACAGCTGTTCGTCGCCGCTTGCCATGAGTCAGGGGTCGACGTGTCCAAGGTGCGACCAACGAGTGCTGAAGAACTCAAGCGTAACGCCTATTCGGACCGCTATGACGAGGAGACGGACTGGCTCTAATAAGCGAAGTGTCGAAAACGCTAGATGTATGTTTGATATCACTTTGGCGAGAGTGTCGCAGACAGAACTACCGGTATAGCGCAAGCCAACCTGACTCCATTGCGCCAAACCTACCAAAAAGGGACAGGTTCATTTTGGCAGGTTTTATCTGGACAAATGCCGCAATGCCAACAGCTGGACAGAATTGTTAACACACCGCGGGTTGAGCAAACGTCAGCGAGCGACGTCCAGAGCGAACAAGTTGGCATGAAAAAGGCAAGGCATAGACCTTCTGGTCATGCCTTGCCTTTTGAATGACAATTTGTCGCTCTGGGCGGCTCGCAGCGTCGACCGGTCCGCCGTTCGTTAGAACGGCGGAACTCTAATGTTCGATCCAACAACGTAAAGTTTCGCCAGCCTGCAGATGACGCAGGTTCTCCGCGGCGATGTCGACTACGTTATTGAGCGTGGCGGCCAGGTGGAACCAGCCGGAGACGTGCGGTGTGATGAGCATGTTGGGCGCATCCCACAGGGGGCTTGTCGCAGGCAGCGGCTCGGGATCGGTGACGTCGACCGCGGCGCCGGCGAGATGTCCCGACTCCAGAGCGGCAACCAGAGCGTCGGCAACAACAAGGTCGCCGCGGCCGCCGTTGGCAAAGAAGGCGCCTGGTTTCATCGCGGCGAAGAACTCGGCGTTCGCCAGGCCGCGGGTCTCGGGCGTGCTGGGCATAAAGGATGCGACGATGTCAGCCTCGGCCAGGCGCTCGGGCAGGGCGTCCATGCCGTCCATGTCCTCAAACACAATGGGGTAGACGAGCGGATGGCGCTTGATGCCGCGGACGTGCGCACCCATGCTGCGGCAGAGCGTGGCAAAGTGGCCGCCGATATCGCCCGCGCCCAGCACCAGCACGTTGGCGTTTTTGAGCGAGGTGACCGCGCCCAAGTCCTCCCAGCGATGCTCGCGCTGCAGGTCCTGGTAGCCGGGCAGGCGTTTCATCATAGACAGCACCATGGCAAACATGTGCTCGCTTACGGCCTGGCCGTAGGCGCCCACCGAGCAAGACAGTTTGGCGTCGGCCGGCACGGTGCCGGCGGCAAGGTAATCGTCATAGCCGGCGGTCTGCAATTGCAACAGCTGGAGATGTTCGCATGCCGTGAGTATGTCAGGGTCGATGTTGCCCAAGATCACGTCGGCATCAGCGACCTGCTCGCGCGTGGCGGCGTCGGAGCTCGTGTAGATAAAGTCCTCGCCCGGAGCGCTCGACTCAAGAATTGCGCGATGACGGTCGTTGACGGGCAGCAAAACCAGGATGTTCACAAGCAGTCCTCTCCGCCCAACCTGCCAAAAAGGGACAGGTTTATTTTGGCAGGTTTTATCAGGCAAAACGTTCAAATAAAAACGCCGGATGCAAGACGAGCGTGCCCGTCAGCATCCGGCGCATCCACGGCTACCAGCTCAGCAGCTCGTAGCCGTCCTCGGTCACCACGAGCTGTACCTCGCACTGGGCCGAATCGCTGCCGTCCTTGGTGCGCACGCACCAACCGTCACCCTTGCTAATCTTGATGTCGGGCGCTCCGGCATTGACCATAGGCTCGATAGTAAAGACCATGCCCGGGGCCATGATGGTGTCCACATCGGGTGCCTCGGTGGTAAAGCCCACAAACGGGTCCTCGTGGAACTCCTTACCGATGCCGTGTCCGCCGTACTCGCGCACCACGCTAAAGCCGGCGTCCTCGACCGTCTTTTGCACGGCCTCGGCCATCACGGACAGTGGCAGCCATGGCTTGACGGCTGCCAGACCCGCCTCCACGCTGGCGCGGGTGACGTCGACCAGGCGCTGGCGCTCGGCCGAGACCTCGCCGATGCAGAACATGCGGCTCGAGTCGCTAAAGTAGCCGTCTAGGATCGTGGAGCAGTCCACGTTGATGATGTCGCCCTCGTGCAGGACGTCCGTATCGCAGGGGATACCGTGGCAGACCACGTCGTTGATCGAGGTGCACACGCTCTTGGGATAGCCTTCGTAGTTGAGATCGGCCGGCGTGCCGCCATGCTCGACGGTGTAGTCGTAGATCATCTGGTCGATCTGGTTGGTGGTCATGCCCGCGGCGATGTGCTCGCCTACGTAGTCGAGCACGCCCACGTTGATGGCGGCGGAGCGCTTGATGCCCTCGATGTCGGCGGGCGTCTTGTAGAGCGTGCGGGGCAGAACCTCCCAGCCCTCCTCCCACAGGCGCTCGAGGCGCTCGTCGAAGGCGCTGTGACATTTCTTATATTTTTTGCCGCTGCCGCACCAGCAAGCGTCGTTGCGGCCGGGTACGGGTCCTTTGTCATACATGGCTAACTTCCTTTCATCCGCAGCTAGTATAGCCCACCCACGCGTCCATAAAAGTTGCGGTGATATAGTTCCGATTTAAGCGGTTTAACAGCACAAATAGGAACTATATCACCGCAACTGATGGAGCGGGATGGCTGACACTAGCTGCTGCGTGGTTTTGCTAGTAGCTCACCTGGCAGGAGATGCCGAGGGCGCGCACGCGCGCGGCAATGGCGTCGAGCACCTCGGGCGCTGCTTTGGCAAGGCCGGCGACCGGTGTCTCGCGCGCCACCGTGTAAATGGTCGCTTCTTGTGGGCGAATGCGTTCAAGCGCCGCGAGCCAAGGGTCGACGTACTCCTCGCCAGTGTTATCGAGAGGCTTGCCCTGATACTCGCCGCTCAAAAAGATCGTCTGGATAATAACGTGACCGTCAAAGCTTGCGAACGTCTCGATCTGGTGCTCGACGTCGTAGGGGCCAACGGGCTGGTCGAGCAGTTGGATAAACGCCGGGTCGACGGTATCGAGCTTGAGGATGTTGTCGTCGACCATCATGAGCGCGTCGTGCACCTCGGGACGGTCGGCGCGCGTGCCGTTGGAGAGCACGGCAATCTTGGTGTTTGGGGCCAGCTGATCGCGAAGCGCGACAGCGCCGGCGATGGCCTGTGGAAACTCCGGTGCGGCGGTGGGCTCGCCGTTGCCTGCGAAGGTGATCACATCGGGGAGCTCGCCCTCGGCTGCCATCTCGCGCAGCTTTGCCTCGAGCGCGTCGAGTACCGCGGCAGCCGTGTTATACGGCTCGTGGCAGGGGCGCTCGGCGTTGAGACCGTTCTCGCAGTAGATGCAGTCGAACGTGCAGATCTTGCCGCTGGCCGGCATCATGTTGACGCCGAGCGAGAGACCAAGGCGACGGCTGCGAACGGGCCCAAAGATGGGGCTGGCATTCAAAAACGTAGACATAGGCATATGCTCCTCAAGACAATTGTGCCTAAGCATAGCATCGACTCCGAAGCAAGGCGCGGGCTCTTGCTTTACAAGTTTCGTTTTTTAACGTCGCTCATTATGCCGTGCCATGAAAAGCCTCGGGTCGGGTACAGTTAATCTGTTAACAAGGCGTAAGGCAATGCGGGTCCATCTAGCCGTACCGACGTGCAACTGGATGGGCGTTGACGATGGGGACACAGTATGGATTTTACGGTCGAGAATGCGGGCACTACGATTGCCTGCCGCGAGTATGCCGGCCCGGATGTATCGTCCGATGCACCCGCCTTGGTGTGCGTTCACGGCGCTTGTGTCGACGGCGTCTTCTTTGACGCCATCGCCCGCGAGCTCGCCTGTGACTATCGCGTCATTGCCTACGACCGCCGCGGTTGCGGCGAGAGTGGCGACGCTGCAGACGGACGCTACGACCTCGCCGCCCAAGCCGCCGACCTGCAAGCTGTTATCGAGCATATTGGCGCTCCGGCAAACGTGCTCGCGCACAGTGCCGGTACGTTGGTGGCCCTGGAACTTCTCCGTGCAAACCCCGCCATAATCTCGCGTACGATCCTGCATGAACCCGCCGTGACGGATGAGGGCGCCGGCCTGGGCGCGGCCCCGGTTTTGCTCGAGATGATCGCCGCGGGAAAGGTCTCCAGGGCATTACGGGCCTTCCTGGGCGCCATCGGCGATTCGGACCCTGAGGCCCCCAAGTTAACCGAGGCAGAAGCCAAGCATGCTCTGCGCAACGGCCGCAGTTTCATGGCGAACGAATACGGGATTACTATGACCTGCGTTCCCGATTGGGATAGCGTTCGTGCGTCGAAAACGGTGGCCGCCGTGCTTTTGGGCGAGCTCTCGATTGGTACGCCCCGCGAGGCGGGAACGAGGATAGCGGCTGAGCTTTTGGACTGTCCACTCGTAATGGTTCCCGGCGCGCACAACGGCCTGCGCGATCGCCCGGCAGCGGCTGCCCAGACTGTCCGTGGCATTCTGGGGCTCTAGCAGCTGCAAAAAACAAAACAGGCTTCACCCGCAACCGTTTCGGCCGTGTTAACAAACGTGCTCAAAACCTCACGTTTGCGGCTCCAATTGCGCCGTCTGCCAACTCATAAAAATGTAACAGCATTCACGTGCTTACCTGCATCGGCAAGGTGTTATCCTTGAAACATTTGGAACCCACCGCTACCATGCGAACTTATCGAAAGGGCCCCATATGCTCAATAATCACGAGGTCAATCTAACCGACGAGGAGGCCGCCGCCGAGGTCGCCCGCGTCGCGAAGACCTACCCCGTGGTGCGTTTGCTGTCGGCCGATCAGATTAAGAGCGAGCCTAACTGCCTGCTCGCCGGCGATCGCTGCCCTTGTCTGCGTCAGTCGAGTCTTGAGGCCTTGGCAGATTCGGGTGAGGTGTCGGAGCAACTGCTCAACGATGGTGTTGAGTACCGTGCCCGTCTGCGCCCTCTGAAGGTCGAGGGCGAGCCTCACGTCTTGTTGATGGTGCGCCCGATTGATGAGCAAGAGGCTGCAGAAGAGGACCTTGTCTACACCGACGTGCTGACGAGTGTGCGCAATCGCCGATATTACGAGGAAAAGCTTCGTGGCGCCCGCATGAATGCCGGCGTTGCGGTGATCGACCTTGATGATTTTAGGGTCTTCAACGATACGTGTGGCCGTCATGCCGGCGACCTTGCACTCGGTGCCGTGGCGACGGCCATGCGCAGCGGAATTCGTTCGACTGACGAGCTTGTACGCTATGGCTGTGACAAGTTTGTGGTCGTCATGCCCAATATTCCCTCCGATGACTTCGCCCGTCGCCTGCATCAGTTATCCGATGCCGTTCATGCCACGATTGTTCCGGGCCATGAGTACGTGAGCTTGACGGCATGTGTTGGCGGCGTTCGCATTCATGGCGAGACGGTCGATGAGGGCGTTGGCCGTGCTGTCCAGTTACTGAGCCGCGCTAAGGCAAAAGCCGGTACGGTCGTGACCGATGCCGATTCCATCGAGGCCTTCCAAAGCGAAAAGCCCTTGGTGCTTATTGTCGATGACTCAGAGATGAACCGAGTCATTCTCAATGAGATGCTCAAGGACGAGTATTGCATCCTCGAGGCCGATAACGGTCGCGTGGCGCTCGACATGGTCGACCGCTATGGCGATGAGCTGTCGCTCGTGCTGCTGGATATTGTCATGCCGGGCATAAGCGGCTTTGAGGTGCTGGCCGGTCTGTCGCGCCGATCGGGCATCGACAATCTGCCTGTCATCATGATTTCGAGCGAAGATTCCGATGATATGGTTCTGCGCGCGTGCGAGCTGGGCGCCTCGGACTATATCAACCGCCCGTTTGACTCCCGTGTCGTGCGCCGCCGTGTGAGCAACACCATCCGCCTATACGCTAAACAGCGCCGCCTGACGAACCTGCTGTCCCAGCAGTACAACGAGCGCGTCAAGAACAGTCGCATGCTCATCGACATCATGGCCGGCGTCATGGAGCTTCGTAACGGCGAGAGCGGCAGGCACGTTACGAACATCGAGAAGCTGACCGAGCTGCTGCTTGGCTGTCTGGTCCAGCATGGCGGCACGATCTCCCTCGACAATGAGGAGCGCTCCACGATTGCCCTGGCTTCGGCGCTGCACGATATCGGCAAGATGTCGATTGACGATGCGATTCTCAACAAGCCCGGACGCCTTACGCCCGAGGAGTTCGAGATTATGAAGACGCATACCACGATCGGCGCCGACATGCTGCGTGAGCTGGGTAGCCATCACGCCGGCAATGCGCTTATGGAATATGCGTACCAGATTGCGCGTTGGCACCACGAGCGCTGGGACGGCAAGGGTTATCCCGATGGCCTTAAGGGCGACGATATCCCCATCGCCGCGCAGGTGGTCTCGGTGGCTGACGTGTACGATGCACTGACGAGCGTGCGCGTGTACAAGGACGCTATCCCGCACGAGGAGGCGATCCAGATGATCCTGGACGGTAAGTGCGGCACCTTTAACCCGCTGCTGCTCGATTGTCTGCTCGAGGTGCAAGACCAAATTGCCGAGACGTTGGCACGCCCCGCTGACGTCGTTGCGTTTCCCACGATTTAGTTTGACCAAAGGAGTTTTTAATCCATGATTTCCATGCGTGAGGCGTATGAGAAGATCGGCGCTAATTATGATGACGCGTGTGCTCGGCTGATGGGCGGGGAAATGCTTGCCCGCTTTGCCCTCAAGTTTTTAGATGACGAGAGCATGGACAAGTTGGAAGCTGCCATGGCGGCAGGAGACGCCGAGGAAGCGTTTATGGCAGCGCACACGCTCAAGGGCGTGAGCCAGAACCTGGGATTCGATAATCTGTACGAGCCAGCGGTCGTGGTGACCGAAGCGCTGCGCGGCGCCGATGCTGTTGACGGCGCTCGCGAGGGAATGCATGCGTTGCAGCAGCAATATGCGGCTACGATGTCGGCCCTGCGCGAGGCGGCCGAATAAGAGCTTGCGGGCCTTGGGCTGCGTGCCGGCAGCATATAGGTAATAGGGCGCCCCGTCGGACCATGTGGCCGGCGGGGCGCCCTTGTCTGTTGTGCTGTCCGTGAACTAGCGAGCCTGCTTGACCTTTGCCGCTGCCTCGACAAACGACTTCCACAGGTTAAAGTCGGTCTCGAGCGTCTGCCAGGTGTACTCGGGGTGCCACTGCACGCCCAGGCAGAAAGGCTGGCCTTCGACTTCGATGCACTCGGGAACGCCGTCGGTTGCCTTGGCGACCAAGCGCGTGCTCTTACCCAGACGGTCGACGCAGCAGTGGTGTGCGGAGTTGGTCTGGATTAGCCTGTGCCCGCCAACCGCGCGTTCCAGCAGCGAGCCCGGCACGACCTCGACGGGGTGCACGGGATCGTTGAGCACGTGAGTGTGACGCCACTGCGTGCGACCCTCGCGCGCACCCAGGCTCGGCACGTCCATGCACAGGGTGCCGCCGGTGGCGACGTTGAGCAGCTGTGTGCCGCGGCAGGTGGTAAAGAGCGGCTTTTTGGCGCGGAGCACCTCGTCGACCAGCTTGAACTCAAAGCTATCGCGGATCTCGCAGCAGAGGGTGGGGTCGTAGGGCCGATCGTCGCCCCAGCGCTTGGGGTTGACATCCGGGCCGCCGGGAATGGCGATGCCATCGGCGATATCGACGTAATGACGGATGACCTCAATGTCCTCGGTGATGGACATCTGCAGCGGCAGGCCGCCGGCGGCAAGGATGGCATCGACAAAGACGCTGGCGATCTCCTCGTTGGGGGAGAGCGTCTCGCTCAAAAACGGCTTCGCCTCTTCCCAGCGCGGCGCGACGAGGATGAGTGGGCGGTTGGCGGGGGCGATGTCGACGTGCGGGGTGTATGACGATGAAGTGCGAGTTCCGATCATAGGTGTAACTTTCGAGTTTGGATGGTCATGGCGAGCGAACATGGCAATTGAGCTAGTGGCCCTTGATGGAGTTGAGGAAGTCCTGGGCGCGCTTGGTCTGGGGGTGGTCGAAGAACTCGTCGGGCATGCCGGTCTCCACGATCTGGCCGTCGGCCATAAAGACGACGCGGTCGGCCACGCGGCGGGCAAAGTTCATCTCGTGGGTGATGACGATCATCGTCATGCCCTGCTGCGCCAGACGAACCATGACCTCGAGCACCTCGTTGATCATCTCGGGGTCAAGGGCGCTCGTGGGCTCGTCAAAAAGCATGGCCTTGGGTTGCATAGCAAGTGAACGGGCGATGGCCACGCGCTGCTGCTGGCCGCCCGAAAGCTGTGCGGGCACCTTGTCGGCCTGCTCGGCCACGCCCACGCGACTCAGCAGGTCCATGGCGCGCTCACGAGCTTCCTCCTTGGACACGCCCAGCACGTCGACCGGCCCCAGCATGACGTTCTGCAGTACGGTCATATGTGCGAACAGGTTGAACTGCTGAAACACCATGCCCAGCTCGGCGCGCATGCGGGCAAGATCCTTACCTTCTTGCGGCAGGGGCTCGCCCTCGATGAGGATCTCGCCCGAGTCGATGGTCTCCAAGCGGTTGATGGTGCGGCACATGGTCGACTTGCCCGAGCCCGAGGGGCCGATCACAACGACGACCTCGCCGCGATCGACTGACAGATTGATGTCGTTGAGAACGTGCAGGTCGCCATAGTGCTTATCGACGTGCTTGAGCTCAATCAGCGGCTGATTGCCGGTAGAAGAAGTGCTCTGTGCCATGGTGCTCGGCTCCTTATGACTCGAAATGGTAAAGCGTTAGCGGATGATGGTCGCGCCGGTCTTGTGCGAAACGTAGACAGCAGCCTTGTTAATCGCGACGTTGATGAGGATATAGATGACCGCGATTACCAGGTAGACCGACACGAGGGCATCGTAGTTGGTAATGAGCACGCGGGCATTTTGCATGAGGTCGGGGTAGCTCACCACGTAGGCGACGGTGGTGTCTTTGACTACGACCACGAGCTGCGAAATCAACGACGGAATGATAAATCGAATAGCCTGCGGCAATACGATTTTAAAGGTGATTTTAGCCTTGGAGAGACCGAGCGCCTGGGCCGCCTCGACCTGCCCGCGCGGTACGGCGTTGACGCCGGCGCGGAAAATCTCGGCAAGTACGCCGGCTGCAGCGAGCGCGACGGGAAGCGTGAGCATCCAAAACGACGGCAGCGCGATCTTGTACTGAGGCAGCACCAAAAAGAAGAAGTAGATGAACAGCAGACTCGGCACGCCGCGGAAGAAGTCGGTGAGCACACGGCAGGCCAGCTGCAGCGGCTTGATGTCGCTCGTGCGGCCGAGCATGAGGCCTAAGCCCAGCACCAGTGCGATGGCGCCGGCGGTGAGCGCGACTTTAACGGTGCCCTCAAAGCCGGCAAGCAGGAACTTCCAGGTGGTGAGGTGCGTAAAGAAATACCAATAGTGGACCGAAAGCTGGCCGGTCACATAAAAGCGCTGCAGTACCAGGACGGCGAGCGCGGCCACGGCAACGAGCGAAATGGCGGTGCCGATGCGAATCTTGGCGCGCATCTTGGGGCCGGGAGCCTCGTAGAGCGCATCGCGCATGGTAAGCGCAGGGGAGGAATGCTTGCTCATCGGAGGATCCTCACCTTCTTATCGATGTAGTTGCCAATGTGGCTCACCACAAAGGCCGTGCCCAGGTAGCCGAGCGCCGAGATAAAGAACGCGGCGACGCCGCCAAGTGAGCGCGTGTTGATATAGCTCACCACGCCGGTGAGCTCCTGCGGTTTAAGCGGCACCTGGCTGCCGAGCGCGGTGGTGAGCATGACGGCGATAAAGAGGTTGGTCATGGGCAGCACGCTCGAGCGCAGTGCCTGCGGAATCACGATCTTGGCGAGGATGCGGTTGAAGCTCATGCCCAGCGAGCGGGCGGCTTCTACCTGGCCGACGCCAACGGTGTTGATGCCGCTCATGAAGTTCTCGGAGCCAAAGGCCGAGCCCAAAAGGACCGTGGCGACGATAACGCAGGTGCGGTAGGGCAGGACGACCTTGAGCGGCGGCAGCGCGTAGACGACGATGATGAGCAGCGCGATGCCGGGGATGTTACGAAAGACCTGGACATACAGGTCGCCAAAGACGCGCAGCGGCTTGAGCGGCGACACGCGCATCACAGTGACGGCGACGGCCAGCACCATGGCGATGGCAAACGACTCAAGCGTCATGCCCCAGGTTGCTAGCAGCGCGTCGATATAGTTCTGGCCATAGAGCGACCAGAGCTCGGAGAGACTCATGCGGACCTCCTGCCGGTAAGGAAAGGGGCTCCCGTGTGTACGGAAGCCCCGACAACTCAGTGAGGAAACAGTTTACCGCAATAAAGCGCATCATGCGTTTCCGTATGGTTTCGTTGCGGCTGTTACCAGGCTCGCTGCCTAGGCGCCGATCTCGGGCAGCTCGGGAACATTGGTGTCGCCCGTACGGTCGCCGATGCAGATCTGCCACAGCTCGGTCCAGGTGCCGTCGTCCTCGATCTTCCTAAGGAAGTCGTTGACAAAGGCGACGCCGTCGGAATCGAGCGGCAGGCCGATACCATAAGGCTCCTTGCTGCCGAAAGGCTTGCCGGCGATCTTGTACTTACCGGGCTCGCGGACCAGGGCGCTCTGCTGCATGTTGTTATCGATGACGTAGGCGTCAACGCGGCCCTGCTGGAGTGCCTGGCGGGCCTCCTCGTCGGTCTTGAACTCCTGCTGGCTGGCCTTGGGAGCGAACTCCTCCAGGATGGCGGGGCCGTTGGAGCCGGACTGGACGGCGACGTTCTTGTCGGCCAGGTCGTCGACGCCCTTGATGTCGTCGTTATCGGCGAGCACCAGGATGGCTTGCTGGGTGTAGTAGTAGGGACCGGCAAAGGAGACGAGCTTCTTGCGCTCGTCGGTGATGGTGTAGGTGGCAAAGACGGCGTCGACCTGGCCGTTCTGCAGGACGGACTCGCGCGTGTCCGAGGTCACCTGGGTGATCTCGACCTTGTTCTCGCCCAGAATGTAGTTGGACAGGAGCTGTGCGATACCGGCATCGAAGCCACGGGTCTGACCGTCTTTTTCGTTGAGGAGGGAGAAAAGCGTGGAGGTCTGAACGCCACCGATCTTAAAGACGCCGGCGTCTTTGACGGCCGTCGCCCAGGTGCTGGCGGCGATGGCATCGTCATCGGCCTTGGGGCCGTCGTTGACGAGCTTGTCGAATGCCTTAGCGTCGAGCGTGGTGGAAGCCTCGGTATCCTCGGAGCTCTTGGAAGAGCCGGCGGCGGAACCCTTGTCGGCCTCGGCGCTGGTGTCGGAGCAGCCGGCAAGACCAAGGCCGGCGACGGTTGCGAAGGTGGCGGCAACGAAGCCGCGGCGGTCGAGAACGACCTGCTGGGAGAGGTTCTTGCTCATGGTAGAACACCTTTCTCAATAAAATCCCTAGCGGTTGAGTAGAGTTATACCCTATCGCGCTCAAATGGGTCAACACGAAATAAACCAGAAACATACTTACCTTATGGGTTATTGTGCCTACCAAAAAGGGACAGGTTTATTTTGGTAGGTTTTACCTGGGGAAACGTCGATTATTATGGCTGAGATAGCGTTTTGCCGACGGCATGATCGCTCGCAGCGGTCGCTATAATGGCGGCAATGCGACGCATATATAAGTAAGGAGATCGCGTATGAACGGTTATTCGTTTTTCGCACCGACCAAGGTGTTGTCTGGCGCGGGCAAATTGGGCGAGCTGGGCGCGCAGAAGCTGCCCGGCACCAAAGCGCTCATCGTTACCACGGGTGGCAACTCGGTCAAGCGCTTTGGATATCTGGGACGTTTGGAGGTCGAGCTCGAACGCGCCGGCGTGGCGCACGAGCTGTTCGATCGCATTGAGCCCAACCCCCTGCGCGAGACCGTCAACGCAGGTGGCTGGATGGCGCGCACCCATGACTGTGACTTTGTGCTGGCGCTCGGCGGCGGTTCGGTCATGGACGGCAGCAAGGGCATCTGCGCGGTGGCGACCAACCCGCATACCGATGCCGAGGGCAACGAGTGCCCCGGTGACATCTGGGACTTTGTGAATGGTGGCACTGCGCTCGGCCTGTCCATCCCTAACGATCCGCTGCCGCTTGTTTGCGTGACCACCACGGCGGGTACCGGCTCCGAGGTCGATGCGGGCGGTGTCCTGTCCTGCGAGGACAATGATGAGAAGCTTCGCCTGGGCGATCCGCGCCTGTTTCCGGTACTTTCGATCGTTGATCCCGAGCTTATGGTGAGCGTTCCGGCACGTCTGACCGCCTATCAGGGATTCGACGCCCTGTTCCATTGCGTTGAGTGCTACATCTCAAATACCAACACGCCCATGGGTGACATGGTTTGCCGCGAAGGCATTCGCCGTGCCGCCGTGGCGCTGCCTGCGTGCGTCAATAATGGCGATGACCTGGAGGCGCGCTCGAGCCTTGCGTTTGCCAACACGCTCGGCGGTTACGCCATGGATGCCTCGGGCACCACGGGCTCGCATGGTCTTGAACATGGCATGAGCGCGCATCATCACGACCTGCCGCACGGCGCCGGTCTCATTATGATCGCCCGTGCCTATCACACGTGGATGATCGATCATGGTGCCGCACCCGAGCGCTATATCGACATGGCGCGTCTGATGGGCAATGCCGCCGCGGATGATCCGCACGATTTTGTGATTGAGCTCACGCGCCTGATGGAGGCTTGCCATGTGGCAGACCTCGCCATGAGCGAGTGGGGGATTACGGTCGAAGAGCTGCCGGCCATCGCGCACAACGCTCTGACGACCAACGGCGTCCTGTTCAGCCACGACCCCGTGACGCTGACCGACCCCGACGCCGTCAAAATTCTCAAGAACAGCTACCGTTAGTTGCCTTGCTGCTTTGTCTCGATCTGTAACATCTGCAGCCGTTTTTACCGAGTAACTGTTACAGATTGAGATTTTCTCTTCAGGGGAATTCGAATGTCTCAATCTGTAACATCTGGACGGCCAAAAGGTCTCTATCTGTTACAGATTGAGACAAAGGTCTGGGACTAAGACGTCTTATCTAAATCTGTAACAGTTAGACGGGAATTCGGGCCCTAGATGTTACAGATTGAGATAATTGAGCTGTGAAAACAAAAACCTCCGCAGGGATGCTTCCCTTGCGGAGGTTTTCTTACTCGTTGAGTAGTCTCACGGCTTCGGCGGCCATGTTCTCGACCGTCATGCCGTTCTGCGCGAGCAGTTCGTTGGGGTCGTAGCGGTCGGGGAAGCCCTTGGCGATGCCAAAGGTGCGCGTGCGCACGGGCGTGCAGGCCAGGTAGCACGCCACGCGCTCGCCCCAGCCGCCGTCCAAGATGCCGTCCTCGAGGGTGACGACAACGCGATGCTCGGCGGCAAGGCTGTCGAGGAACTCGCGGTCGAGCTCGGTTGCAAAGCGCGGGTTGACGAGCGTGGCCTCGATGCCGTACTCGGCAGCCAAGCGATTTGCCACGCGCTCGCCCAGCTCAAAGAAATCGCCAAGCGCGAGCACGGCAACGTCGCGGCCCTGACGTACCACGTCGTAGCGAACGGCGCTGTAGTCGGTGTCCTCGGCGGGCGCCAAATCGGGGCGGCTAACCAGGCCAATGCCCGGTACGCGGATCGCCACGGGATGCTCGCGGTGGTCGAGCGACCAGCTCAGCATGGACAGGTATTCCTCCATGCAGGCCGGCGCCAAGTAGTGCATGTTGGGAAGTCCGCCCAGCATGGAAATATCAAAGAACGAGAGGTGCGTCTCGGACGTAGTGCCAAAGATTGATGCGCCAAACACCAGGATCGTCGCCGGGGCATCGTTGAGGCACAGGTCGTGCCACAGCTCGTCGTAGGCGCGCTGCAAAAACGTGCCGTACACACCAAAGACTGGCTTGGCGCCCGAGCGCGCAAGCGCGGTGGCAAAGGTCACGGCGTGCTCCTCGGCAATGCCCACATCGACGAACTGTTTGCCGGCGGCAGCGCGAAGCTCGGGTGTAAAGCCCATGATGTAGGGCGTGGCGGCCGTGATACCCACGACCTGCGGATCGTGCTCGATGGCGGCGCTGAGCGCCTCGCCCGTAATGTCGGCATAGGTGCGCGGCGCAGGCTCGCTCGGATGGCCCGGGCAGAGCTTGCGCCCAGTCGCCATGTCAAACGGGCCAACGTGGTGCCAGCGCTCGGGGTCGCTCTGGGCCGGTTCAAAGCCCTTGCCCTTGGCGGTGGAGACGTGCAGTACGATGGGATGATCGATATTGCGCAGTTCCTGCAGCGCGTCGACGAGGGCCAACACATCGTTACCGGCGTCCAGATAGCGGTAGTCGAGCCCCATCGCGCGGAAAACGTTGCGCTCACAGGTGCCGTTGCTGGCGCGCAGCTCGGCCAGATTGCGATAGAGGCCACCGTGGTTCTCGGCGATGGACTGGTCGTTGTCGTTGACGATGATGATCAGGTTGCTGTCGAGCTCGGCGGCGTTGTTAAAGCCCTCAAACGCCAGGCCGCCCGAAAGCGAGCCGTCGCCAATAACAGTAATGACGTTATACGTATCGCCCGCCAGGTCACGAGCGTGCGCCAGGCCGCAGCCCAGGCTCACCGACGTGGAGGTATGGCCCATGGCGAACAGGTCGTGCTCGGACTCGTCGGGATTGGCAAAGCCAGAAGCCTCACCATAACGCTCCGGATCGATATAAGTGTACGCGCGCCCGGTCAGCGCCTTGTGGGCGTAGGTCTGGTGCGAAACGTCAAAGACGATTTTGTCGATGGGGGAGTTAAATACGCGATGAAGCGCAACCGTAAGCTCAACGACGCCCAAGTTGGGGGCAACGTGCCCGCCGACGGCGGCGGAGCTTTCGAGGATTGCCTGACGGATCTCGCCGCAGAGCAGCGGAAGCTCGGCGCGGTCGAGAGCCTTGACGTCCTCGGGCGTTGTCGTTTGCGTAAGCAGCATCGTTGTGGGTTACTCCATGCGAATCGTGCGCCGGCACTCCCTCGGCCGGCACAATTGCACAAAACAGTCTCGCACATTTTGGCGTTTGATATGTGACGGCGGCGCGGTAATTCGCCAACTGGCGGGGCAAAACGTTTTGTCCGATGCCATACTGATGTGTTCCATGATGTTTTTATCGATTGTGCACAGGCCGTGGCTTGTCGCCGTGAGCCGCTGGAAGGAGGCAGCATGTCCGATGTCGTTCGTGCCGAGAAAATCGCGTGCGAAGTGGACCATGCTGCCCGTCAACTGGCACAGGCGGGTCGTCTGGACCTGACGCGCGAGTTTATCCAGCATGGAGATGTGACGGTGTATACGCATGTGACCTCAGTGGCGCGGGCAAGTCTGTCTTTTGCCGAGCGCCTGGGCCGCGTCGGTATCTCCGTCGACCGCGGCTCGCTGCTGCGCGGGGCTCTGCTGCACGATTACTTTCTCTATGACTGGCACGATTCCGATCCAAGCCATCGGCTGCATGGCTTTCGCCACCCGTTTTTTGCCCTGGCACGTGCGGAGGAAGATTTTGAACTGACGCCGCGCGAGCGGAATATCATCGCGCGCCATATGTTTCCGCTGGTACCGGTGCCGCCGACGTGTCGCGAGGCATGGATTGTGTGCCTGGCTGATAAGTGGTGTGCTCTGCGCGAGACGGTCGCCTGCCGTCTACCGCGCAAAGGCGGCGCGAACGATTCGAACGAGGGCTCGAGTGACGGCTCGAGCAAAGATTCGAGCGAAAAGAGGAGAGAGTAGACGGTGGGGACCGCGATTGACATGGCGTTTGGCGGCGCGACGCTTGCCGTCTGCCCGCTTTCGGCACTGGTGCTCTCGTTTGCCTTTTACGGGTTTTGCGGCTGGGCGTGGGAGTCGACGGTCTGCGCCATGCTCAATCACGGACGATTTGCCAACAGCGGCTTTTTGCTGGGGCCGTGTTGTCCTATCTATGGTGTGGGCGGCATTGCCTGCTGGCTGCTGTTGCGCGGGATTCCGGATGCCCCGAGCCAGTTTGTCGCTGCAGCGCTCGTATGCAGCGTGATTGAGTACAGCGTAGGCGTGCTGCTGGAAAAAACAACGGGCGCTCGCTTTTGGGACTATTCGCACCTGCCGTTTAACCTGCACGGACGCATCTGTCTGTACTGGGCCTGCGCGTTTGGCTTGGGTGCGTTGTGCATTTGCCGTTTAGTGGAGCCGGCATTGCTGGGGCTGCTTGGCCATCTGCCGGTGCTGATTGTGCGGCTGTCCGCCTTTATCGTCGCGGTCGCGATGATGGTCGACGCAGTGTGCTCTTTGGCCAGCTGGCGCCGCCTGTCTGATCAGTTGGAGCGCGTCCGGGCCGACCTTGCCGACCGCATCAACGAGTCGCTTGCCGATGCGTCTGATTCCATGCTTGAACGTATTCCCGATTCGGCGATCGACTCGGTGGCGCAGACGCATATCCGCAGCCGTGCCGTTAACGCGTGGCTGGCCGAGCTGGGTGACGCCGCGCTCGATGCCCTGTGCGAGAAGGCTTCGATGCCGACGTTTATCGCGGATGGTGCTCGCGGCCTGGCACTTGCTGCCCGCCGCGTGGCCGATGCCGCGCCGAGCATGCCGCGTCCGTCGCTCAGTCGTCGCCTTGCCGGCAAGGGCATAAGCCGTCCGGTGCCGAGCGTGTCACTCAGCCGCCGCGACCTGCGCTTCTTCAATGCCTTCCCGCGCTTGCGTATCAACCGCTACGAGGGCGTCATCCGAGCTACCGACCTCCGCGACCGAGCCCGCGAGCTGTTCCGGCGCTAGCCGGGACGGGCGCGCTCGCGGCTTCCTTGCTCGCGTATTTCCCGTTGGTTTCGCGCCCGTTGCCGCGCCGTTTCCAAGATTGCGGTGCCGTTGGAGACGGCAAGATTTGGGTCGAGCCGGTCGAGGAGGTTATCCGCATCCGCACCGGCGAACATGGCCCCTCTGCGGTGTAGGACAATCTTTCGCCTGACGGGCGTGCCTCTCTTGGGGCGCGCCCGTTCTCGTCTACAATATCGTGCAGACGAAGGAGAGGCATGCCCATGATCAAGATGTTTGCGAGTGACTTAGACGGAACGCTGCTGAACGCCCTGCATGAGGCGGATGGGACCATCCGCCGTGCCATTCGCGAGCTGACCGAGGCTGGCTTGCATGTGGTTCCCGCGACCGGACGCTCGACGCTGCCGATCGGCGAGCATGGCTTTACGGGCCTGGCGCTTGACGCCTGCTGCTCCAACGGGTCCATCGTGCGCGACAGCCATGGCGAGGTGCTCAAGACCTGGACCATCGATCCGCAGATTACCGAGGAGCTGCTCAAGGCGTTCCCGGACATTTGCTTTGATTGCTCCACGCCCGATGGCATGTTCTCGAGCGGTTCGTTCGAGATGCACCAGGCGGGCTTTAAAAAGGACAGTCCTATCAAGCGCATCGTGATGCGCGGCATGCGTGCACGTGGGGGGTATCACGAGGAGCAATATTTCGATCAGTCGATCGGTGACATCCTGCGCCATGACGTGTGCAAGATTAACTGTCGCGTGATCTCGTCCGAGCTGGAGCGCGACCTTAAGGCATATCTGGCCGAGCGATCGGACCGCGTGGTCAACGCACCGTTCGATCCGGTGATGTTTGAGATCACGGACGTGGCGTGCAACAAGGGCGAGAGCGTGGCCTGGCTGGCGGGCTACTACGGTATTGCCGAGGACGAGGTCGCGGTTTACGGCGACGGCGGCAACGACATTGCCATGCTCAAGCGCTTCCGCCACAGCTACGCGACCAAAAACGCAAGCGATGCAGCTAAGGCCGCCGCTAGTGCGACCATCGGCAGTTGCATGGTTCACGCCGTCCCCAAACACATGCTCGCCACCATGCATAAGCAGAACTCCTGCACCATCATCGAATAATGCGACAAAAGGATTGCCCCTTCGTCACATCCCAAATATTGCCTTTACGTGTTGATGCACACGGTGTGCAATAATACTCGCACTGTGCAATAGCGCACAGGCTGAGTAACAAGGAGGACGCTTGTCCCAGCTCGAGAAATGCGATCGCCGGTCCCTTCGCTCGCAGCGTGCCCTTCGCCAGGCACTTGCTAGCGAGCTTGCCGAAAGCGGCGACCTTTCGCGCATTAATGTCGCGTCGCTCACCGAGCGCGCTGGCCTTACGCGTCGCACGTTCTATTCGCATTACCGCGATATCCCCGACTTTATCAATCAAATCGAGGACGGCTTGCTGGCCGAGATCCGTGAGCGCATTGAGCTCATCACCGCAGCTCAGCTGCCCGACCTCTATCACAACATCGATGATCTTGAGCCGGCACCCGGTTCGGTTGAGCTGCTGCGCTATCTTGCGGCTAATCGCGACCTTATCGGGGCCCTGCTGGGCCCGGGCGGCGACCCCGCCTTTATTAAAAAGATCATCGATACCGCACGCGAGGCCGTGGTGCCGCGTGCACAGACGGGCATTTTGGGCTTGGCGCTGGGCACCTTCTTTGACTACTACGTCACCTACGTCGTGAGTGCCGAGGTCGGCCTGATTCAGCGTTGGTTTGAGCGTGGGCTCACCGAATCGCCCGAGACCATGGCGCGCATTATGACGGTTATCGCCTTTGTGCGCCCCGGCGACCTGTATGGCCAACCCATCGATATCAACGTGCCGGAATACGGCATGAAGCTATTGAATCTGCAGCTCGAGGACGCGGTCGACACCACCGCAACCGTCGAGTCCAACAACTAAGAGGAGAGACAATGAGCAAACTCGTCGAGGGCATTAAAGACCGTGTGGTCGCTGCCGCACGCGAGGCCGCGCCCGCCGTGGTGG
>CABRDB010000107.1 GCA_902469555.1 uncultured Collinsella sp. | reverse complement strand
GAGCAGCCCGGCACCCCCGAGCAGCCCGGCACCCCCGAGCAGCCCGCTAAGCCCGAGCAGCCCACCACCAAGCCTGAGAAGCCTGGCAAGTCGGACACCACAACCACAGTAACCACCAACAAAACGAACACCAAGGGCGGCCTGCCCACCACCGGTGATCGTTTTGATGGCCGCATGGTGGCTGCATTCGCCATCGCTGGCGTTGCCGTCATCTCCGCCGGTGGTTACTTCCTCTACCGTCGCAACAAGGAGTAACGTCCTAGCTGAGCGGGCAAGGCAGCAATGGCAGCCTCGCCCGCTTAGCCCGCTCTTTTGACCGGCGGGAAACCCGCCTGAAATCTTTTTAAAAAAGATTTCCCCGCACACACTTCGCTGTGCTATAGTGCAGCGCAACAGCAACTAGGTGCGACCGCGCCACGGCATCACGAAAGGAGCCACCAACATGAAGAACACGATGAACTCTCTCAACAACTGGTGGTGGCGTGATGCGAATACGATCGGTCGACAGTGAGTCCCTCACGCCTGTTTTTTAGCTCTAGGTGATTGGAAGGCCTCCGGTTTCGACCGGGGGCCTTTTTCTATCTCGAGCCCGATCGCATTCGCATCACGCGCCTCCGCTTTTCTCTTGCACTCCCATTCCGAAAGGATTTTCACCATGTCTCAGAACACCGCCGCCCAGCCCCGCACCGTCCAGACCGCCGACCGCGGCAAACTCGATGTCCGCGCCCTCGTCCTGCTCGCCATCCTGCTCGCCGCCGGCTTCATCCTCAACTTCACCGTCGGCAAGGCAATCTCGGGCATCTCGGGCGGCATGATCAGCCCCGAGTTCATCATCTCGGCCTTCTGCCTCACCATCCTGGTCGTTCGCCCCAACATCGGCCAGGCGCTCGTCATTGGCCTCATCTCGGCTGCCGTGATCCAGATCACCACCACTTCGCCGTTCGTCGATTTTGCCGCCGAGGGCATCGCCGCCATGCTCATGGCCGGCATCGTCAACGCCGCCGGCAAGAACGGTCAGGTCAAGCCTGCCGTCGCCATCGTCGCTACCTTCGTGACCACCTTTGTCTCCGGCGTCATCTTCATGGTTATCAAGATGGCCATGCTTGGCGTGGTCGGCGAGCTCGCCGCCGCTATGCTGCCCGTCGTCGCCATGACCGCCGTCTTTAACGCCATTCTGGTCGGCGCCCTCTATCTGCCCATTCAGAAGGCCCTGAAGCTCAACTAACCCGCTCGGCTTTATGAGCCACCCCATCTTGGCGTTCATTCGTCGCTCGCGTACCCAAGTACGCTTCGCTCCTCTTTCGCGCCAACCTGGGGCCCCTCGTAAAGCCGTCTCCGCACTCCACCAACAAAGACTGTCCCAAACAACGAGCTCTTGGGGACGTTCTTAAACGACTAGTCATTAAAGAACGTCCCCGATGACTATGAAAGGTATCCATGGAAACGATCATCAACGTCGACGATGTCTCGTTCTCCTGTGGCACGCAGACCGAGCAGGCGCTCAGCCACATCTCACTCAGCGTGAACAAGGGAGATTTCATCGGCATCATCGGGCCCTCGGGCGCCGGCAAGTCCACGCTTGCCGCCTGCCTGTCGGGCGCCGTGCCCCACCACTACACCGGCACGTTCTTTGGGTCCGTCATGGTTGACGGCCACGACACCTGCGAGGTCTCGTTGACCGACGTGTCGCAAATCGTCGGCAGCGTGCTGCAGGATATCGACACGCAAATGGTCGCCTCGGTCGTCGAGGACGAGATGCTCTTTGGCCTCGAGAACTTTGGCGTCCCCCATGACCAGATCGAGCAGCGCGTGAGCGAAACGCTCGAGACCGTCGGCATCAGCGACCTGCGCGACCGCGAGATTGCCACCCTCTCGGGCGGACAGAAGCAAAAGGTAGCCATCGCCGCCATTCTCGCTATGCGTCCGCGCGTCTTGGTTCTCGACGAGCCCACCGCGGCACTCGACCCTGCCAGCTCCACGCTGGTCTTCGAGACGCTGCGTGAGGCAAACCGCGCACTTGGAATCACCATCGTCGTCGTTGAGCAAAAGGTCGCGCTGCTCTCGGAGTACTGCAACCGCGTGCTCGTGCTCAACCATGGCGAAATCGCGCTGCAGGGCGAACCACACGAGGTCTTCGCGCATACCGACGAGCTCCGTGCCATCGGCGTCGACTGCCCTCGCGTCACGCGTATCTTCAATAGCCTCGAGGCCGATGGCCTGGTAAGCGGTACCCCTTGCTTGGATGTCGATGAGGCCGAGCGCCTGATTTCGGGCATCGTCGACCCCGCACGCGCGGCCAGCGAAGCCCAGGCGCCCGCCGGCTCCCCGCATGCACCGTCGTTGCGCCCTCATGCCAAGGACGCCGAACCCGTACTCACCTTCGACCATGTTGAGTTTGCCTATCCCAATGGCGGCGCCGCCGTACACGACCTCAACCTGACGCTCTATCCCGGCGAGCTCGTGGGCATCGTCGGCCAAAACGGTGCCGGCAAGACCACGCTCACCAAGCTGCTCACAGGCCTGTTCAAGCCCGCCTCGGGCAGCGTGCGCGTCACGGGACTGGATACCGCGGCCGTTCCCACGAGCCGCATCGCCCGCGAAGTCGCAACCCTCTTCCAAAACCCCGACCGCCAGATCTGCAAGGATACCGTACTCGACGAGGTCGCTTTTGGCCTGGAGCTTGCCGGCATCGACCGTGCCGAGGCTCTGCGTCGTGCTCAACTTGTTATCGACCGCTTTGGCCTGCCTGCCGATGAGGCACCTTTCTCGCTTTCGCGCGGCCAGCGACAAATGGTGGCGCTTGCCTCCGTCGTAGTGGTTGAGCCCAAGATCGTCGTGCTCGACGAGCCCACGAGCGGCCTTGATTACCGCGAGTGCATGACCGTCATGGAAACAGTGCGCACCATGGCCGAGCGCGGTTGCGCCGTGATTATGGTCTGCCACGATATGGAAGTCGTCTCGGATTTTGCCGAGCGTATCGTAGTAATGGCCGACGGTCGCATCCTCGGCCGCGGCCGCACGCACGAGCTATTCTCGAACATCGATCTCATGCGGCGTGCCTACGTGGAGCCTCCCCAGGTTATTGAACTCTCGCGCCGTCTGGCATCTTCCGTCTCGCCCGCTTTTGCGCAGGTGAGCGAGGTCACCGATGTCGTTCGAATTACCAAGGAGATGGTCCGCCGTGGTTAACGTCATCGACTACATGCCGGGCGATACGCTACTGCATCGCCTGAACCCCGTCGTCAAACTGGGCCTCGCCGCCGCCATCATCGTCGGCATCTTCTTGTCCGACACCTACGTGGCGCTGCTGGGCTTTTTGGCACTCACCCTTGCGCTGGGTGCCTATGCCGGTGTCGTCGACCGTCTGTTCTCGCTGCTCAAGTTGCTGATTCCGCTCGCGCTTATCATGCTGGTGCTCCAGCTGGCCTTTATGCGCGATGGCAACGTTGTGTGGGGCTTTATCACCGACACGGGCCTCATCACAGGATCGAAGGCCTGTCTGCGCCTGCTGGGTGTGGCGTTACCGCTCATCCTCATGCTCATGGTGACCAAGCTCAACGACCTTGCCAACGCCTGCGTCGAGGTGCTGCACGTGCCGTATCGCTATGCCTTCACCTTTACCACGGCGCTACGCTTTGTGCCGGTGTTTGGTCAGGAGATGAACGCCATCATGGAAGCGCAGACCGCACGCGGCGTCGAGTACGACACCAAGAACCCCATCAAGAAGCTTAAGCTCATGCTGCCACTGTGCGTGCCACTGCTCATCTCGAGCGTGGGCAAGACCGATGCCACAGCCTTGGCGGCAGAACAGCGCGGCTTCTATCTGCGTACACGCGCCAGCTCGTACAAGCGCTACCCCATCAAGGGCCTGGACATCGCCGTGCTCATCGTCAGCATCGCCCTCATCGCCATCGGCTTCCTGTTCTAGTTCGCCACCGGCAGCAACCGCCCAACGCAAAAGGCCTCGGCTCGCACCAAACGAGCCGAGGCCTTTACTGTTTCATCAGATAAAACCTACCAAAATTAACCTGTCCCTTTTTGACAGGTCGGAAGCTAGAGGCGGTAGGGGGCGCCGCTGCGGATGATGGATTCGCGCACCAGGACATCCATGGCATCGAGGGTGATCTCGGGCATCTCTCGATACTTCTGCAGCACCGATAGCTCGGTGCAGGCCAGAATGACACGGTCGCAGCCGCTACGGGCGAACTCCCACATCACGCGGTCGAACTTATCCATATCGGGCTCACGTCCGGCTTTCACATCATCGTAGATAAGCGACATCACATCGTTCTGACGTTTCTCGCTGGGATAGACGACCTCAACACCCGCAGCCTCGCATTCGCGGCCGTAGACGCCCGCGCCCACGGTTCCGTCGGTGCCCATAATGCCAATCTTGTGCACCGGCTCGGCCGGCATACTCAGGTTGGGGTCGAACTCGCACTCCCCCATCACCGCACCCGCAAGGGCATAGCGCACCGACTCACGCGGCATGTGGATAATCGGCACCTTCGTAAACGACTGGATCTGGTCGTAGAAGTAGTGCGACGTGTTGCAGGGAATGGCAATGTGCGCACAGCCCAGCGACTCGAGTGCCTGGGCACACTCTTTCATGGTCGCCAGCAGCTTGGCATGCTCGCCGGTCTTAATGGCAAGCGTGCGGTCGGGCATGGTCGACTTGGAGAGCACCACCATGTCGATATGTTCCTGATCGCAGGCAGCAGCCGTATGGCGCACCACCTGGTCGTAGTAATACGACGTGGCCTCGGCGCCCATGCCGCCGATAACTCCCAGCTTTTCCATCGCCGCCTCCTTGGTGACGCTTGCGCAATTGCGCGTATCATACCCGCGCCCGCCCGATGTAAACCGGACGGGCGCCGCACTCATCTACTTGTAATACGTCTTGAACAGCTTAAAGTGGCGCAGCTTGGTGTGCCACATGCGCAGCCAGCGGTTAAAGACAAAGTCGCCCTTCATAAACGAAGGGTCGGCGCCCTTGCCTTCCTTGTCCAGGCGATGCACCTTAGCGCGCAGCTCGGGATCCTTGACGTACTTGTCGACGACGGCCATGGGAACGACCATCCACAGCGCCTCGTCCTGCGTCGTCACAAACTCCGGCTCAAACGGGCGGTTGAACACATACTCGTCCACCACATACTTGGCAACGTTAAAGCCGCTGTTGGTGACGTAGTAGTTGCTGCGACCTTGGCGCGTGTTGAAATCGAAGAACTTAAACGAGCCGTCGCGCTCGTCGTACTTAACGTCAAAGTTGGAATAGCCCACAAAGTGAAGGTCCTCGAGCAACTTGCGCACGCCGCCCATGAGCTCGTCATTGGGCTCGGTGATGATGCAGGCGTGGTTGCCGACACCGTGAGGCTGATGCTCCTCGAGCAGCACGTGACCCAGGCACATCATGCGGACCTTTCCGTTGCGGTCGGAATAGCTGGTGAGCACGCGCATGTACTCGTCGTTGCCGGGCACGCGATCCTGCAAGATCAGGTCGTCGGTGTAGCCGCTGGCATACGAGTCGCGAATGACCTGTTCCAGCTCGGCACGGTCGGCAATCTCATAGGCCTTTTTCTGGCCCTCGAACTCGTGCTGCCACCACATGATGCCGTCAGAAGGCTTCAGAATCATCGGGTAGGGAAAATCGATCTGGTCGAGCACTTCGGCAGGTGCCTCGCCTTGGGCATTCAGCATCGCCATGGTGAAAGTAAAGGTATGCGGATAGGGCACGCCATGCTTCTCGCACAGCTCGTAGAAGATCTCCTTCTTCTGACACTGCTCAAGCATGCTGTAGGGAGCGTAAGGCGCGACGATGTTATCCGCCAACTCATGGGCATCCTTGGCCTGAGCCACAAGGGCAACATAGTTATCGCCACAGCCCACAAGGACAATCGTCTTATCGGCATGCGCTTGGGCAATGCCGTTGACGGTCCTGAGCATCACGGGCATGGTGTCGATATCCACGTTGGGCGTGTAGTCGATAATCTGGCTGCGGTACGCGGGACCCGTCTGGTACTTGCCAAAGACCAGACTCTTGACCTGGTACTCTTCGTAGAAGGCGCGCGCCACCGAATAGGCGTTGATGTCGCCTCCGAGCAGCACGGGAATGAACTCGCGCTCTGTAAACTGCAATGCCATGGAAACTTCCTATCATGAACTGCCCACACAACGGGCGGTCTTTGCGCAACTGATTTATTCTAGCGTGCCGAGCCGCCGGTGCCCAAAGCTCCACCGTATCTATGGCAATCGACGTAATCATCCAGCATAAAGGCCGCACTCACCGCGATGGGGCCTTGTAGCTGCAAACCCCCTGTTGAGATAGCTTTCACGGCCGAAAGCCCGTCCGCAAACAGGCCCCCGTAACGTTAAAGTTGAACTCTATGGTTTCTCAACAATTCATCATAACTGCAGGTCAAAGCCAAAGTCTCAAGTTCAACTTGACCCTTTGGAACCTTTAAGGTTCAAGTTGAGGTCGAAAGCAGTAGTAGAATACCGTTCGAACCATAACCTACGATTGATTGCAGAGGGACTGGATGCAGCATTCGAATCATCGCACCGCAGCGCTCATTGCGTCGAAGCCGGCTCGTATCATCACGAGCGCCGCGCTCGCCGTTGCGCTGACGGCCACGCCGATGCTCTCCCCCGTTGCGGCGTATGCCGCCTCGCAGGCAACGCAGGACCAGCTTTCCGCAGCCCAGCAGAAGATCGAAGCCGCCACGAGCGCCTACAACGACGCCCGCACCAAACTCGATGACCTGCAAAAGCAGATTGACTCCAATGAGGCAAGCATCGAGGAAATCGAGGCTAAGCTTCCCGAGCAGCAGGCCAAAGCAAGCTCCGCCATGCGCGATCTGTACAAGTATCAGAAGGGCACCAACCCCATCGTGAGCTTCCTGGTCAACGCGCAGAGCCTGGGTGAGTTCATCACGACCTGCAAATACACCAACCAGATCACGAGCTCGAGCGTCGACGAGATCGAACAGCTTAATAACATGCAAACCGAACTCGAGCAGAACAAGGCTGAGCTCCAGCAGGCCAAGTCTCAGCTTGAGGCAGAGCAGAAAAACGCCGAGGATGCGTTGGCTCAGGCCCAGCAGCTCCGCAGCGAGGCACAGGCAAAAGCCGAGCAGGAAAATGCCGCCGAGCTTGCCAAGCTTGAGGCCGATAAGGCCGCTGCCGCCGAGAAGCTCTCGGGCGAGGGCGTAAGCGGCAGCAATTCCAGCAGCCAGGCCACCAACACCAACACCACCATCGACACCACGGTGAACAACGCCAATACCGGTAGCTCCGATTACGATTCGTTCATTAATGAGTGGACGGGCCGCATCGACAATTATCTCGCCGGCTCCCCCATGGCAGGCCAGGGCTATAACTTTGCCGTCGCCGCTTGGAATACCGGTGTCGACCCCCGTTGGTCCCCCGCCATCGCCTGCATCGAGAGCACCAAGGGTGCTTATTGCGCCAATTCTTACAACGCCTGGGGCTGGAGTGCCCGTGGCGGCGGTTGGCGCAGCTTTGGCAGCTGGAGCGAGGGCATCTCCGCTCACGTTGCCTATCTGGGCGCCAACTACGGCTCCACCCTTACCCCGGCAGCGGCCAAAAAGTACTGCCCGCCCACGTGGCAGGACTGGTACAACAAAGTCGCCGCTCAGATGAACCGCATCTAAGCGCAACTGCAAAGGGCCCCAATGGGGCCCTTTTCTTTTAGGTAGCGGAGGTATCGACGACGCCGGTCGCATTGGCAATCGCGACTATGACGATCATGCATAGGAGCAGCACACCCAATGCCTTGAGCCAGAGTTTCGCGAGTTTCTTGCCGCGATGGCTGTCGAGCAGTGCGAATCGCCGACGAAGACGGCGCTTATCGAGCAGCGCAAAATGCATAAGCACCATAAGGCCATCGACAAAGAAAAAATACTCGATTATGAGAAGCCACGTCGGGTAGCTTTGGTTTGCTCCCGTGGGGTGAAAGACGGCAAAGTGACTTCCGGCAAAGAACACAAGTAGCGAGAAGCAGACGAGCGCATTCCAAATGCGCCCCAGAGACTCCGGAACGCGAGAGAGCAGACCGCATGCAGCGGAGGCGGCAGGCCTAGGAAGCCCTGCGGGGTTCTGGAGCCCTTGGAGCGTCAACACCGTCTCCGAGGCCGGAGTACGGACAGGCGCAGGTGTAGGAGGCCGCACGGGGCGGCTCAGATCGTATGCCGAGCGCGTCGCCCGTCCCAACGCTTCCGCACTCGCAAAACGCTTGGCCGGGTCGAGCGCCATCGACATGCAGACGGCATCGGCAAGTGGAGTGGGAATGCCACGCGCCTCGCATTGCTCGCGCATGTCGAGCCCTGGTTTAGGGTCGACTCCCGTCAAGCAGAAGAACAACAGGGCGCCAAGTGCGTAGACGTCGCTGCGCACACTCGTCTGCCCAAACCCATACTGCTCGGGCGGCGCATAGGGTCGCGTGCCAAACTTGACGGTGTCGGCATCGGCGCCATCGCGCCATACGCGCGCGATCCCCAAGTCGATAATCACCAGCGACGAAAACGTCAGGCCCTCATCGAGCGTACAGTTCGCACCCGTCACGATGATATTCGACGGTTTGAGGTCGCGATGGATCACCGGCGCCGACGTCTCCCCCGCCATTGCAAAACCGGCGTGGAGTTCGCCCACGGCATCGCATAGGGCAGGATACAATTCACGCGCATAATCGGGGGTGGCTCCCAGACGGTCCACCAGCACCCCGAGCGTCTCCCCTTCGATGTATTCCATAACCACGTTGAGCTCGTCGCCCACACGACGACAATCGACGATTCTGGGCAGGTGCTCAAAACGCCTGCCTGCCCGCTGAGCGGCAAACAGACGCTCGTATGCCCCGCCGATTTGAGCCGAGGCATCGATGCGTTTACGGACAAAGGGGCCGAGCGAACCACCACCGGTTCCTTCAAAGTACACGAGCTCGGTTGTTTCAACGGACGAGCGCTTAAGTACACGCTCCACGCGATAGCTGTCGTCGCGATCGAGCGACGCCAGATGTTCGGCAAGCGCTGCGGTCAGCTCGTCATCGGAATATGTTGTGGTCTGAGTATCCATAGCCTCCATCATAGCGCAGGGCGCAGACACCCCATGGCATCCGCGCCCCGTTCGTTTGCATCGTTGTTCGGCAGCTCCGCCGGCTCAGATATCAGCCGCTAACTCACCGTCTCCTCGCCAAAGCGATACAGCTCCTCGTTGACCTTTTGGAGGCTGCACCCGCGATCGATGCAAAAGATGATAATCGCATCACGGCGATCCTTGCAGTTAAGGACGCTTACCCCGGCAGCCGTCAGTGCACGGTTGGCCTCTTTGAGCGTCAGCGCCATCGCAAAGGCAATCTGCAGCACCTTATTGCGACTCGGATTGCGCGAACCAGTAAAGATCTGATAGCCAAAGGTCTCGTTGAGGTCGGCCATACGCACCACGCGCGAACGCTCCAAGCCCTTTTCCTGCAGCAGCTGCTTCAGGTAGTCCGAAAGCGACGGGGCGGCAAAGTCGTGCTCCCTGATATAGCCATCGATGTTCGGCGCATCGAGAAGCTCATTGAGCAACTCCTCGGTCAGCTTTTTATCGGGCATACGACTTCACCTCCCCCAGTGCATGCAACATGCTAGAAACCGCTTACGTCCGAACGCTCCCAGCTAGCAACCTGGTCGGGAGACACCGTACCCAGCGCCTCGAACTTCCAGGAGCCGCCCGCCTTCAGATGATTGGTGTTTGCAAGAGCCGTTCCAACCTGGTTGCCATCGGCATCATACAGAACATACTCAATCTGAATGTAGCTCTTTTCCTTGTCCGTGTTATTGGTCAGCGTGCCCGTGATCTTATAGGCAAACTGATTGGAGGTGTCTTCAGCCTCGTCAGCAATGGTATACGGTTCTTGCGGTTCTTTTTGCTCCTCAGCCTGCTGTGTCGTCTCGGCAGGTTTTGCCGAATCGCTCGCAGACGAATCGGTTGAATTGCCACCCATAGAGCCCACGGCACCGACGATAACCAGCACCACGATGACGCCCAGGACAATCTTGCCGATCGGCTTCTTTCCCTCTTTTGCCATTATTCATCCTTCCTACGATCCGGCTACCGTGCCGGCACACAGCACATCGTAGAAAGGATTGAACTTGAATTCATTAGCTGAGAGCTAAGGTTGCGGTAAACGGCCAATGCAGCTATCCAGACGCCGAGCAAACGCACTTTGCGTGACCGTCTGCTGGCAGCGCATCAACCCACCGTGACGGATTTCCCGGTAAAGGCACTGATCATCATTAGGACAAAGAACACCAGGTAGCTGATGCTCAATAGGTACGCAATGATCAGGAAGACGACCCAGCCGACATTGGTCTTACCGTCGGCGCGGCGCTGCTCGCGAGAACGGCACAGCCAGACCGTCACGCCGATGGCGGTGATAAACAGTACGAGTGCCGCCGCAGCCAGCCCAGCAAACACAAACATCACGCCAATGCTCACAGCGATGACCGGAAGCAGCAGCAAACCGCATCCGCATCCACCCGGACTATATACGGCAGACTGTCGGCGTCGTTCCATCGTCACTCCAAGCCAAGCAATCGTTTGTAGACATCGAGGCCTTTGAGTAGGATTTCCTCGTCAAAGAGCATGGTATCAGTGTGAAGGGCGCTCGTGGCATAGGCGGGACAGCCATCCGAATCGATCGGATTATCTTGTCCCTCCGGCACGCCCGTACCCAGGAGGAAGAACACGCCTGGCAGATGGCGCTGATAGAAAGCGAAGTCCTCGGCAATCAGCAAAGGCTCATCCACGAGTTGCAGCTCGGACAAGACAGGCGCAATGTGGGCGAACAGCACGGGGTCGTTATCGACCGGCGGATAGCCCTCGGCAAAATCGAGGTCATATGTGCAGCCCGTTGCGACGCAGGCATCGTCCAGCACGCGGCGCACGCCCTCGCGCGCGCGGCCGAACATGTCGTCCGTAAACACACGTAGGCTGCCGGCAACATGGGCCTCCCCCGCCACCGCATTGCAGACGGTGCCGGCCTGCAGCAGGCCGAACTTACCAATGCAGGGCTCGTCGACACCCAACTCGTCCATGAGCTCGCGCTCGGAAACCAAGAACTTGGCAGCCGCCAGCGCCGCATCGTGCGACTCCTCGACCGGAACGCCATAGGTCTTAGCGATATGGATGCTCGTGCCATGGATATGAATGTGTGTCTCACTCGAACGCGCCAGCAACGGACCGGAGCAGCTCGCCAACGTGCCGGCGGGCAGATCGGGCCACACGTGGAAGCCGAAGATGCGATCCACCCCGTAGCGCTCGAACACGCCGCTCTCGCACACCGTCTTGGCACCACCAGTCGTCTCCTCGGCCGGCTGAAACACAAAGAGCACATTGCGCTTAATGGCGCCCGGCTGCTCACGGATCGCACGGTCGACAAAGGTTGCCGCCGCAAGCGCCATGGCCATGTGTCCATCGTGGCCGCAAGCATGCATCTTGCCGGGATGGGTCGAAGCGAACACTGCCCCCGTTGCCTCGGCAATGGGCAGCGCATCCATATCGGCGCGAATCGCCGTGGCATGCGCGGCGCCCGTGCCGGCATCGAAGAAAGCGCAAACGCAGCTGGGGCACGGATGGGTCACCTCGCAGGTGAGCGGTGCCAACACGCCCTCGATATAGGCGATCGTCTGCGGAAGATCGAAGTCGAGCTCCGGGATCCTGTGCAAGTCGCGGCGGTAGCGACAGAGTTCTTGGAGCTCGGCCATATTGGTTCCTTTCGTAGGTGCGCGTCGGCTGCTATCTATTGTGCCGCAAGATTGCTACACCCTTATTTCCAGCATATCCCTGCATTTTTTAAACGTTATATACGAATACTCTTGTTTGGTAAAGTGCAACGTGGTAGGGTCGTTACCACTTGATAGAGGCGCGGGCACGAAGAGCCGCGGGCGAGCCGGCAGGCTTTGACCCCGCGGGGAGGCGAAACCCGCCGAACTGGGTTTTTCGGGCACGAACAGCCTGGTGGGCCTGCGGGAAACACCCGCAGGACTGTCTGCAGCAATGCGGGAGCGCTATCCGGACATTGGGTCCACGCTATGTGGATTCGATGCGCAGGTAGCGCCGTCTGGATAGCGAGGTTTACGGGATATGTCATTGACTCCCAACGAGGCATATGCGGCCAAGCAGCCGTTTGTGGACAAGGAGACGCTCGAGCATATCGTCGAGCAGTTCCCCACGCCGTTTCATCTATACGACGAGGCGGGCATCCGCCGCAACATGCAAGAAGTGCGCGACGCCTTTGCATGGAACCCGGGCTTTAAGGAATACTTTGCCGTCAAGGCCAACCCCAACCCGGCGCTCATCTCCATTCTCAACGAATACGGCTGCGGCTGCGATTGCTCGAGCTATACCGAGCTCATGATCGCCCGCTCGCTGGGCATCACGGGGCATGACATCATGTTCTCGTCCAACGACACGCCGGCGGCGGACTTTGAGCTCGCCGACAAGCTGGGCGCCATCGTCAACTTTGACGACATCAGCCACATCGAGTTCTTTGAGCGTGTTGCGGGACCCATCCCCAAGACGGTCAGCTGCCGCTTTAATCCAGGCGGCCTGTTCCAGCTCTCCAACGGCATCATGGACAACCCGGGCGACTCCAAATATGGCATGACCACCGAGCAGCTCTTCGAGGCCTTCCGCATGCTCAAGGCCAAGGGTGCCGAGGACCTTGGCATCCACGCATTCCTTGCCAGCAACACTGTCACCAACGACTACTACCCCAAGCTCGCGCGCATCCTCTTTGAGCTTGCCGTACGCCTGGAGCGCGAGACCGGCGCACACGTCGCCTTCATCAATCTGTCCGGCGGCGTCGGCATCCCCTACCTGCCCGAGCAGCAGGCCAACGACATTCGCGCCATCGGCGAGGGAGTACACGCGGCATACGACGAGATCCTGGTTCCCGCCGGCATGGACGATGTGGCCATCTGCACCGAGATGGGCCGCTTTATGATGGGCCCCTACGGCTGCCTGGTCACCAAGGCTATCCACGAGAAGCAAATCTACAAGGACTATATCGGCGTGGACGCCAGTGCCGTCGACCTCATTCGTCCCGCCATGTATGGCGCTTACCACCACATCACGGTGATGGGTCAGCCGGGCGGCGCCGACAAGGCCACAGCGCCCGTCACGAACACCTATGACATCACGGGCAACCTATGCGAGAACAACGACAAGTTCGCTATCGATCGCGAGCTGCCGCATATCGACATGGGTGACCTGCTTGTAATCCACGATACCGGCGCGCATGGCTACTCCATGGGCTACAACTACAACGGCCGTCTGCGCTCCGCCGAGGTCCTGCTGCGCCCCGATGGCTCGGCCGACCTCATCCGTCGCGCCGAGCGCCCGGGCGACTACTTTGCCACGCTCGACGTGCTGCCGTGCGGCCGAGAGTTGCTGGCCAAGTCGCGCGCCGAAAGTGCCCGCCGCCGCGCTCAGGACGAGCGCCTGGCCGTCGCCGCTCAGTGGAACAAACGCATCCAGATCGCGGAAGCGAAGGAGAAGAACATGGACATCCGCAATCTCGAGGGTTCAATCGTCGCCCTTGTCACGCCGTTTAAAAAGGACGGCAGTGTCGACTTTGACGCGCTCGAGCGCCTTATCGATTTCCACCTGCAAAATGGCACCGACGCCATCCTCACCCTGGGCACCACCGGAGAGAGTGCCACGATGACCGACGACGAGGACAACTCCGTTGTCGCCGCAGTGGTCAAGCAGGTTGCGGGCCGAGTCCCCGTTATTGCCGGCTCGGGCTCTAACTCCACGCAGACCATGCTCACTAAGTCGCTCACTTACCAGGGCCTGGGCGCCGATGGTCTGCTGCTCATTACCCCCTACTACAACAAGTCTAACGAAGAGGGCATCTACCAGCACTTTAAGACCGTGGCCGACGCCGTGGACATCCCCTGCATTCTGTACAACATCCCCGGCCGCTGTGGCTGCGGCATCAGCGAGCGCAACGTAGAGCGCTTGGCCGCGCACCCCAACATCATGGGCATCAAGGAGGCCTCGGGCAACGTCGCCTACGCGGCCAAGATCGCCCACCTGCTGTCAGACGACTTCCGCATGTACTCGGGCGAGGATGCCCTCACCGTGCCGCTCATGAGCCTAGGCGCTTCGGGTACCATCAGCGTGTGGGCAGACGTTCAGCCGCAGCTCGTGCACGACATGTGCCGTGCCTATCTGGACGGCGACGTGGAGCGCGCCCGCGATATCCAGATTGCCGGTCAGCCGCTCATCAACGCCCTCTTTAGTGAGGTCAACCCCATCCCCGTCAAAGAGGCGCTCGCTCAGATGGGTATGATCGAGGCAAACTACCGTATGCCGCTGTGCCCCATGGCCAACGACACGCGCGCTGCACTTACCGATGCTTTGAAGGGAGCTGGTCTGCTTGATTAAGACCGTCATTATGGGAACGGGCCGCATGGGCTCGCTCATCCGCACTACCGCCGAGGGTATTGTCGATACCGCCGGACAGCCCGTTTTCGACATTGTGGCCCAGATTGGCTTCGATTTGGGCGAGCTCGAGAACGCACCGGCTGCCGATGTGATTATCGACTTCTCGAACGTCGTGACCTTTGACGCCGTCGTCGCCTATGTCGAGCGCACGGGCGCGGCGTTGGTCTCGGGCACCACAGGCTACACTCCCGAGCAGATGGACCGCCTGCGTGAGCTGGGCCAGAACGCCCGCGTCATGCACTCCGGCAATTACTCCATCGGCATCGCAGCCCTGCGTCATCTAGTGGCCCAGGCCACGCGTGAGCTGCCCGGCTTTGACTGCGAGATTGTCGAGACTCACCACAACCAAAAGGTCGACGCCCCCAGCGGCACCGCAAAGCTGCTGCTCGACGCCGTAGTCGAGGCCGAGCCCGAGGCAGGCTACCACCCCGTCTATGGCCGCGAGGGCATGTGCGGCGCGCGTGACCCCAAGGAGATCGGCATGCACTCGCTGCGCGGCGGCACCGTCGCCGGCGTGCACGAGGTGAGTTTCTTTGGCCAGGACGAGGAGGTCACGCTCACCCACCGCGCCACGAGCCGTCAGATCTTCGTCAACGGTGCCTTGGCAGCCGCGCAGAAGCTCATCACCCGCGAACCCGGCTTCTACACCTTCGACCAGGTCATGTTCGCCTAACTAGTTATCAACCATACCCCCTCAAAGGAGAGACAGCATATGAGCAACGCAGCCGAGATGGACGCACAGGAGATTATCAACTACATCGCCACCGCGCCCAAAAAGACGCCCGTCAAGCTGTACGTGCGCGAGAAGCCCGGCATGAAGGTTGCCTGGGGCGACGCGCATGTCTACGGCGGGGG
>CABRDB010000106.1 GCA_902469555.1 uncultured Collinsella sp. | reverse complement strand
GCCCCGGGGACGGACAAACCTACTCCGTCTCGCCCGGTCGAGCGCCGCGGGCCAGGGCGTCCTGGTACTCCTTGACGGCCTTGATCCTCTGCATCGGCTTCAGTCGCTCGAACATGGTGTTACCGTGCAGGTGATCGATCTCATGCTGCAGGCACACGCAGAACAGATCGCCCGTGGCCTCATAGCGAATAAGGTTGGCATCCAAGTCATACGCCTCGACGACGACATGGTCGGGACGCTCAATCTCGCAGCTAATGCCAGGGATGGAAAGGCAGCCCTCGCTAAAGGGCACCAGATGGTCGCTCTGCTCAACGATAACGGGATTGATGAGCACGTACGGGTCGTAGTCGTTCTTGTCGCTGTAGTCGCAGTCGATGGTGACGAGCTGAATAAGCTCGCCGATCTGCGGAGCAGCCAGGCCGCAGCCACCGTTCTCGAACATTATCTTCTTCATCTTCTCGGCAAGCGCCTCGATCGCCGGGGTAATCTCCTCGATGACGACGCACTCCTGGCGCAGACGAGGGTCGGGCGACAGAACGATTCCGTTGGCTTCCATGGCCATCCTTTCGGGTTGTTACATCAAATCATAGGCGTCGACGTCAACGCTCACGCTCACGCCGCGCAAAGAGCCCACCTCTTTGAGGCAGGCGTCGATATCATCAGAGACATGGTACCCCACGGGCGACTTCACAAGCAGATGGAAGCGGTAACGGTCCTTGGCTCTCTCGATTACACACGAAGCTGGGCCCAGCACCTGCGGCACCGCGCTGCCCGCCCGCAAAAAGTCGGGCGCGGCGGCATGCCAACGGCGCTTAAGAAGCTTTGCAATGCGCCCGATGTAGTCCTGCGCGTCGTCTCGGTTCGCCGACCACACCAAAATGTTGACCAGGCGAACAAACGGCGGGTACAGCGCGTCGCGGCGCTGATCCAGGTCGTAGTCGGTAAAGATCGAACGGTCGTGCTCAGCGACGGCGCGAATTACCGGGTCATCGGGCAGGTAGGTCTGGATGATCACCTCGCCGGGACGATCGCCGCGACCGGCACGGCCCGCCACCTGTTCCAGCAGGTCGTAGGCGCGCTCCCCTGCGCGGAAGTCCGGCAGCTTGAGGGCGAAGTCGGCATTGACCACGCCCACGAGCGTGACCTCGGGAAAGTCGAGACCCTTTGCGATCATTTGGGTGCCCAGCAAAACGGCGCAATCGGCCGCATCGAATTGCTCGAGCAGCTTTTTGTGCGCATCCTTGCCGCGCGTGGAATCGGCATCCATGCGAATAATGGCGACATCCTCAGGAAGCATCTGGTGCAGCGCGTCCTCGATCTGTTGAGTGCCCAGACCCATTTTTGCCAGGTAGCGACTGCCACATTTGGGGCAACGGCTCGTGGGCGCGGGATACGGCTGCACGCGCCAAGACGAACCGCAGGTGTGGCACTGCAGCGTGTGTGTGCGCTCGTGATACGTAAGCGCGGTGGAGCAGTGGTTGCAGGTGGGCACGCAGCCGCATTCGCGGCACATCAGAAACGGCGCAAAGCCACGGCGGTTATGCAGCAGCACGGCCTTCTCGCGGCGCTCGACCACGCGCTCCAGGCCCTCCATCAGCGGTTTTGAGAACATGGAACGACTGCCGTGCGAGAACTCACGGCGCAGGTCGGCAATGCGGACAGTCGGCAGCACGGCGTGTCTTGGGCGCTCGGGCATCTCGACGCGCGTCCAGGTGGCACCGTTATACGTGCCACGGCGGCAGCGGTCGAGGGCCTCGGCAGAAGGCGTGGCAGAGCCCAACACAAGCGGGCAGCGATAGCGCCGCGCCATCTCGGCCGCCACCTCGCGCGCGTGGTAGCGCGGACTGGAGCCCTGCTTGTAGCTGGTCTCGTGTTCCTCGTCGATGATGATGAGGCCCAAGTCGCTGAGTGGGCAAAAGAGCGCCGAGCGGGCACCCACGACCACACGTGCGGCACCGCTGGCGACCATATCCCACTGGTCCAGACGCTCACCAGCAGAAAGACGCGAATGGAACACAGCGACCGTCTCGCCAAAGCGCGAGCGGAAGCGGCCGACGGTCTGGGCCGTCAGCGAGATCTCGGGCACCAGCACGCAGGCCGAACGGCCGGCCGCCAGCACGCGCTCAATCGCCGAAAGGTAAACCTCGGTTTTGCCGGAGCCGGTGACGCCGTCGACAAGGACCACGTCTCCGTGGGCGTCAAGACGGGCGCGCTCAATCTGCGCGAGCGCCTGCTGCTGGCCGTTGGTAAGTGCGACCGGCGCCTTGCCGCTTGCCGAGGACAGCGTGGTCTGCTCGCTGCATCCACGCCACGCACGTCGCTCCTCCACCACCACGACGCCGCGTTTTTCGAGCGCCTTGATGGTCGCCGACATACTGTTATAAAGCAGGTTGAGGTCGCGCGTCGTGACCGGCCCGCACTGGAGCGCCTCGATGAGCTGACGCTGGCGAACTGCGGTCTTGGGCGGCGTATAGTCGAAGCCCTCGGGCGTAAGCATGACCCAGCGGTTTTGGATGGGTTTAACGGCGGGGCGCTCAACGGTCCGCACGCCATCATCGCCCTTGACCACGCGCGGGCTTCCACCCGGGGGCAAGAACAGGCGCAGGCACTCGGAAAGGGTTGCGACATATTCGCGGCTCATCCAACGCGCGATGCGGGCGGCCTCGGCACTAAAGAGCGGTTTGCTGAGAATCGCCTCGACGGGCTTGATGCGCGCAGGATCGAAGGCGTTGTTGCCTTGCAGGTCGCCCAGCTCGGGCGCGATGTCGACGATGTAGCCCGCGGCCGCACGGTTGCCAAAATGAACTAGGACGGTGGAGCCGATCTGGGCCTCGCTGGCGAGGGGTTGCGGGATGCCGTAAGCAAACGGCTCGGACAGTGCACGCGTCGGGATGTCGAGGATTACGCTCGCATAGGCGGCGACGGGTTCGGGTGCGGGCTCGGGCTGCGCCGGGGCGGCGGCAGGAGCCGCGGACTTCGGAGCTTCCTCCGGTTCCGGTGAACCAAACAGCGACAGTTGCTCGGCCATAGTCCCAGCACCTCCTAACACATACGTCTACAGAAACAAGAGCCCCGCTCTGAGTGAACGGGGCTCGGATACATACGTTTGCGCAGCGATTACAGCGCCATCGTGCGGGCGCGGTCAATGCGCGCCAGGCAGTCGTCACGACCGACGAGCGCCATGGTCTCGCCCAGCGGAGGGCTCACCATGTTGCCGCAGACGGCGACGCGCACGGCCTGGAACACCACGCGCTTCTTGAGGTCCATCTGCTCGGGGAGCGGCTCAAGCGCGGCATCGATGTTGGCGGCCGTCCACTCGGTAACACCCTCAAGCGCGGCCTTGGCGGCATCCAGAATGGCACCCATGCCCTCCTTGGCCAGGCCCTTGTTGACGGATTTCTCGTCATACTCGAGCGTCTCGGCCGTAGCGAAGATGGGAGCGGCGACGGTCACGGCGTCGGCAGGCATCTTGGTGCGCGGCTTGACAATGGCGGCAAGCGCGTCGATCCAATCCTCGCCGTACTCGACATTACCCTCGATGAGACCCGCCTCGTGCAGCTCGGGGACCATGATCTCATCGGCAAACTGGGCGTCGGACATACCGTTGATGTACTCGGCATTGACCCAGTCGAGCTTCTTGGGGTCGAAGGTCGCCGGGTTCTTGGAGATGCGGTCGAGCGAAAACTTGCTGGCCAGGACATCGCGCGGGATGATCGTGGTCTCGCCGTCGAGCGACCAGCCGAGCAGCGCCAAGTAGTTGACGAAGGCGTCGGACAGGTAGCCGGCGTCGCGGTACTCCTCCACGGAGGTGGCGCCGTGGCGCTTGGAGAGCTTTTTGCCGTCGGCGCCCAGGATCATGGAGATGTGGGCGAACGTGGGCACGGGAGCGCCGAGGGCCTCGTACACCATGACTTGACGCGGGGTGTTGGACAGGTGGTCGTCGCCGCGGATGACGTGAGTGATCTTCATCATGGCGTCATCGACGACGGTCGCGAAGTTGTACGTGGGCGTGCCGTCGGAACGGAAGATGACAAAGTCGTCAAGCTCCTTGGCGTCGAAGGTTACCTCGCCGTGGACGGCGTCGTGGATGACGACGTCGCCGCGGTCCTCGGGCACCTTGATGCGAAGGACGTAGGACTCGCCGGCCTCGATGCGACGGCGGGCCTCCTCGGGATCAAGATCGCGGCAACGGCGCTGATAGCCCTGGAAGGGGTCCTTGCGCTCCTGCGCGGCCTTGCGGTCGGCTTCGAGCTGCTCCTTGGTGCAGAAGCAGGGATAGGCCTTGCCCTCGTCCCAAAGCTTCTGGGCGGCCTGCTTGTACAGGTCCAGGCGCTCGGTCTGGGCGTAGGGGCCAAAATCGCCGCCCACCTCGGGACCCTCGTCCCAGTCCAGGCCCAGCCAACGCATGGCGCGCAGGATGATCTGCGTGTTCTCGTCGGTGGAGCGGGTGGGGTCGGTGTCGTCGATGCGCAGGATGAACGTGCCGCCGTTAGCACGGGCGAAAGCCCAGTTATAGATAGCGGTGCGGGCGCCGCCGATGTGCAGCTTGCCCGTCGGTGAGGGTGCAAAGCGGACGCGAACGTCTGATGCCATGGATATCTCCTCGATTGCAGGATGGATGTCTAACCGCACCAGTATAAAGCATCAAAGCAACCTCCGCACAAAGGGCACCGACCTACTCATTGGGGACAGACTTAAATGACCAGTCATTGGACAACCTGTCGGCACTTAGGTAAGGGTAGTCATTTAAGCCTGTCCCCAATGAGTAGGTGCGGAAAGGGTGTGAATGTTTGATTTACGCGCTATGATGTGCCCTTGCATAGAGAGCCCGGCGGAATGGTAACGGTCGCCGGGACACGTTTTTGAAAGGACAATCATGTCAGAAGAACTTCGTTCCATCCCGCCCCAACACGGGTCCTTTGTTTTTACGTCGGAGTCGGTGACCGAAGGTCATCCCGATAAGATCGCTGACCAGATCAGCGACGCCGTCCTCGACGCAATCCTCGCCAAAGAAATAGAGCTCCAGGAGCAGGGCTACATCGCCCCCAACGGCGTGCCTGCCAACGTGGAGAACGTCCGCTGCGCCTGCGAGACCCTCGTGACCACCGGCACCGTCATCGTCGCCGGCGAGATTCGCACCCAGGCCTACGTCGACGTACAGGAAATCGCCCGTGGCGTTATCCGCCGCATTGGCTACAACCGTGCAAAGTTCGGTTTTGACTGCGATACCTGCGGCGTCATGAGCCTCATCCACGAGCAGTCCCCCGATATCGCCCAGGGCGTCGACGAGTCGTTTGAGACCCAGACCGGCGCTACCACCGACCCGATCGACCTGATCGGCGCCGGCGACCAGGGCATGATGTTCGGCTACGCCTCCAACGAGACCAAGACCCTCATGCCCATGCCGCACTACCTGGCAAGCCGCCTGGCCGAGCGCCTGGCAGCCGTGCGCCACGACGGCACCCTGCCCTATCTGCGCCCTGACGGCAAGACCCAGGTCACCGTGCGCTACGAGGAAGGCAAGCCCGTCGAGGTCACGACCATCGTCATCTCCACGCAGCACGCCGCCGAGATCGAGGACATGGGCAAGATCAAGGCCGACCTCATCGAGCACGTCATCACCCCGGTCATGGCTGCCGAGAACATGCCGTGGGATAACGCAGACATCTACGTGAACCCCACCGGTCGCTTTGTCGTGGGCGGCCCCATGGGCGACACGGGCCTCACCGGCCGCAAGATCATCGTCGACACCTACGGCGGCTACGGCCGTCACGGCGGCGGTGCCTTTAGCGGTAAGGACTGCACCAAGGTTGACCGCTCCGCCGCGTATGCCGCACGCTGGGTCGCCAAGAACGTGGTCGCCGCCGGCCTGGCCGACCGCTGCGAAGTCGAGCTTGCCTACGCCATCGGCGTTTCCAAACCCCTCTCAATCATGGTCGACACCTTCGGTACCGCACATGTTGCCGAGGACAAGATCGTTGAAGCCGTAGAGAAGACCTTCGACCTGCGCCCGGGTGCAATCATCCGCGACCTGGACCTGCGCCGCCCCATCTACGAAAAGACGGCAGCCTACGGTCACTTCGGCCGAGAAGACGCCGACTTCACCTGGGAGAAAACCGACCGAGTCGAAGAACTCAAAGCAGCCTGCGGCCTGTAATTAAGAACCGCCAAGGTTTCAACGACATAAGCGCTTAAAAAAGAAGTACCGCTCCCAACCGGTACTTCTTTTTATTTAAACGGTGGTGAAGATGCTTCGATATGAGCCCACGCTGCGTCACCAGCTAATGAATTTTGCAGCACACGCGCCTCTACCATGTATCCTTAGTTCCGAGGGCTTTGGTATTTGGTCGGTCGCGAGTTCCGCACGAGCCGGAGGCCACTTAATGTGGCCTCCGTGCGAGCCAGGACTGTAGAGCAGGCGACCAAATACCAAAGCCCTCGGAACGACGGGATAGAAAAGGAGCACCCATGGCAGGCAAGCCGCAAACACTAGCTACGACCTCGGCATTCGAGATCTTGGGCCCCGTCATGGTCGGCCCCAGCTCATCGCACACCGCCGGCGCCCTCCGCTGCGCCCAAGTTGCCGCCAGCCTGTTGGAAGGTCGCATCACCAAGGTCACCTTTGGCCTGTGGAACTCCTTCGCCCACACCTACCGCGGCCACGGCACAGACCGTGCGCTCGTCGCGGGCATACTGGGCCTCGACACCGATGACGAGAACATCAAGCAGGCCTTCGACCTCGCACGCGAGCAGGGCCTCGAATATCACTTTGACATCAAGGGCGACGACGCGTCCATCCACCCCAACACCGTCGACATTGACATGGTCGACGACACGGGCGCCACGGCACAGGTCCGCGGCGAGAGCCTGGGCGGCGGCAAGATGCGCATCAGCCGCATTAACGGCGTCGGCGTCGACATCTCGGGCATGTATTCCACGCTCTTCGTGGCGCACAAGGACGTCCCCGGTGTACTCGCCGCGCTCACCAACCTGCTCGCCTACGCCCATGTAAACATCGCCTTCTGCCGCACCTACCGCACCGAAGTGGGCGGCCAGGCCTACTCCGTCTTTGAGACCGACGGCGCGCCCGACGACACCGTCGTCCCCATGCTGCGCAAGCTCGACAATGTCGATTACGCAACGTTTATCGAACTCCCCGGTTCTGCCTCGTCGCTCTCCCCCGGCGTCTCGGCCAAGGAAATCTTCGACGACGGCGAGCAGTTGCTCGATGCGTGTGAGGAACTGGGGCTCAGCATCGGCGCCGTCATGGCCGTTCGCGAGGCGCGTCTGACCGGCGAGGCCCACGCCGTCGCTGCCATGCGCCGCGTGCTCGACGTCATGCGCGAGGAGACCACGGCCCCCATCGCCAATCCGCAGCGTTCGCTCGGCGGGCTTATCGGCGGCGAGGCCAAGCTTGTC
>CABRDB010000105.1 GCA_902469555.1 uncultured Collinsella sp. | reverse complement strand
CCCGCCACGATAACGAGCCGGCGGGCCCCTGCCCGTTAGCCCCAGAATCTTTCCGCAGGACAGAAGGAGGCCCCGCCGCACGTAGTGCGCAGCGGGGCCTCCGACATGTCCGAGGACGATTCTGGGGCTAACGGGCGGGGCCCGCCGAACCAGGTTAGGCAGCCGGGCAGATCTTCTTGAAGAGCTCGATGACGTCGTCGAGCGTCGCCTCGCGCGGGTTACCCGGGAAGCAGGCGTCGGCCATGGCGTCCTTGGCCAGGACCTCGATCTCGTCAGCCTTCATGGCCTCGCAGACGTGCGGGATGTTCACGTCGGCGGAAAGCTGCTTGACGGCGGCGATAGCGGCGTCGGCAGCCTCGTCGGTGCTCATACCCGTGGTGTCAACACCCATGGCGACGGCAACCTTGGCCAGGCGCTCGGCGCAAACCGGCTTGTTGAACTCCATGGCGATCGGCAGCAGCATGGCGCAAGCGACGCCGTGCGGGGTGTCGTAGTGAGCAGACAGGGTGTGAGCCATGGCGTGGTCGATGCCCAGGCCAACGTTGGAGAAGCCCATGCCGGCGACATACTGGCCAAGGGCCATGCCCTCGCGGCCGGAGCCGGGCTGACCGGACTTGGCCTCGGCGACGGAGTCACGCAGGTTCTCGCTGATCAGCTTAATAGCCTCAAAGTGGAACATGTCAGAGAGCTCCCAAGCACCCTTGGTGGTGTAGCCCTCGATGGCGTGGGTCAGAGCGTCCATACCAGTGGAAGCGGTCAGGCCGGCGGGCATGGAAGCCATCATGTCGGGGTCGACGACGGCGACCTCGGGAGCGTCGTTGGTGTCGACGCACACGAACTTGCGGACCTTCTCGGGGTCGGTGATGACGTAGTTGATGGTCACCTCGGCAGCGGTACCGGCAGTCGTCGGCACGGCGATGGTAAACACGGCGTGATTCTTGGTCGGAGCAACGCCCTCGAGGCTGCGGACATCAGCGAACTCGGGGTTGTTGATGATGATGCCGATGGCCTTGGCGGTGTCCATGGAGGAGCCGCCGCCGATGGTCACGATAGCGTCAGCCTCGGCGGCCTTGAAGGCCTCGACGCCGTCCTTGACGTTCTGGATAGTGGGGTTGGGCTTGATCTCGGAGTAGAGGCTCCAAGCGATGCCGGCAGCGTCGAGCTCGTCGGTCACCTTAGCGGTAACGCCAAACTTGACCAGATCGGGATCGGAGCAGACGAAAATCTTCTTGTAGCCGCGACGCTGGAGCTCGCCGGGGATCTCCTTGATGGCGCCGGAACCATGATAAGAGATGGTATTGAGAACGAAACGATTAGCCATTGATAGCCTCCCATCGTGTGCGGGGCACCCATTACGCCCCACGCTATGAGTCCCATCCTAACGCTTTTGAAACGAAAAACACGTGAGAACGTCAAATTTGTTAAAGCGTTTCAACAGATGATGAAAAATATTGCAGCAAAGGGACAGCCCCTTTGCCGCATTCGGTTACTTTCGACAGCCCTCTTTCCAAGCCTCGGCCGCAACCTTCCAGCGTAAGCGCAAGTCGCGCTCGCGGTCGATGAACATGATGGCAAACGCGACAAACAGCAGCAAGCTCGCCACGACGATGGCGTGCAGGCCCATGCGCTCAATACACCAGTTGCCCAACACGGCGCCAAACACAAAGGTAAAGATCACGCCAAAGTACAGCAGGCCGTTTTCCAAAAAGCCGCGCCTGTGGGTGATGATGTAATCGTCCACGTTTTGCAGCGCGTTGCGCAAGTTGCCGATGCACATGGTCGTAGCGATGCCGTGACCGTGGATCTTGCGGAAGCTCTCGACCTGCATGCCGCAGGCAAACGAGGTGAGGCAGTTGGCGAGCAGGTTGAAATTGCCGCCCGGGATAAAGCTCACACCCAGCAAGATGACGGCTTCAAAGAACACCGTCACTTGGCGCCAGTGAATCACGCTGCCAAACCGTTCGTGTACCAGGTCGGCAAGCATAATGCCCACGGCAAACGACACCACAGGGAAGAAGTAGCGCCCCGCAAGTGCCCAATTGCCCTCCGAGATGCTCACGCCCACAAGCAGGATGTTGCCCGTCTGCGCGTTTGCGAAAACATGGTCGCGCCCAATGTACGAATACACATCCATAAAGCCGCCGGCGAGCGCCAGGATAATGCCCAGTTCGATGGACTCCGATATCTGTTTGGCACGCTGCATCGTCGTGCATCCTCCTTGTTGACGACCCTCTCGTGCGTTGGCGGAAACATAGCCGCCGTTCATACTGTAACCCATTGACAACATGGCGTGCGCGCGAGACGGCTCCTTCGACACGGGGATACACAGTCTGGAAACAAACGGCACCCGCATCGACACGCCGATCCGCCAGCCCATGTACTCCACCAGTCTTTTTAGCCCCGTCCCAAAAAGACTGGTTACAATTACGTGCAGCATACAAACACCGGGAGGGATCGTGGCAAAAAAGCCTCAGCACGCTCAGAATAACCAGCGCAGTCAGCAGGGCAAACAGGGCCAGCAGCAAAAGCGCGGCGGCAAGGCCCAGGGCGGCCACGCCGCTCATACCCCGGCAGCGCCCGCCCGTCCCTGGCGCCCGGGCCGCGATAAGTTCCTCCCCGTCAGCCGCGCCGATATGGACGCGCGCGGTTGGGACCAGTGTGACTTCGTCTACATCTGCGGCGACGCCTACGTGGACCACCCCAGCTTTGGTATGGCCATCATCAGCCGCGTACTCGACGCGCACGGCTACAAAGTGGGCATCATCTGCCAACCCGACTGGACCGATCCCGCCAGCATCAGCGTGCTCGGTGAGCCGCGCCTGGGCTTTTTGGTCAGTGCCGGCAACATGGACTCCATGGTCAACCACTATTCGGTAACCAAGCACCGCCGCCACACCGACGCCTATACCCCCGGCGGCGAGGAAGGTCACCGCCCCAACCGTGCCGTCACGGTCTACGGCAATCTCATCCGTCAGACGTTTAAGGACGCTCCCATCATTATTGGCGGCATCGAGGCAAGCCTGCGCCGCCTGGCCCACTACGACTACTGGCAGGACAAGCTCAAGCGCTCGGTGCTGCTCGACTCGGGCGCCGACATCCTCATCTACGGCATGGGCGAGCACGCAATCGTCGAGATCGCCGACGCGCTCGACGCGGGGCTGCCCGTCGATCAGATCACCTATATCAACGGCACCGTTTACCGCACGGGTTCGCTCGACGAGGTCTACGACTACGACCTGCTGCCCAGCTGGGACGACCTTACCGCCGACAAGCTCAACTACGCGCGCAGCTTTAACGTGCAGCAGCAGAATATGGACCCCATCACCGGCCATCGCCTGGTAGAGCCATATCCCAACAGCGTGTACGTGGTGCAGAACCCGCCGTCGGCAACACTCACCACCGACGAGATGGACGAGGTGGCCGAACTCCCCTACGCACGCGATTGGCATCCCGACTACGACGCGGCAGGCGGCGTGCCGGCCTTTGCCGAGATCAAGTTTTCGATCAGCTCCAACCGTGGCTGTTTTGGCGAGTGCTCGTTTTGCGCCCTCACCTTCCACCAGGGTCGCGTACTGCAGATGCGCAGCCACGACTCGATTATGCGCGAGGCCGAGCTGCTCACGCGCGATCCCGAGTTTAAGGGCTACATCAACGACGTGGGCGGACCGACGGCAAACTTTAGCCGCCCGGCCTGCGACAAGCAGCTCAAGCACGGCGTGTGCAAGAACAAGCGCTGCCTGTGGCCAAACGTGTGCAAGAACATGGTGGTCGACGAGAGCGGCTACACGCAGCTGCTACGCGACCTGCGCCAGCTGCCGGGCGTCAAAAAGGTCTTCGTCCGCAGCGGCATCCGTTTTGACTACACCATGGCCGATACCTCGGACGAGTTTTTGCGCGAGCTGCTGGAGCATCACGTCTCGGGCCAGCTGCGTGTAGCGCCCGAGCACGTGAGTGACGCGGTACTGTCCGTGATGGGCAAGCCGAGCCGCGCCGTCTACGATGCGTTCTGCCGCAAATTTGAGCGCCTGAACCGCGAGTACGGACTCAAGCAGTACGTGGTGCCGTATCTGATCTCGAGCCACCCCGGCTCGACGATGAAGGAAGCCGTGGACCTTGCCGAGGCCGTGCGCGACATGGGCTACATGCCCGAGCAGGTGCAGGACTTCTACCCTACGCCGTCCACCATGTCGACCTGCATGTACTACACCGGCGTGGACCCGCGCACCATGGAGCCGATCTATGTGGCGCGCGACCCGCATGAGAAGGCCATGCAACGCGCGCTCATCCAGTATCGCAAACCCGAGAACTACAAGCTGGTGCGCGAGGCGCTGGAAAAGGCCGGGCGTCGCGACCTGATCGGCTACACCAAGCATTGCCTGATCCGTCCCGTGCCGCCGCGCCCGGGCGAGACGTCTGCCGGCGGCGGGCATGGCACCGGCAAGAAGGGCGGCAAGGCCCACGGCGGCGCTGGT
>CABRDB010000104.1 GCA_902469555.1 uncultured Collinsella sp. | reverse complement strand
CCCGCCGGCATCTCCGTCGGCGCGGCATATGCGTTGCCCGCGATGGCGGCGGCCAGGGCGTCCTGCGGCGAGAGTGCCGGAGCGGCCAGGCTATCGAGCGGATTGGTGCCCGCGGCGTCACGCGCACCGACAAGCGCCTCAAACGAAGACGTAGGCGCAGACGGGCCGGGCTCGGGCTCGGGCTCAGCGTCGGCAGGCACATCGGCAACACCGGCCGCGCGCAGCTCTTCTAGGCTCTCGAGCGTACCCTCGATATCCTCGTGCGTCTCCTCAAATTCGGCTGCGACGCCCAAGAATTCCTGGATGTTCTCGGCGCGGCTCTCGGATTCCATGGTGCCCTCTGCGCGGAACGCCTGCAGCAGGCCCGTCTTATCGACAATCATCTCGACGACGTCCTTGAGCTCGCCGTCCATGCGGCGACCCTCGCGCACCAGCGCCACAAAGCTCGACAGGCCATTGCGCACCTTGGCGCTAAACATGCCGGTTTCGGCGCACGCGATCTCGCAGGCCTGGAAGAACGAGCAACGGTTGTCGCGCGCCAGCTGCTCGATCTTTTGGATCGAGGTGGAGCCGATGCCGCGGCGCGGCGTGTTGATGACGCGCTTGACGCTCATCTCGTCTGCCGGGTTCACGATCATCTTGAGGTAGGCCATGACGTCGCGGATCTCGGCGCGGTCGAAGAATCGCGTGCCGCCGACGATCTTGTAGGGCACGCCCGCGCGCAGGAACATATCTTCGAGGATGCGCGACTGGGCGTTGGTGCGGTAGAACACGGCGATATCGTCGTAGCTCGTACCCTTAGCATGCAGCTTCTCGATCTCGCCGGCAATCCAGCGACCCTCGTCGCGCTCATCGCTCGCCTGGAAAGCCTGGATCTTCTCGCCATCGCCCTCGGCCGTAAACAGGCGCTTGTCCTTGCGCTGCGAGTTGTGGCGAACAACGGCATTGGCGGCGCTCAGGATGTGACCCGTAGAGCGATAGTTCTGCTCCAGCTTGACGGTCTTGCAGTTTTTAAAGTCCTTCTCAAAGTCCAGGATATTGGTGATGTCGGCGCCACGCCAGCTATAAATGGACTGGTCGTCGTCGCCCACGACCATAAGGTTTTGGTACTTGGCGGCCAGCAGGTTGGCGATCTCGTACTGGACGTGGTTGGTGTCCTGATACTCGTCGACGCTAATGTAGCGGAAGCGCTCTTGGTACTTGTCGAGCACCTCGGGGCGGGTGCGCAGCAGCTCGAGCGCGCGCACGAGCAGGTCGTCAAAGTCCATCGCATTGGCGGCGCGCAGGCGGCGCTCCAGCTCCAGGTAGACCTGCGCGGCCTTTTTGTCGTTGGGGCTATCGGCGCTCTTGAGCATGTCCTCGGGGCCGATCATGGCGTTTTTGGCCGAGCTGATCTTGCTGCGGATCATGTTGATGGGAAACTGCTTTTGCTCGATGCCGAGCGCCTGCATAATGTCACGCACCATGCGCTTTGAGTCATCGTCATCGTAGATGGTGAACTGGCCGGTGTAGCCCAGCAGGTCGGCGTCCTCGCGCAGCATGCGCACGCACATGGCATGGAATGTGCACACCCACATGCCGCGGGTGCCGCTGGGGATGAGTGCCGCCAGACGCTCGCGCATCTCGGCCGCAGCCTTGTTGGTAAACGTAATGGCAAGAACCTGCCAAGGCTTAACACCCAGGTCGCCGAGCATATGAGCGATGCGGAAGGTCAGGACGCGGGTCTTGCCCGAGCCAGCACCGGCAAGGACCAGCAGCGGGCCCTCGGTGGTCAGGACCGCCTCGCGCTGGGCGGGATTAAGGCTTTCGATGTCGAAGAGCGGCTTGGCGGGCTTGGGCGCCGGCGCGGGAGCGTCGTAGATGTCGAGCGGAACGAGCTCGGGCTCCGGCGCAGCGGGGGCGGTGTATGCATCGAGCGGCACGGGTTCCGGCGCGGGCGGCACGGGCGCGGCAGTGTTCTTTTCCCAGGGCAGGGGCTGGGTCATGGGCGACTCCTCATCTGACGGACGGCGCGCCTGCGGGCAGCGCCATAGTTTGAGCCGTACCAGTATACCGAGCCGCGCGGACACCGACGCAAATCACACCACGACTCCGTGCGCCACCGTCAGGCCCGTCCCATTGCACCAATCACGGAGCCACCGATGTCATGGCAACGGTAGCGAGCGGCGGCCAGAGCGAACAAATTGGCATGAAAAGAGGGCGGCATAGACCTTTTGGTCATGCCACCCTCTTTGGATGACAAGTTGTCGCTCTGGCCGCCGCGCAGCGTCAACCAAGTTACAGGCCGAGCATAGGCTCCAGGACGAAGAAGTACGCAAGCACCACGATGCCCAGGATGATGCGGTAGACGCCGAAGCACTTAAAGTCGTGACGGCGGACGAAGCCCATGAGCCACTTAATGGCGATGAGCGACACCACAAAGGCGACGACGCAGCCCACGCCCAAGATGGCGATCTCGTTGGTGCCGAAAGTACCGCCCTTAATAAAGTACTTGACCAGCTTGAGCGCACTTGCGCCAAACATAACGGGAATAGCCAGGAAGAACGTGAACTTAGACGCCACCGAGCGCGTGCAGCCCAGCAGCAGGCCGCCGATGATGGTAGAACCGGAGCGAGACGTACCAGGCACCAGTGAAAGCACCTGGAAGCAGCCGATACCCAGCGCAGTCTTCCAGCTGAGGTCCTCGAGCGTGGCGATGGAGCCAAAGTCCAGGTTCTCATCATCGTCCTCATCCTCAGCGGTAGCCGTGGCGGGCGCCGCAAAGTGCGCACCGGCGGGACGTCCACCCGACACCACAGCACGCGAACCAAACGAACCGGCAACGGCCATTTCCTCGCGCTTGCTCGCGCGCCAGTTCTCGATCACGATAAACAGCACGCCGTACACAATGAGCGCCAGCGCCACGACGGGAGCGTTGTAGAAATGCTCCTCCATCCAGTCGTTGAGCGGCAGGCCGATCACCGCCGCAGGAATGCAGCCGAGCACAATCTTGCCCCACAGCACCCAAGTGTCGCGACGGCCCTCCTTGCCCTTGCTGGGCGAGAACGGATTGAGTTCATGGAAGAACAGCACGCAGACGGCCAGAATGGCGCCAAGCTGAATCACGACTAGGAACATGTTCCAGAACGTCTCGCTCACGTTCATCTTGACGAACTCGTCCACCAAGATCATGTGACCCGTCGACGAAACGGGCAGCCATTCGGTGATGCCCTCGACCAGGCCCATGAAGGCAGATTTTAGAAGCTCGATAATATCCAAAGGGACCCCCCTCGTTAGACACCCGCCGGTAGATGTTCTGCGGACGATGCGGGCGATGTCCCATTATCAACCGTTGGCGGTGCGACCGCGCCTACCCTTACCAAAAAACTCGCCCGTTCACAGAATTGCGAGCGGTCAAACCGAAATCCTTGGGTATAACTGCAACAAGATAAAGTGTCCGGCGGCCAACGCGCCCGCGCCCGCCCGACGCACGAGCCCCGCGCCCGTGCGATAGACCAAGGAGGAAACCATGAACGAGGGCTACACCAAGGTATTTGTTTCACTCGACGGTACTGAACAGCAGGATTTTGTGCTCGCACGCGCCATCAAAGTCGCCGCGAACAACGGCGCTAAGCTGATCATCGGCCACGTCATCGATTCCACGGCACTCGAGAGCGCCGGTTCCTATCCGGTCGATCTGGTCAACGGCCTAGAGGAGGCATTTAAGAACTCCATCGCCAAGCAGCTCGAAGAGGCCAAGGCCAATCCCGACATTCCCGAGGTCGAGGTCATGATTCGCGCCGGTCGTATTCGCGAGACGCTCAAAGACGAGATGCTCGACGTGGTCAAGCCCGACCTTGTGCTCTGCGGCGCCCGCGGCCTGTCCTCGATCAAGTATGCGCTACTGGGCTCAATTTCGACGTTCCTGCTGCGCAACACCGACTGCGACATTTTGGTCGTGAAGTAGGTTCCTTCCCGTCGGCGCAAGGCCTGCGGGGTTATCACGCCGACGTCCTCGCCGCTTCGCAGCTGCGGGATGTCGGCTTTGATAACCCCTCCCGGCCTTGCGCCTTCGTCACCATACTTCAACGAGTTGGCTGATAAAAAAATAGCGTGCCGCCCCGGTTGG
>CABRDB010000103.1 GCA_902469555.1 uncultured Collinsella sp. | reverse complement strand
GCCGTGGCAGACGCCCCCTCCGGATGTGGGAAGTTTGCGCTGCAGGTTACTTGTCGGTGCCCAACTTGTGCGGCTTGAAGGCAAGCGCATTGATGAGTGCGTCGGTGGCAGACTTGACGGCTGCCGGCTGCGGATCGTTGACGTGATCCTCGGGATGCACGGGCAGGTCCTTCTTGACTGCGTCGTGGATCAAGTTGAGGTACTCAGTCACGCCAGTGGTCGATAGGTGCGTGCCATCGCCATCGAACAGGTCGTTGCGGTTGGCGCTGTATCCGTACCAGTCGATAACGCGCACGTTCTTGTAGCGCGTGGCGGCGTTGGCGATGGCCTGGTTGGTAGAGCCAACCCACGGCTGCGGGCTGCGCGTGTTCACAAACACCACAATACGCTTATCTCCCGCATCGGCCATGATGGCGTCGATCTGGTCGTCGGTTACCAAGCCGTTGGTGCCCAGGGCAAAGACCACGATCTTGCCGGCAAGGTTCTGCTGGATATAGCCCTCAAATGTCGCGCGCCCCGCATCAAACTGGCGGCCCTTTTCGGCATCGATATGGCTGTGCGGGAACACGCCGTCAAAGGTGTCTACGGCACGCAGCGACACGGAGTCGCCGATCATAAGCAGATCGTAGGAGCCATCGGGGAAGCCGTCGTTGTCCTTGTCGGTGTCGTCGGCCGCCTGCTGGTCGGTGGGCGCGGTGTTCTTGGCTTCCTTGTTCAGAACTTCGGCGCCCTCGCCGCTCAGCGCAGACGTCTCGGGCACAAAGATCAGGCCGCCCAGTGCAACGACCAACACGACAGCGTAGGCTGCGCAGACAGGGATGTGCGTGCGTGCCCAGTTGGCGGGCGTGGTGGTGCCATCGCGGAATTCGGCGACGGTGCGCCCAAAGGCGCCCTTCCTAAACGGAGTCTCGATAAAGCGATAGCAGCACTCTGCCACGGCGACCACCAACAACACCTGCAAAATGTACTGCCACCACGGCGTATCGTTGATGTTGGCGACCGGGTTCATGAGGAGCAGCAGCGGATAGTGCCACAGGTAGATGCTGTAGGAGCGCTTGCCAACCCACACGAGTGGCTCGGCGGATAGCGCGCGGGCAACCATTCCCTGGGGCTGCACGCAGGCCGCGATGACCATGAGTGTGAGGATCGAGCACAGCAGCGTGCCTCCGCGATACTGGAAGGCGGTGTAGCCGTTGGTGAGCGCGACCATGGCGGCAAGGCCAACCAGACCCACGACGCCCAACACATCGATGGATGCGGGCGAGGACCAAAAACGCACGAGGGCGCTCGGCTGTGCCGGGGCGGTCTCGGCTGCTTCGTCGGCCTTCTCGCCAGGCTTGCCCTCGGCGTTCTTGCCGTGCTTGGCGGCGCCAGCTAGGCGATTGAGCCCCAAACGACGAGCGAGACGCACCGGCGCCAGGTCGCGATCGGGGATAAAGGCCATCCAGGCACCCAGCAGCAGCGAGAACACGCGGGTGTCGGTGCCGTAGTACACGCGGCTGGGGTCGGCGGCAGGGTTGTAAAGCACCATCATGGCGAGGGCAGATACCGCGGCAAGGCCCAGAACCACGCGGCGCGTGTTGGGTTTGCTCACATGCATGGATACCATGGCAAACAGCAGTGGCGGCCAAATCAGGTAGAACTGTTCCTCGATGGCAAGCGACCAAAAGTGCGTGAGCGGCGAGGGGTCGCCCAGAGCATTGAAGTACGAGACGTTTTGGGCAATCTGCCACCAGTTGTTGAAGAACAACAGCGACGGCAGGATGTCGGGGCGCATCTTGGTGAGCATCACGTGGTTGAAGACGGTGCACAGAGCACAGGTCGCTACCACGACGGTCACCACGGCGGGGACCAGGCGACGGATGCGGCGAATCCAGAAGCTCTTGAGGTCGATGCGTCCGGTCTTAGCGACTTCGTTGAGTAGCAGGCGTGTGATCAGATAGCCCGAAAGCACAAAGAAGATCGTGACGCCGAGCAGGCCGCCCTGAGCCCACGTGAGGTTAAGGTGATAGAGCACCACCGCGACGACGGCGAGCGTACGCAGGCCGTCGAGTGCAGGGATGTAGCGGGACTTGGGGCGAGCAGGCGTCTGCTCTGCGGCGGGAGTGTTGGCGCGGCCCGCGTTGTTGGCAGAAGCGCGATGGGGACTCGCGGTGCGTCGCGGTTCGTTGGCACGGCGTTCGCTCTTCACGCGTTCGTGCGGCGCCGGCTCGTTGCCCGTGCGGCGTCGACCGCGCGAGCCCGATTGCGAGAGTTGTTCCATAAAACATCATCCAATGACGAGAATAATCAGCACGTATTCATTGTAGCTGCCTGCTCCTGTGAATGCTTGCTGCTGGCGCAACCTCAAGGGTGCGTTCACATCAAAGTGAACTAAAGTTATAGAGGTGCGAAAGCGCACAATCGACGATCGACGGTGGGTGCAAAGCTCGCAGATGAGGAGGTTTCCATGGCAGATCGCGGCATCGTTGCGGTGTTCGGCAGCATGAACATGGACCTTTCGGTGGCGTGCGAGCGCATACCGCGCGCGGGCGAGACCGTCGGCGGTAGCGGCTTTATCACCAACGCCGGCGGTAAGGGCGCCAACCAGGCCGTCGCCGCTGCGCGCATGGGTGCGCGCACGTGCATGATCGGCGCTGTTGGGCGCGATACCTTTGGCGATGCGCTTGTGGCAGGGCTCCAGGATGCTGGCGTGGGCGTTGAGTTCGTGGCGCTTCGCGATGACGTGGAGACCGGTACCGCGACCATCATTCGCTGCGAGGGCGACAACCGCATCATACTGTCACCGGGCGCCAACCATGCGCTTGCGGGCGCGGACGTTGCCTGCGCGCTGAGGCGTCTGGTGGCCCATGAGCTCGACGGCGACGCCAGCGAGATTGCCCCGGCTGCCGGAAGCGTCTTTATCGCCCAGGGTGAATGTGACCTTGCAGCGACGGCCGAGGCGCTTGTTTGCGCTCATGGGCTGGGGTTCTATACGGTCTTTAATCCGGCGCCTGCTTGTGAGTTGCCTGCGGAGGTCTGGCCTGCGGTCGACTTGGTCTGCCCCAACGAGACCGAGTGCCAGGTGCTGACGGGCATTCTGCCCACGGATGATGCGAGTTGCGTCGCCGCGCTCAATGCGCTGCTCGACAAGGGCGCCGGAGCTGCGGTCATCACGCTGGGTGGTGCCGGCTCGGTTACGCTCGGTGATGACGGCGAGCTGCTGCGCATGCCGGCGCTTTCGAGCACGGTAGTCGATACCACGGCCGCCGGCGATACGTTTATTGGCGCGTTGGCGGCGGCTCGCCTAGAGGGCCTGCCGCTCTTTGAGTGCATGGCCGCGGGTGCTCGCGCCTCGGCAGTGACGGTGTCGCGCCTGGGCGCTCAGCAATCGATTCCCACGCGCGCCGAAGTTGAACATTGGTTTGGTTAAACGATAAAGACGGAGAAGCGGAGTAGAACAATGGCAATCAAGAAGCTGATCCTTGATCTGGATATGGGAGTGGACGATGCGATGGCGCTGGCCTATGCCATCGCGAGCCCCGAGGTGGAGCTCGTGGGCATCACCACGTGCTTTGGCAACGTGCGCGTCGAGCAATCGGCGCACAATTGCCTGGCGGTGCTCGATCTGCTGGGTCGCCCCGAGGTTCCGGTGTACCTGGGTGCCGACCGTCCTCTGCAGGCGACTGAGCCCTATACGCCGCCGGCGTCCACCGCGCTCATTCACGGCAAGAACGGCATCGGCGGCGCGAGCGTGCCCGCGTCGCCCTACGAGCCGGTGGGGGCGACCTCGGCCGACGGTAACGCTGCGGTCGATTATCTGATCGATGCCGCGCGCACCTATGGTCCCGATCTGATTTACGTGGCGACCGGCCCGCTCTCCAACCTGGCGCTCGCCCTGGAGCGCGATGCGGCGGCAATGATGTCCATCGGCCGCGTGGTCGTGATGGGCGGCGCTCTTACCGTGCCCGGTAACGTGAGCGCGGGCGCCGAGGCCAATATGGCGAGCGACCCCGAGGCAGCCGACGCGGTGCTGCGCTCGGGCCGCAAGCTCACTATGGTGGGTCTGGATGTGACGCATCGCGTGGTGCTCACGCGTCGCGACATTGCCGGTTGGACGGGCTCGGGCACCATGGCCGGTTGCGCGTTTGCGAGTATGGTGGAGCACTACATTGGCTCGTACGAGATGAACGCCCCCTACCTGGGTGGCTGCGCGCTGCACGATCCGCTGGCGGTTGCCGTGGCGATTGATCCCACGCTCGTGGGCGCGCTCGGCTGCAACCTGCGTGTTGATCTGCTGGGCGAGTACCGCGGTCGCACCATCTGCGATGAGCGCCGTCTGTCCGACCCCGACAAGAGCGCACTCGTGGCGCTGACCGTCGACGCCCCGCGCTTCCTGTCCGAGTTCAAGGCGCGCATGGCCCGCGTTCTGGGCTAAGTTGTCTTTTTGGGACGGGGCTTTTTTGACTGGTATGATTGGTGCGACCATTCGAACCAGCTAAAAGAGCCCCGTCCTAAATTGACTACCGAGAGGATCTGCCATGGAGCGCATCGCGAGTTTTTCCGTTGACCATCTGCTGCTTGAGCCCGGCGTGTATGTGAGCCGCATCGACCGCGATCCGGCGACCGGCGCCGCCGTCACCACGTTTGACCTGCGCCTGACCACGCCCAACAAGGAGCCGGTCATGAACACGGCCGAGTGCCACACCATCGAGCACCTGGGCGCGACGTTCCTTCGCAACCATGCCGAGTGGTCGAGCCGCATTGTCTACTTTGGCCCCATGGGCTGCCGCACGGGCTTTTACCTCGTCGTATTTGGTGAGCTGACGAGCGAGGAGATCCTGCCGCTCGTGCGTGAGCTGTTCGAGTTTGTCGCCGACTTTGAGGGCGATGTCCCCGGTGCCGCTCCCGAGGAGTGCGGCAACTACCTGGACCAGAACCTTCCCATGGCTAACTGGCTCGCGCGCCGTTACCTCGACCGCGACCTGGCCGATATCGACGAGAAGCACCTGCACTATCAGCAGGCATAAGGGCTTTATCGCCCAAAACGCGCGCATTGGGCGCCTTCGCTTATGCGGGGGCGCCTTTTTGTTGATTGGTCGGGACGAGCGTTCAAAATCGCTCATGTTTGTTCTAGAATGTTCGTATAGTCACATTTACGAACAGGAGTGAACATGCATATCTGCTCTGTCAACGATCCCGAGTTCAAATCCTATGGCAACGTTTGGAATAACGTTCCGTCCGAGCTCACGTCGCCCGTGCTCGAGGCGCTTTCTGCCACGTCCATTCCCGAGGGCAGCAAGTACGTAGCAAGTGCGCCGGAGCTCGAGGGCGTCAAGGATGCCGATAAACTGGGCTTTCTCATGTTTGGCGGCCGACCCTTCCAGCTGGGCTGGTGCAATGGCCACAACACGCAGCTCAACTGCCTGGAGTATCACCGCGCCAGCGAGTTCAACCTGGGCGCGCGCGACTTTATCCTGCTCGTGGCGCATCGCTGGGAGATCGAGGACGGTAAGCTCGACACCGCGTGCGTCAAGGCGTTCCGCGTGCCGGCGGGTACGGTCGTCGAAGTCTTCAACACCACGCTCCACTACACGCCCTGCATGGTCGATGACGGCGGCTTCCAGGTGATGGTGGCGCTGCCGGCGGGCACCAACGGCCCGCGCCCCGAGGCTGCATCCGACATGCCTGCTGCCGGCGACAGCTACTGCTACTGGAAGGCCGACAAGTGGGTCCTCTGCCACGCCGACAGCCCCAAGGCAGCCGAAGGCGGCTACGTAGGCCTCATCGGCAAAAATCTCGACATCACCGTGGACTAGCGCATCGCCCCAAACCACCACAAAGGTGCCTGTCTCCTTTGCGGTGGTTTGGGGCGGGCAGATATCGGGAAGTGCCAGACGGGGGAGGCTGCCGGGCGCCTTGCCGTCTGCGGATTTTGGGACATGTGGCCCGCTTTTTGAGCCTGCCTGTCGGTACACTAAAAGCACTATGGGTACCCGCGAGCGACATATCGGCAACGCGGCCGCCCGATCCGCACCCGTGGCGGATCCCAGGGGCGGCAGGCTCTTCGCCATGCCGCGATTCCTTGTTGGCATAACACATCAGGTGTACCGCCACCGCGTCTTTGCTATCGCCGGTGTCATCACCGCGATGTTCCTCATGCTTTTGGCAGTCTTGCCGGCGCTGTTCGCCTTCGACCCCAAACTTTCTAACGCCGTGCCCGCCTATAGCGAGGTGTCCGAAGAGGTCGTGGATGCGCTCGTCCATTCGAGCTCTCTGCCGTTGCTTGTTGCCGCAATTGCATTTTCGATCTGGGGCGTATCGGTCTATCTGCGCTGTTTGGACTATGTGTTGCGCCGCCGTCTTGTTGCCATCGCCACCATCTGCGCCCTGTGGATGATCGAAGTCATTCTCAAGTACAAGTCGTTCACGCCGTTCTATGCCACCGTGCTGTGGTACCTGTACTACGTGCCCATGACGCTCATTCCGCTGCTCTACCAGTTGTGTGGTCTGCGCCTTGCGGGCCTGGAGCAACACCGCCTGGGTCGCCGCTACTGCGCTGCGCTGTGGATTATGGCTATCCTGCTTATCGGATTTGTGCTCACCAACGATTTTCACCAGCAGGTCTTCCACTTTGACCGTACAAGCGACACCTGGAGCAACGATTACACGTACGGCTGGGGTTATTTCGCCGTCCTCGTGTGGACGGCCTTTAACTTTGTGGCCTTTTTTATCCTGGTGGGCCGGTCCTCGTCCTTTCGCATCCAACGTTTCTCGGGCACGGCGGCGCTCGTGCTGCTGGGCGGCGCGTTCTTTGCCATCTCATATGCGTTGCGCGTGCCTTGGGCATGGAGGCTCAACTTCTCGCTCGTCTATTGCGTCTTGTGCGTGGTGGCGATGGAAATCTGTCTCGATTGCGGTGTCGTTCCGTCATATCACGACATCGCCGGCATTTTCGACACCTTGCCGCTTGACCTCAAAGTTCTAACGCGCGACCTGCAGGAAGTCTATGCCACGCCAGTGTCAAAGCCAATGCCGGTGGGCGTGCGCGAGGAGTTGCGGACCCAGGCGCACAGCCGCGCCCATGCCTTTGCCGTGGCGTCCGATCCCGATGTGATGTGCCGTGCCTTTCCACTGCTGGGCGGATCGGCCCTGCTTGCCCAAGACGTGTCGGATCTCAACGAGCTTAACCGTGAACTGGCACATCGTCGTATGGAGCTGCAGCGTCAAAATGAGCTGCTCGCCGCCGACTACGACCTTAAGACGCACCTGGCAGACCAAGAGGCCGAGACCTTGCTGGTCCAAGACGTGGACCAGGCGCTTGCCCGCGCGCTCGAAGGGATGTACGACCTGCTGAGCTCGCTGCCGCCGTTGACCGATGAATCGTCTTCGCACGAGCGTTACCGCATGCTGCAGCGCGCCAAGATGCTCGTCGCCTATTGCAAGCGCAAGGGGTCGCTCACGTTGGCACAGCACGGGGAGAGCGGTTTTGATTGCGACCGCATTCAGCTCATTGCCAACGAGCTCGCAAGCGACCTGCGCACCATCGATATCGATTGCGCCTCGATTATCGCCATACGGCGCCCGATGCACGCCAGTACGGTAAGCGCCCTGTACGACTGCGTGTATGACTTTGCGTTTTTTGCCTACACCACCGACCATCCGGCGCTTATGTATCACTTGGGCGATCATGACCGATGCAGTGTCGAGCTGCGTGCCGCGCTTTTTTCCAACGATGATGCAGATCTTTCGCAGACGCCCGCTGCGCAAGAGCTCGAAAGCGCTCTGCAAGGGCGCAACGTGGCATACCGCCTTGAGGGCGAGCCCGGCCAGCTGCGCATGATCGTCTTGATGCCGAGGGCGGGTGAGTGACGATGCAGATTTCGCTCATTCTTCCCCAAATCGTTGCGCTCGATGTTGTCTTTGCCCTGGCTGCGTGTCTGCAGACGATCCACGTCCCGCTCATCGCATCGCGCCGCTCGTCCTATAACCGTAAGGTGATTTGTGCCTACGAGGCGAGCCTTGTGCTTCACCTAATTATTTCGGTACTCATCTTGTTCGCGTCGTCTGGCTCATATCTGGTGGCGCCGCTTGACGTTTGCGCCAGGGCAATGGGCGGAGCGTTGTGGCTCAATGCCGTGATCTTTGCCTACGGCATGGTGCTTATGGTGCACTATCGTCGCCCCGTCATGCTGGCCGAACTGTTGCTCGTTGCCGCCGTGACACCGCCGGTGGTTTTTGCCATGGGCTCGGCGTGGACCACGGTCCTTATCGCAGAGGGAGCGTTTTTCCTGTTCCGCTCCATTGCGGCGCTCTTGATGGATGTCCGCAACCGCCAGGAGGATATCACCGCGTTCTCGACGATCGAAACCATCAACGTGATTCCCGTGGGCATCCTGTATCTGGACCCGAGGGGCCGTCCGCTGCTCATGAACCGCTGCATGCGAAAAAACCTGGTGGAGCTTCATATGCCCACCGACCTAGGCGATATGAGCGGTACATGGAACGACCTGCGCAAACTCAGCATGCAAATTCCCGAAAGCAGCCAGAACCGCGTGCGGATTAATCTGGACCGCTTTGGTGAGGCGCGCGTTGTGGTCGAGGTTTCTCCCGCCGAGATTCGCTTGTTCGTGCACGATGACGTTATGGTTTCGGGCCGCCTCTTCGAGCGCATTATCGGTCTGGATGTAACAGAGTATGCGCATGCCCATGATCGCCTAGCGCAAGCCAACCACCTGCTTGAGCTTGCGGGCCAAGAGCTCCAAGCCCAGATCGAAGAAGTCAAAAAAGTTGCTGACAATGCGGCCTATCTGCGTATGCGCGCTCGCGTGCACGACGTGATCGGGCAGCGCCTGTCCATTCTCCATCGTTATCTGGAGGAAGGGCGCCTGGATGACGAGTCACTCGAGCAGATCGACCCGCTGCTGCGCTCAATCGCTGCCGATCTGCGCAGCGGGGGCGACAGCGAACCGGCAGAGCAACTGGGCGATATCGTCCATGCCTTTGGCCTGGTGAGCGTGCAGATCGATGTGGAGGGCGAGCTGCCAAACGACGCGCGTGTCGCCGCAGCATTTTTGCAGATTATCCGCGAAGCCTCGACCAATGCCACCAAGCATGCACAGGCCCATCAGGTCCATGTGCGCCTGTGGCAGGAGGGGACAGAAGACGGCGCTGTCGCGCGGATGGTCGTTTCTAACGACGGCGCGCCTGCACCCGTATCGTATCGCGAGGGAACGGGTATCCCAGGTATGAGGCATGTCGCACAGAATCTGGGCGGCAGCCTGGAAGTCCACACCGCCCCGCCCTTCACGCTTACGGTGTCCATTCCGCTCGCCTCCAGCGCCACGGCCCAAAGGAGAAGTTCATGATTCGCGTGTTAATCGTCGAAGACCAGGCCATCCTGCGCGAGAGCCTCGCGCGCTCCGTCGGTGACCAGCCCGATATGACCGTCGTCGCCGCGATCGCCGATGCCTCCGAGGCCTTGGGTGTCGCGCTCAAGGAGCGTCCGGACATGATACTGATGGATGTGTGCACCGAGCACGATTCCAACGGCATCGTGGCGGCGGCGCGCATTAAAGAACAACTGCCCGAGTGCCGCGTCATTATCATGACGGGTATGCCCGAGATCACCTTTGTGGACCAGGCACGCGAGGCGGGCGTCGACAGCTTTGTGTATAAGAACGTCGGTATCGACGAGCTATTCGCCGTGATGCGCTCCACGCTGGCGGGTTACTGCACGTTTCCCAAGCCGCCCGAGAGCATCTTCTCGGGCACGGCGGCCCTCGACGATGTCGAGCTATCGATCTTGCGCCTT
>CABRDB010000102.1 GCA_902469555.1 uncultured Collinsella sp. | reverse complement strand
TCCTCAGCAGCACCCTCGCCCTCGGCGGCAGCCTCGCTCGCGGCCTTCTCGGCGGCAAGGCGGGCACGGCGCTCGGCAAAGGTCTCCTTCTTTGCGGGCGCAGCCGTCTCGACGGCATCCTCGTCTGCATCGGAATCGTCATCGACGGCAGCCTTCTTGGGCTTGACCGGGGCCGACGCGGCCTCGCTCACCGGATCGATTATCTCGGACTGAACAACGGCCGTCATCTTTTCCTGCGTCTCGCGGAACTGACGGATGGCACGGCCGATCGTGCGGCCCATCTGCGGGAGCTTATCCGGGCCAAACAGCAAAAAGCCGAAGACCACGATGATCGCGAGCTCACCCTCTCCTATACCAAACACACATACCTCCAAGGCTCGATGTGAGTCGAGCCCGCACCGCGCCATTCGGCCGGAACTCGTCTATTCATTCGGTCAAGTATAGCGCCCGGACGCCAAAACGTCCGAGCGCATCACAAACATATGCCAAACGGCACGCCCTTTTGGGGCAAAGATTATGCAGCGGTGATCGAAATCTCCTGGTCGACACCCAACAGCTGAACCACGCGCATCACCGGGGGCTGCACATTGGTGCAGCTAAAGCGCTTGCCGTGGTCGGCCGCGTGGTGCGCGGCGCCCACGAGCACGCCAATGCCCGTCGAATCGATGTAGCTCACCTGGGCAAAATCGAGCTCAACGGCCTCAGTGGGCTGCTCGAGCGCCAGGTCGATGGCATTGCGCAGGCTATCGGCGTTAGAGATATCGATCTCACCGGTCACCTTAATGGTGTAGAGCTCTGGCGTGGGGTTGGTGGAAATACCCAAATCCATGTATACGCTCCTTTACGTATCGAAAGTGCGGATAGTACGGGAAGCCGCGCGTTAGGCGCGCTCGGCACGCGCAAGCTCGGCAGCGACGAGCTTGACGGCCAGCACCAGCACGTCGAGCGCGGCCTCCAGGTCCTCGACCGTGGGATAGCTCGGCGCGATGCGGATGTTGGTGTCGCGCGGATCCTTGCCATAAGGCCAGGTGGCACCAGCCGGCGTGAGCTTGACACCCAGGTCGGCACAAAGCGCAGCGACCTTTTGGGCCGAGCCCTCGGGACCATCAAAGCTCACAAAGTAGCCGCCGCGGGGATGCGTCCAAGTGGCGCAACCCGTATCGCCCAAGCCCTCGGTGAGCTTGCGCTCGACGGCCTCAAAGCGCGGACGCAGGAACTCGGCATGCTTTTTCATATGCTCCTTGACCGCCTCGATGGTGGGAAGGAAGCGCACGTGACGCAGCTGGTTGAGCTTGTCGGCGCTGATGAGGCCGGCCTTCAGGCGCTTGGAGAACTCGGCGATAACCGCGGGGCTCGCACCAATAAAGCCGATGCCGGCGCCCGGGAAGGTGATCTTGGACGTCGAGGCAAAGGCCACCACACGGTCCTCGGTGCCCGCCGTGCGAGCGAGGTCAAAGATGTTTGCGAGCTCGTCGGTCTCGTCGTACAGGTCGTGCACGCAGTAGGCGTTGTCCCAGAAGATGCGGAAATCGGGCGCAGCCGTGGGCATCTCGACCAGGCGGCGCACGGTGTCCTCGCTAAAGGTGATGCCCGTGGGGTTGGAATACTTGGGCACGCACCAGATGCCCTTGATGGAGTCGTCGGCGGCAACCAGGCGCTCGATCTCGTCCATGTCGGGGCCGTTGTCGGTCATCGCGACGGGGACGTTCTCGATACCCAGATCGGCGGTGATGCCAAAGTGACGATCGTAGCCGGGAACGGGGCACAGGAACTTGACCTTCTTGCCGTCGTGCGCGGCCTCGTAAGCGTCCCAGGGCTCGCTGCCGCACGAGCCGCAGCGCCAGAACATGCCGGCAATGTCATGCTCGATCAAAAGGCTCGACGAACCCAGCACGAGCGTCTGCTCGGCGGGGCAGCCCAGGAACTCCCCCGCTAGCTTGCGTGCCGAGGGAATGCCCTCGAAGCAACCGTAGTTGGAACAATCGACGTTGCCGTCGTGCAGATCGGCATCGGCATTGAGGATATCGAGCATGGGGCGAGAAATGTTCACCTGGGAGGGCGACGGCTTGCCGCGCGCCATGTCGAGCGCCAGACCCTTGGCCTTGACCTCGGCAACCTCGGCTTTGAGCGCCTCGATGGCGGCATCGAGTTCGGTGGTTTCCATCTTCTGGTAGATCGTCTGCATGGGGTGCGACCTTTCGCGAAGCGGTACGTTGCAGTTCGTCTAAGTATAGACCGCCATCGTCGCAACGTTATGAAGCCGTGATAGATTAAGTTCATCGCAATGAATTACGAATCGCCGCGCATGGCGGCGTGGGGCGCCCAAGGAGGCACTATGGAGTACGGATCGTTTAGGGCCGAGGAATTCGGCGACCTGCAGCGCCTGGTCGACGGGCTGTTTTACGACCGCCATGCCATCGACCGCCTGGATCTGATCGTACAGGCCGAAATCTTAGACCTGGCGCCCGATCTCATGGAAATCGTCAACCTGCTACCGCCCGGCTATTACGACCGCCAGTCGCTGTGCGACCAGCTCAACTCCGCCTTGGCCGCCCACGGCTGGGGCGCCGTCTACGGAACGGTGGAATAAGCCTCGAGGCCGGCGTTTGGCCCGCTTTCCGACCTTGGCGAGGCTTGTTTTAGGGCTTGTGGCCAAAAAAGGGCAAATATGAGTACTGTTACCTTTTTAGTAGCAGCGATTCTTGGTCGAAATCGGCAAAACTCGACTTGAAACTTCCTAATCACCGTCAGCTAGCGCCAAATTGGAAGTCGATGGTCACTCATTAACGTACAGTTCTTATAACTTTGTTCATTATTTTCCGCACCTAAAATGATACGCCGTTTGTGACAGTACTCACAAACGGCGTTTTTTGACCACTGGCGTGTCTGGCAGGCGGCAAGCACCGCCCGAATCCGCATTTTGAACGCGCCCGAATCGGTTCTGGAGCCGGTTTTCGCGCTCTTACTCGTCTTTGGGCGCGGGGCGCTTGCAGACCACGCTCATGTAGATCATGCCGAGCACGGCAGCGGTGACCGAACCGGCGAGAATAGCGGCCTTGGCAGCCAGAACCTCAAACTGGGCCGTCGGGAAGGCGAGGCCGCTGATGAGGATCGACATGGTAAAGCCGATACCGCCCAGAATGCCCACGCCGGCAATCATGTGCCAGTTGACATTGTGCGGCAGCTCGCAGGCCTTAAGCTTAACCAGGGCAAACGTCATACCAAAGATGCCGATCGGCTTGCCCAGCAGCATGCCAAAGTACACGCCGAGCGTCACCGGGTCGGTGAGCAGCGTGCTCATGTCCACGCCCACCAGACGAACCTGCGCGTTCACGAACGCAAAGATCGGCAGGATCACAAAGTTGACCGGCGTGGAGATCAGACGCTCCATGCGGATAAGCGGCGGGGTCACGCGGTGCATGACGCGCTCGACCTTGGTGGTCGAGACGGTAAAGTCATGCTGGCCCAGGATGTGCGCCTCGTCGTCGTAGCGATCATCGAGCAGCGGCAGGCACTCGCCCAACCAATCGGTGAGGCTATCGAGCTTGACACCGCACTTGGCCGGGATGGTAAAGGCCAAGATGACGCCAGCAAGCGTAGCGTGCACGCCGCTCTTGAACATGCAGAACCACAACAGCAGACCCAGTACCGAATACGGGGCAAGGCGGTAGTGCTGCGTCTTGTTGAGCCACACGAGCGCGCAGGTCACAAGCGCGGCGGCGCCCAACCAAAACGGATTGGGGCTCTGACCGTAGAAGATGGCGATGGCGGCGATGGAGATGAGGTCGTCGGCGATGGCGAGCGTCGAGAAGAACACGCGCACGCCGTTGGGCACGCGATTGCCCAAAAGCGACAGCACGCCCAGCGCAAAGGCAATATCGGTTGCCATGGGGATGGCCCAACCGTTGCGGGCGCCGGCATGGTTAAAGATCAGGTAGATGCAGGCGGGAACGACAACGCCGCCCACGGCCGCCAGCATGGGAAGCATGGCCTGACGCGGATTCTTGAGCTCACCGACCGTCATCTCGTACTTAAGCTCGATGCCCACCAACAAAAAGAAAATCGCCATGAGGAAGTCGTTGACGAAAAGCTCAACGGTGAGACCGGCCGTAAGGTTGCCCAGACCCACATACAGCGGGGTCTCCAAAAAGTGATGGATGGCCTCGTAGGCATCGGTATTGGCGCAAATGACGGCGGCGATGGCGGCGAAGACCATGACGGCGGCGGAAATCGTACCGTTCTCGGCGATGCGCTCCCAAATGTCGTGACGTTCAAAGCGCTTGCGCTCACGAACGTTGAACAGCTGCTCAGTTGCTGCCATGGGCGGCTCCTTTCACGGGAAGGCTCCCGTCTTAAAAAAGCACGGCCCGCCCAAGTGGCGGCGCCGCGCTCTAACGTATTACGCTTGCATCTAGCCTACCCTGCACGACAAGCACGCAGGCGTGGCCGAAAAGCGGAACCACAGGTTGAACATTATTTGCTCAACGGCACGGGCGCGCCTGCCCAAGAGACGACGCAGCGTCGTGCACAAAAAACGACCGGAGCGCGGGGCGTCCGCGATCCGGTCGTGGCGTTCGGTCAACTAAACCTAGCAGGCGGCCATGATGGGGGCAGCGACCTGCTTTTTGCGGGAGAGGACGCCCGGCATCCAGACGCCGTCGTGCTCGTCGGCAATGCCCAGGCCCTTCTGAGCAGCCTCGGTCTCGCCCTCGAGCAGGACCTGCGAGCCCTCCTCCATGATGTCGGTGATGCACAGGACGATGCCGTCGGCACCCTTCTCGGCGGCGTAGGCGCGCATGGCCTCGCGGATCTCGTCGATCATGCCGAGCGCGCGGCTCTTGTCGACGGTCTCGTACTGGCCAATGAGCAGCTTCTTGCCAGCGGGCTCGAACATCTTGATGTCGTTGCCGACCATCTCGGCTGCAGTGAAGGAGCCGGACGGACGGGTGAGGAAGACCTCCATGCCAAACTTGACCGGGTCGACGCCCACCTGCTCGCCGAGCTTGGCGGCAACGGTGCGGTCGACATCGGTGGTGGTGGGGCTCTTGAGCATGAGCGTATCGGTCATCATGGCCGAGAGCAGCAGCTTAGCCTGGACGTCGGAAAGCTCAACGCCGAGCACGCCGGCGAGCTTGGTGACGATGGTGCAGCTGGAGCCCCAGGGCAGGCAGATGTAGTGCAGCGGGCCGGCGGTCTCGAAGTCGCCGATGCGGTGATGATCGACGACACCAAAGACCGTGGCGTCCTTAAGGCCGGCGACAGACTGGGCGGACTCGTTGTGGTCAGTGAGGACGACGAGCTGGCCGGCCTCGACGGACTCGATCACGCGGGGCTCGGCAATGCCGGCGTCGGCAAGCAGCTTGGCGGACTCGGCCGGAAGCTGACCAAGGGCGCAGGCCTCGTAGGTGTTGCCGGCATACTCAACCTGGTTGAGCAGCTGGGACAGGACGACGGCGCTCATGATGGCGTCGTTATCGGGGTTCTGGTGACCAAAGACAAGAACGTTTGCCATGGATATCCTCCACTTGATATGTGTACTTGGACGTAGCTATGGTAGCACGCTGACGCCGAACCTTATGAGACGGAAGGGTCGCGGCACAATTTGGGGCAAGCGCTGAGGCGAGGTCAGGGACGAAGCCTGTCCCCCTTTCACCACCTGCCCCCGCACCAGCTATTTACCGGCGGCGCGCAGGGCTACGTAGGCGGCACCGATGATGCCGGCGTCGTTGCCGAGCGAGGCGACCCTGACGGGCGTCTCGCGCGAGGCAGAAAGCGCGTACTGCTTAAAGTGCTCGCGGACCTTGTCGAGGTAGACGTCGGCCGAGGCGGATGCGCCGCCGCCGATGAGGAACATCTCGGGATCGACCACGTTGGCAATGAGCGCCAAGGCGCGGCCGAGATAGTCGGCCATGGTGTCAGCTGCGGCAAGCGCGAGCTTGTCGCCCTCGCGGCAGGCCTGGAACACGTCCTTGGAATCAGAAGGCCCGGTGAGCTCGATGGGGTCGACGCCCGCCTTCTTGCACTCGGCAAGGTAGTTGCTCACCACGCCGGTGGCGCTGGAATACTGCTCCAGGTGGCCATGGCCACCGCAGCCGCAGGCGCGCTCCTCGGCCGGGTTCAGGCACATGTGGCCAATCTCGCCGCCGGCGCCCACAACGCCCGATACCACGTCGCCGTTAACGATAACGCCGCCGCCCACGCCGGTACCGATGGTGACCATCACCACGTTCTGCACGCCCTTGGCAGAGCCGAGCCAGGCCTCGCCCATAGCAGCGGCGTTGGCATCGTTCTCGTACTTAACGACCGCGTCGGGGCAATGCTCCTGAATGGCGACCCTCAGCTCGGGCAGGTTAATGGCAATGTTAGCCTTGACCTTGGCATCGCCCGATGCCGGGATGGGGCACGGAACAGCCAGGCCAATGCCCGCCACAAAGGCACGCGGAATCTGGGCCTTGGCGACCACCTGGTCGATAGCCTCGGTCACCGCGGCAAAGCCCGCGGCGTCAACGATGGGCGGCGTGGGCACGCTGGCCTTGGCCAGCAGGTTGCCGTCCTCGTCGAACAGGCCCTCCTTAACCGAAGTGCCGCCGACGTCGATGCCGATGTAATACTGTTTAGGTTCCATGGGAGCCCGCCTTTCTCGTTTAAACATTGCCTGTATGGTACCGCTCCCAAGACAAAAACCCACCAAAAAGGGACAGGTTTGTTTTGGCAGGTTTTATCTGGGATAACGCAATTGGCCGCTCAACAGACCGCGCTAGACCATCCCTAAAAATAAAGGCGCCGGGAGGCGGAGACTCCCAGCGCCCGTCAAAGGGACTATGTTGTCTGTTGGAACGTGCGGTCCATCGCGGCGATAACGCCGACTAGGCCTGAAGTGCCTGCAGCTGCTTGTGGACCTCGATGAGCTCCGTCGCCATGACGCGCATGGTCTCGGTGCCGGCCATCTGGTCCTCGGCATGCAGCAGAATCAACGGGGCCTCGCCGTTACGCTCGCCGTTGGCCTCCTTTTTCAGAAGCCCCATATGAACATCGTGGCCACCGTTATAGGCCTCGTCGCCCTGCTTGATAAGCTCCTCGGCGGCGTCAAAATCGCCCTCCTTGGCCTTTTGCACGGCATTGATGTACATGCTCTTGGCAGTACCGACGTAGCTAATGATCTCGAAGCAGGTCATCTGCAGTTCGTTCATATCCTCCATGCGGAGCACCTAGCCCATCACGCTGACGCAGTGGTCGATGATGCCGGCAGCGTTCATGCGGCCGTAGTCGACCATGTTGATGACCTCGACCGGAAAACGGCCGGCGGCCTCCTTCTCAAAGTCACCCTTGGTGTAGCCGATCTGCGGGCCAAGCAGCAACATGTCGCACTCGTCCAGGTGATCGTGGGCCTCGTTCATGGGACGAGCCTCAATCTCAATATCCAGGCCACGGTTTGCAACCTCGGCCTGCATCTTCTGGACCAGCAGGCTCGTGGACATACCGGCATTGCAGCAGAGCATGATCTTCTTCATGGTTTCCTCCTTATAACTGCGCGGCGCGCAGACGACAACTGGTTTTATTCCTTGCGGCTATTGTGCCCACCCCTCTGCATCTTTACACAAGGGAGAGAGCCGCGGGCACCGGCACCGCGTACCGGCGCCCGCAAAGGTGAAAGGGACGAACGTTAGGCGTTCTGCTCGGCGAGAGCCTCCTGCTTGGCGATTGCCTTCTCGGAAATCTTCATAAAGGGCAGGTAGACGGCCATGCCAATGACAATCTCTAGAGCCTGCCACACGCCGGCGCGCCAGTCAAAGCCCGTAGCGAGCAGGGCATTGATGACGGGAGGCATAGTCCAGGGCACCTGAGCGATGCAGGGGCTGATGATGCCTGCGCAGGTAAGGCCATAGGTGATGCCGATGAACAAGTCGGGAAGGAGGACAAACGGGATCATGAGCGGCAGGTTGTACACGATGGGGTAACCGTAGATAACCGGCTCGTTGATGTTGAACAGACCAGGCAGGATAGCCATCTTGGAAACGGTCTCGGAAGCCTTGTTCTTGGAGAACAGGAGCGTGTCGAGCAGAAGCATGAGGGTGCAGCCCGATCCGCCGATGAGGGCGAAGCTGTTAACGATCTGCATGTTCATGTAGTGATCGGGCTGGATGGTGCCACCGGCGGCAAAGGTAGCCATGTTGTCGACGATGAGCATGGTCAGGATCGGCTCGACGGTAGCGCCAGAGATGGTGGACTGGTGAATACCGACGCAGAACAGCAGGTTAGCAAGGGTGTAGATGAGGATAACAGCCCACGGACCGGCGTTCATGATGCTCTTGAGCGGGTTGGAGATGCACGTAGAGATGATGGCGCACAGATCGGTGCCGGCGCACACGGCGAGCAGGGCTGCGGCAAGAGCGAAGATCGCGAGGTTGAGCAGCATCGGGATCATGACGTTGAAGGAGTTGGAGACCGCGGGAGGCACGCCCTCGCCCAGCTTAACCTTGAGCTTCTCGACGCCAGAAATCTTGATGAAGAGCGAAACGGAAAGCAGGGCGATGATAATGGCCGAGAACAGACCGTTGGTGCCGGTGTTGGCAGTCGAAAGGGCGCCCGTGACCTCGGCGGAGGTGATCTTGTCGGTGAGCAGCGGGCTCGTGGCGGCAAGCGTGGCGGTGATCTGCTGCGGCATCATGATGACGAAAGCAGAGATAGCGACGACCACGCAAGCGAGCGGGTTATCGAAACGCTTGTTCTTGGCGAGGCTGTAGCCAATCAATCCGGCCAAGATAATGGCAGAGACATTGAGGGTGCCCAGCGTAATTGCCGAGCCCCACGTCTGAAGGTTGGCAAGGCCCGCCGCATCGAGCGGGAACAGAGGGAACACGACGTTGTTAATAAGAACCGCGATACCCGCAAGGATATAGAGCGGCGTGATGGTCGCGAAGGCGTCACGCAGGGAACGCAGGTGAACCTGGTTTCCCACCTTCGCAGAGACCTCGGCAAACTTGTCGAGGAAGCTCTTTCCGTTGTCACTGGCCATGATTGCTCCTAACTTTCAAATCCGGCCTTTTCCTATTCGCACGGTGGCCTGTCGCCCTCTGCCACCAGATGTGCCATGTGTTGCGCGCGGCGGCGCGTGGTCTGGGCGTTCGCCCGGTCGCTAATCAACCACATGGGTCGTGGCGACCTGTTTGAGCCAAGCTGCCGACTTCTTAAGGCGGCGCTTGTAGCCGTCCATAAGGTCGACCTCGACAAAACCGTAACGGTTCTTAAAGGCATTCGCCCAAGACCAGTTATCGATGACGGCCCAATAATGGTATCCGCGGCACTTGGCGCCCTCGGCGATTGCCTTGGCAACCCACTCCAGGTGCTGGCGCACAAAGTCGACGCGGTAGTCATCCTGGATGGTTCCTTCGGCGTCACGGTTCTTGTATTCGTCCATGATGCCGATGCCGTTCTCGGAAACGAACCACTCAAGATCGGGGTAGTTCTTGGCGCAGTCCATGCCAAAGTCGTAGAGGCCCTGCGGGTAGATCTCCCAGCCGCGGCTCTCGTTCATAACAGCGTCGGGCCACACGTACTCATCGGCAAAGTGCGGCAGGCCGTACTGGTCGATCTTGCTCGCCGGCGCCTGAACGCGCGTGGGGTGGTAGTAGTTGCAGCCGAGCCAGTCGACAACACCCTGCTTGAGAATCTCTTTGTCGCCGGCGCGGAACGGAAGCTTAACGCCGCCCTCGGCCAGGCTGTCGAGCACGTCGGCAGGAAGCTCGCCCTTGGTAATAAGGTCGAGCCACCAGCGATTGTTGATGCCGCTGGTCATACGCACGGCCTCGAGATCTGCCTCGCTGGGGTTCTCCTTGGTGTAGACCGGGGTAAAGCAGTTGATCATGCCGATCTTGGCATCGGCGCGAATAACGCCCTCGTCATAAGCGCGACGATAGTTGGCCACGGCAAGCGCATGTGCCAGCGAGATGTGATACTGCACGGTGCGAGCGCGGTTGAAGTCGTGGAGTTGAGGGAACCACACGCCCTCCTGATAGCGCTGCTCGGGCTCGACGATGGGCTCGTTAAAGGTAAACCAGTACTTGATCTCCTGGCCAAACTCGTGGAAGGCGACGTCGGCATAATGCGCGTAAGCCTCGACGACCTCACGGCTCTCCCAGCCGCCACGGTTAAAGAGGTAGGTGGGCATGTCAAAGTGGTACAAGTTGACAAACGGCTCCAGGCCGGCCTCGCGAGAGGCGCGGAACAGCTCGTGATACCACGCGGCGCCCTCCTCGTTGAGGTTGCCGTCGGCATCGAGCAGGCGGCTCCACTGGATGGAAGTGCGATAGGTATTCAGGCCCAAGTCCTTCAAAATGCGAAAGTCTTCCTGGTACTTGGCCATAAAGTCATTGCCGGCATAAGAGCCAACGCAGTTGTAGAACGAGCCCAGATCCTGGATGGACCAGGTGTCCCACAGGTTCTCGAGCTTGCCCCCCTGGTTCCACTGACCCTCAGTCTGCGGGCCGGACATAGCGGCGCCAAAGAAGAAGTCGCTGGGCAGCTGATACTGAGCCATCAAAGTCCTCGCTTTCGTGTCTAGAGCTTTCGGTTGGAGACGGGTTTGCTTTGGCAGGCAATCCGGCGCGGGCGCGCACCGGTTTTCCGGATATCCGACCCGCCAAAACAAATCCGTCCCCAAACAGTACAAGTAAACGCCAATGCATCTCGCTTGTTGTTTATAACTATAGCGCTCTAATTTTCTGTGTAAAGCGTCTTTTTAACTTTTCTTTATCGAACTTCTTTCATGAAAGCCATATGGATGCTTTTTAAGTAGGTATACTTTCTTAATATTCAACGCAAATATGAAGGGAGGATTGCATGATTCCCAAATACGAGGCGATAGCTGCAGATATCCGTCGAAGCATCGAGGACGGCGCCCTTAAGCCGGGCGATAAGTTGCCCACCGTCGTAGAGTTTTGCGAGCTCTATAGCGTTTCTAAGATCACTGTCAAACGTGCGATTGAACAGATTACCGAGGAGGGCTTGATCACCAGTCGGCGCGGATCGGGCACCTACGTCAAGGACACGGCGGGGCTTCCCGGCCAGGTGTTTTTTCAAGGCAAGAACGACCGTGCACAGGGCTTTTCGTATGAGCACCGCGGGGAAAAGGTGACCTCGGTGGTCTACGATTTCTCGATCGTCAATCCGCCGGCAGAGGTTGCGACCCAGCTGGGAATGGCCGAGGATGACTTTGCCTATCACATCGTGCGCGTGCGCCAGGTCGACGAGAAGCCCATCGTCATCGAGTACACCTATATGCCGCTCGAACTGATCCCGGGCCTTAAAAAGAAGGACCTGTACGGATCGGTCTACGGCTTTATCCGCGAGCAATGCGGGCTGAAGATTTCGAGCTTCCATCGCACCATTCGCGCTGTCGCGGCAACTGAAGAAGAGGCTGAGCGCCTGGATACCAAACCCGGCTCTCCCCTGCTCGAACTCAACCAGATTGGCTTCTTGGATAGCGGCACCGCGTTTGAATATTCTATCTCGCACAACGTAGGCGACCGCTTTGAGCTGCACAACGTAACACTGGCCTAGTTTTGTAATCCGGTGGGTGCTCGTTTTGAGTTGTCTTACGCGGCGCCCGCACAACCTTATGGGAGTATGCACATGTCCGATTTGATTAAACTCTCGCCGATCTTCCACGAGAAGATCTGGGGCGGCCGCCAGCTGGAGACCGTGTTTGGCTACGACATTCCCGAGGGTCCCATCGGTGAGTGCTGGGCCATCTCGGCGCACCCCAACGGCGACTGCCAGATCGCTGAGGGCCCGTACGCCGGTCACACGCTGTCATGGCTGTGGGCCGAGCACCGCGAGCTCTTTGGCAATTGCGAGGGCAAGGAGTTCCCGCTGCTCATTAAGATTCTGGACGCCAAGGATGACCTTTCGATCCAGATACATCCCAACGACGAGTACGCCGCCGAGCACGAGAACGGCAGCTTGGGCAAAACCGAGTGTTGGTATGTACTGGACTGCGAGCCCGGCGCTACGATCATTGTCGGCCAGCGCGCACATGACCGCGCCGAGGCCGCACAGATGATCGAGGAGGGCCGTTGGGACGAGATGCTCAACGTGTTGCCGATCCACAAGGGCGACTTTTTCCAGATCGACTCCGGTACCGTTCACGCCATCAAGGCCGGCACGCTCATTTTGGAGACGCAGCAGTCGAGCGACGTGACCTATCGCCTGTACGACTACGACCGCCCCGGCACCGACGGCAAGCTGCGCCCGCTGCACATTGAGCAGAGCCTCGACTGCATCGATTTTGATGTTCAGGCTCCGACCGACGGCACCGTGACCGCACCCGAGGTCGACGGCGTGACCGAGCTCGAGTCCAACCCCTGCTACACCGTCGATCGCGTGCGCGTCGACGGCAGCAAGACCTTGGAGCAGCGCTGGCCCTTCATGTGCCTGTCAGTCATCGATGGCAAAGGCACCGTCTGCGGCGACCCCGTCCACAAGGGAAGCCACCTGCTGGCTCCGAGCACCGTCAGCTCCATTGACCTCGAAGGCAAGATGGAACTGATCATCTCGCACCTGTAGGTCGCACCAACAACCAAAACGCAACAAGGGGCTCCCCCGTTCTTCAACGGGGGAGCCCCTTGCCATGTCTAAGTATTCAGCCCACCCGGCTCTCCAGATCAAAAAGCGAACGAGCAAAGCGACGTTCGTCCAGCAACGTTACCCAAGGACCTGGGCGGGCGTATAGGGCAACATCGATCGCGAGTTCCGCACGCAAAGGAGGCCACTTAATGTGGCCTCCGTCTTGCGCAGGACTGCCCGAGCAGGCGATGTTGCCCTATACGCCCGCCCAGGTCCGCCGGGATCACGACAGCTTAACGATCGGTGCAAAACCTTTCATAAGCTTTTTGGTCTGGCCGGTCTTTTCGAATTGGACCTCGATCATGTCTCCGGCGACCGAGATCACGGTACCCGTGCCAAAGGTCTTGTGGCTCACGGTATCGCCCGCGGCAAAGTCCTGCGATGCGCTGGCACGATCGACCTTGCGCTCCACCGTCGGGGATACCTTAGATGACGGCTTTTTGGCTCGCGGCGCGCCCGAGCCAAAGGTCGAGGCAACACGGCCGGCGTCAGGCGAAACCCCACGATGGCGCTCGGTGCCATAGGTGTTGCCACCAAAGAAATCGTCGAAGCTCGATCCACCACGCGAACCGGAACCGCCGGTCGAGCGCGTATGCGAGCCAAACACCTTGCCGCCGTACATATCCGAGCCCATGCCCGAGCCAAAGGTGCCGCGACGGTCGCCACGCTTCTCCCAGCCTGTGCCCTCAAAACCGGCAGAACCGATACCGCTAAACTCGATGTCCTCAAACGGAATCTCGTTGAGGAAGCGCGAGCGCGGGTTGGCAGAGGTCGAGCCGTAGGTGCGACGCGTGGCAGCATAGGTCAAGAACAGGCGTTTACGGGCGCGCGTGATGGCGACGTAGGCCAGACGACGCTCCTCCTCGAGCTTGCCCGGATCATCGCTGCCGCCAAAGTCGTGCACGTGCGGGAAGATGCCCTCCTCCATGCCGGCCACGAACACCGCCGGGAACTCCAGGCCCTTGGCGGAGTGGATGGTCATCATGGTGATGGCATGCGTCTCGCCTGCCAGGGAATCCAAGTCGGAACGCAGGACCAACCACTCCATGAGTGCCGGCAGCGCCTTACAGGTGAGCGGACCGTAGGTGCGCTCAATCTC
>CABRDB010000101.1 GCA_902469555.1 uncultured Collinsella sp. | reverse complement strand
GCCTTGCGCGCCCGGCCGAGGCGCTGCCCAAAGGCGTCGTGCCGGTCGCGTCGATCGCCTGCGCGGCGCGCTTTCTCTCCGAGAACCCGGGTCGCGCGCTTCTCACGACGGGGAGCAAGGAGCTTGCTCCCTACACGCGCGTCGCCGATTTCGCGGAGCGCTTCTTCGTGCGCGTGCTCCCGCTGCCCGGTGCTATAACGAAGTGCATGGACGCGGGGTTTTCGCCGTCGCACGTCATCGGCATGCAGGGGCCCTTCACCCGCGAGCTTAACGAGGCGATGCTTCGGCAGGTGGGCGCCCAGTGGCTTGTGACCAAGGACTCGGGAACCGTAGGCGGCACGGCCGAGAAGCTCGTCGCCGCGCGCGACGCGGGAGCGCGCTGCATCGTGGTCACCCGTCCCGCCGAGGGAGGCGGGACCCTTTCGCTTCGTGAAGTGGAAGACGCGCTCTTACGGGAGTTCGCGCGCTAGGCGCTCGCCGCGCCTAGGGCCCTTCAATCAGTTGCAGTGAAATAGTGTCTGTTTTTGCTGTTAGATAGCATATTCAGTCCCTAATTCACCGCAACTTATTGGTGGTGGCTTACTGGTAGCGTAGACACTCGACGGGGTCGAGCTTTGCTGCGCGGCGAGCGGGGTAGAAGCCAAAGATTACGCCGATGCCGACGGAGACGGCGAAGGCCAGCAGCACCGTGGCGATTGAAAAGCTCGGTATGATTTGCCCGCTGGCTCCGAGCTCGCCAAGAATCCCGGATCCGGAGGCAAACATCGCGAGGCCCCAGGCCAGCAGATAGCCAATCAGGACACCTAGCAGTCCGCCGGTGACGCACAGCGCCGAGGATTCGGCCAAAAACTGCGCAGTGATATCGCGACGACTTGCGCCCAGAGCGCGGCGGATGCCGATCTCGCGGATGCGCTCCGTTACGTTGGTAAGCATCATATTCATAATGCCGATACCGCCGACAAGCAGCGAGATGCTGGCGACAGCACCCATGATGAGCGAAAACGCGCCCATAAAGGAGTTGAGTGCATCGATGGCGCTTTTCATGGAGGTCGCCGATACACTGTTGTACTCATCCTCCTCCTCGATGCCCTTCATCGCGCGCACCTTGGACTCGATGGTCTTGCAGAGCTCATCCATGTCCGTGCCCTCGGCGGCGAGCGCCGTCACGCTGGGGAATGAAGGATTCTCGTCGCCAAACAGGCCGGAGATGGTTTCGCGTGGCATATACAGCGTGAGCGAGCCCATGGAGTCGCTGCCGCCGTCAATCACGCCGACAATCTGCACCTCGCCGTTGGACACCTTGATGGTTTTCCCCAGCGCATCCTGTTCGTTGCCGTAAAGCTGATCGGCGCCGCCGCGGCTGATGAGCGCCACGCGCGAGCCTGATTGAGACTCGGCCTGGGAATAGGTACGCCCCGCAACGAGCTTTCCGGCCCCCACGGCGTCGAGCATGTCGCTATCGACACCCTGTGCCATGACGGTATAGCTTTTATCGCCGGTCTTGTACTCGGTATACGCGCTGTCGACAATGCCGATCTGCTCTATCTGCGGCACCAGTTTTTGAAGCTTCTCGATGTCCGACTCTGTGAGTTCTTGCGACGAATAGATTTGCACCATGCGTGCCGCATTGAGGCCCAGGCTGTTGACCAGGCTGTTTTGGATGCCGCCGATGAGCGAAGTCATGGCGATAACCGAGGCGATGCCGATGACAATGCCCAGGATGGTGAGCAGGCTGCGCCCCTTGTTGGCCTCGAGCGAGTGAAGGGCTTCCTGGATGAGATCGCGGGCGCTCATGCCATCTCTCCTTTCGGCGGGTTGGCGGAGGCGGAAATCATGGGCAGGCTATCCACGGCGCTGCGCAGGGTCCGCGGTGCATGTGGAATATACGCGCCATCGTGAATGCGACCGTCGCGGATGGTCACGGCACGGTCGGCCTCGGCGGCGATGCCGGGGTCGTGTGTGATAAGCACGATGGTTTTGCCGCGCTTCTGGAGCTTATGGAAGGTCTCCATCACAAGCGCTCCGGTAGCGGAGTCCAGGTTTCCCGTCGGCTCATCGGCCAGGATGATGGGCGGGTCATTGACGAGGGCGCGCGCGATTGCGACGCGCTGCATCTGGCCGCCCGAGAGCTCGGATATGCGGTGGTCCCAGTGGTCGACGGGCAGCGTGACAGCCTGCAGCGCGTGAACGGCGCGCATTTCGCGCTGGCTACGGGGCACATTGGTGTAGGCCAGCGGCAGCATGACGTTTTCGATAACCGACAGGCGCGGCAGCAGGTTGAAGCTCTGAAAGACAAAGCCAATGCTCAGGGCGCGGACTTCGGTGAGCTCGTCATCATCGAGCTCGGCCACGTTGAGCCCTTGCAGGTAATAGTCGCCCGCCGTCGGTTTGTCCAGGCAGCCCAGGATGTTCATGAGCGTTGACTTGCCCGAGCCCGAAGGGCCGGTAATGGCGACGAACTCGCCGGGTTCTACCGCCAGGCTCACGTTGTGCAGGATGTGGGCGCAACCCGCCTCGCTCTCAAAAATGCGGTGCACGTTGCGGATGTCGATAACGGGACGCATTACATGCCCTCGTCGTCAGACATGCTGCCCGAATCCGTGCTGTAGCCGCCGTCAGCCGTTGCGTCCGCTCCGGTGTCCATGACGAGGGTGTCGCCATCGCGCAGCTTGGTAACTGGCACGTTGGGGTTGATCTCGTTGCCCTGGTCGTCGCGCTTTACCTGTGTCTTGCCGACTACGGCTTCGTTGTCGTTTTGCGTCACGTCGGTCACCTTCACGCGACGGGTATGCTTGCCCTCGTCATCGGTTGCCACGTTGACGTAATAGTGTTCGCCGTCTTCGGTCATGAGCGCCATCGTCGGCACCATCACCACGTCGTCGAGCTGCTCGGTCACCACCGATACCTCGGCCGTCATGCCCGGCTTCAGGCGCGCGTCGGGCGCCTCTATGAGAATGTCGACGTTAAAGGTTACGCTGCCGCCGCCACCGTTGGCGGCGTCGGAGTTTGCCACCGAGGCGATGGCCGTGACCGTTCCCTGGCTTACGATATCGGGAAACGCGGGATACGTGACGTTGGCACTCTGCCCAACGGCGATCTTGGCGATGTCCTTTTCGCCCACCTGCACGGTCACCTTCATCTTAGATAGGTCGGCGATCTGCATGCACTGCTTGCCGCCGCTCGTATCGCTTTCGCCCATGATCATGCCGCCTGTTACCGTGGCGCCCACCTTGGCGTTGAGCTCCACGATACTGCCCGAGCTCGGGGCCGTGACCGTACGACTGGCCGCCTTGGCGTTCGCCTGATCGAGGTTTGCCTGGGCCGATGCGAGGCTGCGCTGCGCGGCCGATACGGCGTTCGTGTCCGCCGATGCGGCGGAGACGCCAGCCGCTGCGGAAGCTCCATCGACGTCCGTCGTTGGGGTGGCCTGAGCGGCAGCTGCGGCTTTCTTCGCATTAGCGAGGTCTTCTTGAGCGGCAGCAACTGCACGCTGCGCCTCGGCAACGTTGCGATCGAGCTCGTCGTTTTTAATGGTCATAAGCACGTCGCCCTCGTTGACGGATTGGCCCGCCTGCACGTTGATCGAATCGACCGTACCGTCGACAGAAGGGGAGACCACTGAGGACGAAATGGGTTTGAGCTGGCCTTTCGCCTCGACCGTTGTGGTAAACGTGCCCTCGGTCACCATGTCGGTCACCGGCCTGTTGTTGCCTGCGGGCCGTGCGTTGATGGCTAAGGTCACGACAACGGCGATGAGCACAATGGCGGCCACGACGCCGGCCGCAATGCCGCGTCGGATGAGCTTTTTGCGTCGACGTTCGGCACGTTTTGCCTTGAGCTTGGCATATGCCTCTTCATCGGAAATCTCGATCGCATCGTTCGCGCGTCCGCTCTGCTTATCGGCATGTACGTTTGTAATCAGAGGAATCGTTTCGGTGACATCTTCGAGCGTGTGCTCGGTATCATCCGGGCCCGGGGTGGTCGTGGGGACATTCGGCATAGCGTCTCCTTTATAGAAAGTACCTCGATAAGTATATGCGCCCACCGGTTGGGGCGGGCGCATAGGACGGTTTCTTTCGGAACTGTTAGATTGGTCGCTGCGGTTCCACGTTGTAGGAATGCGCGCGTTGCACTACGAGTGGACAACCACGCACAGGCCGACTTTGATGCAGTCGTGAAGTGCCTTGGCGTCTGCCAGACGCAGGTTGATGCAGCCGTGGCTGCCGCACCATTTGTACGACTCGGCGTTATCGAAGCTCTTGTCGTTTTGCCAGGTGGCATCGTGGAAGCCGATCATATTGCCCTCGAACGGCATCCAGTAGCTCACCGGGCTTTCGTATTTGGGCTTACCGGTCTCGGGGTCCTTGGCTCCGATCAGGGTGCTGCCGCCGTCGTTGCTGTTGATCTGCCACACGCCCTCGGGGGTGGCGTCTTCGCCCGGTTTGCCGGATATAAAGTTGGCCTCCCAAACGATATTACCGTTCTCGTCATAGTAGCGCGCGTGCTGCTCGGACAGGTCGACGTCGATATACGCCTTCCAGTCGGGCTCTCCCTTTGCGGTAAAGGTGTCGGCCTTCTGGGAGTACTTGATCTCGATTTCGCCGGTCTGCTTGTTGTTAATGGCGTCCTCGACCTGCTTGGCGAGCGAGCTGCTGTCGATGGACCAACCAAAGTCGCCGCCTTCGACGGCGCACTGCTTGCCATCGGCGCGCGTCCACCAGCGAGTGGAGCCCACGGTATTAAAGCCGTTGGCGAGCTCGGCTGCCCAGCTGCTGATCTGCGACGTATCGAGCGTGGGATTGGCCGGATCGGCAAAGCTGATCCACTGCAACACGGAGCTGCCATCAACCTTGCCGGCATCCTCGCCGTTGAGCTTGAGGGTCACGTTGACGCCCAGGAAGTTGTTGGCGGCATCGCATGCGGCCTGAATCTGATCATCGGTCAGCGTTCCATTGAGCGGCTCATAGGCATCGTTGCCGAGCTTGGAAAGATCTACGGTCTCGGCCAGCGAGGCAAGCTCGAGCTCGGCATACTTAATGACATGCTCGCGGTTGAGTTTTTCGTTGGAGCGCGCCTTCTCGACGGTAAACTTGCCGGCCTGCTCGTCATAGGAGCTATTGGCCTCGAACGTGCCCGAACGCCCCTCGTTAAACTCGTCGATGGCGGCGCCCAGATCCTTCTCAAACTTCTTTTGGTCAAAGGTATCGGAGAGCATGGACAGGTCGACGTTTTGATCAAGATCGACTTCGTTGGAGGTAGCGGTTGTTTTGGCCTTGCCGCTTAAGGATTCCACAAGGCGGACCGGCCATACAAAGGCTTCGTTGTGGCTGATAATCTCTTTTGCGGCAGCTTCGCCATCGACGATGGGCTCATCGGACTCGGGCTGATAGGTCCAGCTAAAGTCATCGCCTGTCACGGTGAGCTTATAGTGCTTCCATGCCGAATTGACCTTGGTAGCGGCAGACGAAGCGTTGGAGAACGAGACGTCGACGCCGGCAATGGTGGTGTTGGGGTAGGCTAGCTGCGAAAACGCTACGATTCCTACGATATAGACAATGACGATAAGACCCAAGACGACAAAGAGCGTCGTCTTTTTGCCCGACTTATTGTTGCCGGCTGACTTGCGCGCGGGGCCGCGATCGCCTCGGGCGTGCGTGGGGGGCTGCTTGGGCGCATTGCCGTTTGCCTGGCGCTGCTGACGTTGTTGACGCTGCTGTCGCTGTTGGTTCGGGCGTTGGGGCGCGTTTGCCGCACCACGCTGCTGACCGTGGCTCGGCGCGATAGGACGCGGTGACTGAACGCCGCCGGTGTGCCTGCTCGGCTGCTGCGGATCGGGAATCAGTTGAGTTCGATCGTTTTGCGACATCGTATGCATATCCTTCGATTTTCGCCTTGCGGTTCATCGTGTTTTTACTGGGCTTGCATTATAGCGATTGCCCTGCTGTTTGTGGTACGGAAACGGTGGCATTCGAAAGAGCTGGGACAAATGTCCCACCTTTGAGTCGTTCTTAGTCGCTATCCGCACACACCGCATTTTGCACAGGCCGAAAGTGCGGCCGGAGCCTGCGCGATGCCGCCCTTTGCCGTCTCGCGCAGCGTGGCTGGCAACGCGTGGCCCACCGAGAGCATTACATGTGCCATCTGGTCAAACGGCACCAAGCTCTTAATGCCTGCGAGGGCGAGTTGTGCCGAGCTAAAGGCCGCTGCTACGCCGATGGCGTTGCGGTTTTGGCAGGGCACCTCCACGAGGCCACCGACGGGGTCACAAACGAGGCCCAGCAGGTTACTCAGCGCGATGGAACTGGCGTCGAGCGCCTGCTCGGGCGTGCCGCCGAGCATCTGCACCAGCGCGGCGGCTGCCATGGCGGCGGC
>CABRDB010000100.1 GCA_902469555.1 uncultured Collinsella sp. | reverse complement strand
TCGCAGCCCCGACCCGCGGTCACGAGCGGGGGCTCCTATCTTTTTAGTGCCCTCGGATTGGGTCATAGTGTCTGTCGTTGCCAAAACATCGGCGTTGCCTTGGTCCGGACTAGTCGTTGGGTAGTCATTGGGGACGTTTTTAAACGACTAGTCAAACAAGAACCTCCCCAATGACTACCCACAAAGCGAGAGTGGATGTCGTCATTTTGCGGCACTTGGGGACGTTCCTTTTGTGCCGGCAGTTTGGGACACTCCTTGCGTTAAGAGGCTGGCGTGCGTCAACCTGTTCTCATTGCAGCAAAAAATCGCCCCGTTCTCGGTTGAGGACGGGGCGGTTCGTCTTTTGGGCTTATGCAGCCAGGCTTATGCGAAACGGGCGACGAGCTCCTGCAGGACGTCGGTCATCTTGACGAGCGAACTGACCGGGACGAATTCGTTGACGCCGTGGTAGCAATAGCCGCCGGTGGAAAGGTTGGGGCAGGGCAGACCGCGGAACGACAGCTGCGCGCCGTCGGTGCCGCCGCGAATCGGCAGCACTTGGGGCTCAACGCCGCAGGCAAGGTAGGCTTCCTTGGCAACATCAATAAGCTCGGGAAAGTCACAAACGATCTCGGCCATATTTCGATACTGCTGCTTAATCTCGACCGTCACGCGCTCCTCACCCAGACGCTGGTTGAGCATCGAGGCGGCGGCATCAATAAGGTCGAGTTTCTGCTGGAACTTGGCGGCGTCATGGTCGCGGACGATATAGCGCGCTGTGGCGTGATCGACGGTCGCAGATACACCCTCAAGGTGATAAAAGCCCTCGTAGCCTTCCGTATACTCCGGGCGCTGCACGTAGGGGAGCAACGCGTTGAAGTCGCAGAACAGATTGCCTGCGTTGACCATACGGCCCTTGGCGTCGCCCGGGTGGATGGACTGGCCCTCAAAGCGGATGGTCGCCTCGGCGGCGTTAAAGCACTCCCACTCCAGCTCGCCGATGGGGCCGCCGTCGACCGTGTAGGCGTACTTGCAGCCAAAGGTATCGATATCCAACAGCTCGGCTCCGTGACCGATCTCCTCGTCAGGGCAGAAGCAAATGCCGAGTGCGGGATGGGGCAGAGAGGGGTCCTGAGCGATACGCGCGACAAGCGACATGATCTCGGCGACGCCTGCCTTGTCGTCCGCGCCCAGCAGCGTGGTGCCATCGCTGCAGACCAGGTCCTCACCCGCGAGGTCGTTCAGGGCGGGAAGCTTGGCGGTACTCATGGCAACGGGCTTACCGTCAACCGTGCCGCAGACCAGGTCGCCGCCTTCGTAGTGTACGATGTGCGGCTTCACGCCGGCGCCCGGTGCAACTTCGGTGGTGTCGAGATGGGCGATCAGGCCAAGGGCGGGCTTGTCCTCAGCGCCCGCACTTGCGGGGATATGCGCGCAGACATAGGCATGCTCGGTCACGTGGGCATCTTCCGCACCAAGCTCGCGCAGCTCTTCAGCCAGCACGTTGGCAAGGTCAAACTGAACGACGCTCGAGGGTACCTGGTCGCAGTTTGCATCCTCGGACTGCGTGTTGATCTGGACGTAGCGCAAAAAGCGCTCGAGGACATCGGGGTTCGTGGTGGTGTTTTCCATAAAGACCGCTCCAATCTTGGTCGTCGTGTGCAACAAGAACTCTAGCACGGTATGCCACGGCATACCGCGACGCTTGGATGGGGTAGAATCAGCCATTGAATGCAGAAGGGACGGAAGATCATGGATACGACAAATAGCTCGCGCGAACTACATCTGACGGTGGCGAACGAAGACTACTTGGAGTGCATGGTTCGCATTGAAAGCGAAGAGGGGGAAACCAACGGCGTGCGATCGGTCGACATCGCGCAGCGCCTTGGCGTCTCCAAGGCATCGGTCAATAAAGCGGTTTCGGCGCTCAAGGCATCCGAGCTTGTCGAGCAATCGCACTACGGCAAGGTAGTCCTGACCGATCGCGGCCGCGAGGTTGGCACGGCTATCTGGTACCGTCATCGCCTCGTCCGCACGTTTTTGGTTCAGGAGCTCGGTGTCGAATTTGAGCGAGCCGATTCCGAGGCCTGCATGATGGAGCATGCGCTATCCGAGGACACGATGAACCGCTGGCTCGCTTATCTCGAAAAGCAGGGAATCAGCGTCGAGGAATAGCGGGATATATATGGATACGAGTTATTACAATCGCTTTGGTGCCGAGGAACTTACGCGCCGCTTGTCGAGCGAGACCTTGTTGGCGCAGGGCCCCATGGGCAGTGTTCTGTTGAGTGAGTACGATGCCGCCGATATTCCACCGGCGTTTTGGAATCTGGCAGAGCCGCAGGCCGTTTCTCGTATCCATCGCTTGTATGTCGCCGCCGGCGCGCAGGTACTCATTACCAACACCTTTCAGGCATCGAGCTATGCCCTCAAGCACGACCAGATTTCGCCGTCCGTGGCGGAGGTCAATCGCGGGGCCGTCGACGATGCCCGCCAGGCACACCCTCAGCTGCTACTGGGCTCGATGGGCCCGATCGGTATTGAGTGGTTTGCCGAGGACTCTGCCGAGTATCGTGAAATCCGAGGCATTGCGCGCGAACAGGCGCACGCCTTGCTCAATGCTGGTGTTGATGGTCTGCTGATCGAGACGGTGACGTCTATCCGTAATTTGCAGCCCATGCTTGCCGGCGCTCGAGATGCCGCTGACGGCATGCCTGTCCTGGTGAGTTTTGTCGTTGATGACAAAGGCGACCTGTTGGGCGATGGCCTCAACATCGAGGCAGCCGTTTTGTACGCCGAAAAACACGGCGCAAACTCGGTTGGTGTTAATTGCTGTTCGCTTGCGGCCGCGAACGCGGCGGTGCCTAGGATGGTTGCATCGGCGACTACTCCCGTCACGGTGCGTCCCAACGTGGGCGATCCGGTCCAGACTCAGGATGGCCCCGTGTGGCACGAGAACCCCGAAACTTTCGCGCGCGCATGCATCGAATGGAGACATGCCGGTGCCGCAATGGTGGGCAGTTGCTGTGGAACCACGGCAATCACTACGGCAGCGATGGCCGAGGCGCTCGATATATAAAGGGCAAAACCGCTCCATACGGGGCGGTTTTTTTATTGCCTGCATGTCCTCGGCAGCATTTGCCCAAATGGTGAATGCTGGTGCCGGCAGGTTGCCGAGTGTGTATCGCGGGTATACCTCATGCGTACCATGATCCAAACACTGCGAGGTGTCTGCGCGTGTGCGCGATAATTCATTTTGGAACTGACGGTTGGCGCGCTCGCGTCGATGAGGACTTCACTGCCGATAACGTTGCCCGTATCGCCGATGCCGTCGGCGAGTTGTGGCAAAAGACCAATCCGGGCAAAACGGTATATATAGGGTTCGACACTCGGCCCCTGGCGCGCGAGTTCGCTGAGCTTGCGGCGGGTGTGCTAGCAGCGCACGGGCTAGACGCCGTGCTCGCTTCGCGACCTGTTCCGACCCCTGCCCTTACGTGGGCGGCGGCTTATGACGGTGAGGCGTGCGGCGCGCTCATGGTGACGGGGTCCCATCATCCGCAGGGTTATCTGTGTCTCAAGATTCGCATGGGTGACGGCTCGACCGCCAACCAGGATGTCATCGAAGAGCTCGAAGAGACCATGGCTCCCGAGCCAGTGGGGATCGAGGGGCAATATCGCACCGCGGATATCATTCCTGACTATATGCAGGCGGTGGCATCGTTTGTCGATGCCGAAGCCATCCGCGCCGCGCACCTGCGCGTGGTGGTTGATCCCATGGGCGGTGCAGCCCAGGGCTATCTAGCCGACTTGCTGCGCGAGCTTGGCGTTGAGGTGCACGAGATTCATGCCGGGCAGGCACCTGACCAAGAAGATATCTGCCCCGACCCCGTTGAGCCGTGGGTGGACGCTTGCGAGCGCACGGTTATCGAGGACGGAGCTTGCGCTGGCCTGGTGACCGACGGCGACGCCGACCGTATCGGCGCGGTTGACGAGCGCGGCAGATATATACATCCGCATCAGATCATGGCGCTCGTTTTGGGCGACTTGGTTCAATTCCGTAATTTGGAGGGGCGCGTCGTCGTCAATCTTTCATGCTCGACGCTCGTGCGTCGCATTGCCGAGGCGCTTGGCTGCCGCGTGACCGTCAAACCAGTCGGTTTCAAATATATAGCGGCGGAGATGAAGAAGGGCGGCGTCCTCATAGGCGGCGAAGAAGCCGGTGGTATCGGCATCGCCGCGCATATGCCCGAGCGCGATGGAATCCTCGCCTGTCTGATTCTGTGTGAGCTTATGGCAAAGACGGACGCGCCTTTGGGCGTTCTGGTCGACCAACTCGAGGACAGTTTTGGTAAGACGAGTTACGGTCGACGCGATTTACGCCTTGAGGCCGAAGATGCCGAAACGTTACGAACCCTGCTGCCGGGCGTAAACCCCAAGTCGATTTGTGGCAAGGTACCGCAAAACGTTAGTCATATGGATGGCTTGCGTTTGGCATTCGAGGATGACACGTGGCTGCTGGTCCGTCCTAGCGGGACCGAACCAGTGGTGCGCGTCTACGCCGAGGGGTTCTCGGTGGAAGAACGTGATGAGTTGCTCGATGCTGGCTGTGCTTTAGCTAGGGGGACGTATCCGCTTTAACCATGAGACTGCCTTATATAAAGAGATGCTCGGCGAGCGGTGGGTAACGGCTGGCAAACGTTAGCCGGAACCCAAACTGTGTAGGAAACGTGTACGCCCAGATTCCCGCCCACGGGGCCCCTCCGGTCTGGCAATATATCTCCTTGCCGCGCGGCCCGGTCGGACCGGATCAGCCGCAAAGCGTGCACCTTGAGAACCGGATACTGCGAGGATGG
>CABRDB010000099.1 GCA_902469555.1 uncultured Collinsella sp. | reverse complement strand
CCGCCATGATCATGGGTGTGCTCGTGGTCATGGCCGTGGCAGCCGCACGTGGCCTCGCCGTTCTGTGCGAGCGTGCCGGCGATAAGGGCCTCGACGCAAGCGTCGCAGCTGCCCTGGGCACCTGCGTATACCGTGATGCCGGCTTGGGCAAGCGCGTTGATAGCGCCACCGCCGATGCCGCCGCAGATGAGCGTGTCCACGCCGCCGTTGGCGAGCAGGCCCGCAAGTGCGCCGTGGCCGGTGCCGCCGGTGCCCACGACCTGCTCGTTGAGCACCTTGCCGTCCTGAATGTCGTAGATCTTGAACTGCTCGCTGCGGCCAAAGTGCATAAAGATGTTGCCATTGTCGTACGTGGTTGCCACCCTCATGGTGCCGACCCCCTTTGCTGGCCATGCGGCCGTTGTCGTGGCGATGGGGGAGTACGCGATATTGCCGCCTTCGATGATGAGCGCCCGACCATTGACCAGCGCGTTTGCCACCTTGCGATGCGTTCGGCTGCAAATAGCCGCCACTGTGGCGCGCGCGATGCCCATCTGCTGTGCGACTGCCTCTTGGCAAAGGCCTTCCAGGTCGCACAGGCGCAGCACCTCGAGTTCGTCGATCGTCATGTCGATGGCGTCTCCGCTGGCTAGGCCGTCAGGGGTAAAGCCGCGGTATTCGGGGATGATCCCGACGCGGCGCAGTTTCTCGCGTCTTCCTGCCATGCGCCCTCCTTATCTGACATATGTCAACAATAGGATAACGCGCATGCGCCGCAGAGCAAGGCATTTTTGGCATATGTCAGAAAAGCAAAGGTGTTGCGTTGACGCAGACGGTGCTGTGCTGCCGTGCATTGCGTGTGCCGGCCCAAGTGTCCAATCCGACACTCGCGCGCCTGGGCTAGAATAAAAAATAGCCTATAGGCAACTGACAGGAGGGTCAATGAGCAAGGCTGATCAACAGTTTGTAACCATGTGCCGCGATATTCTGGACCATGGCACCACGACCGAGGGCCAAAAGGTCCGCCCGGTGTGGGAGGATGGCACCCCTGCCTATACCATTAAAAACTTTGGTGTCACGGCACGCTATGACCTGCGTGAGGAGTTTCCGGCGCTTACCCTGCGTCGTACGGCCCTCAAATCTGCCATGGATGAGATCCTATGGATCTATCAAAAGAAGTCCAATAACGTGCATGATCTCAACAGCCATATTTGGGATGAGTGGGCCGACGAGACCGGCTCCATCGGCAAGGCCTACGGGTATCAGATTGGGCAGAAGAGCCATTATGCCGAGGGCGACTTTGACCAGATGGATCGCGTGCTGTACGACCTTAAGAGCACTCCGTACAGCCGCCGCATTATGACGAATACCTACGTGTTTAGCGACCTGTCCGAGATGCACCTGTATCCGTGCGCCTACAGCGTGACGTATAACGTGACGCAGCGCCCGCAGGATGACAAACCGACGCTCAACATGATTCTCAACCAGCGTAGCCAGGACATTTTGGCTGCGAACAACTGGAATGTGTGCCAGTACGCCATTTTGCTGATGATGGTTGCGCAGTCGGTCGATATGGTCGCTGGCGAGCTGCTGCATGTGATTGCCGATGCCCACATTTACGACCGTCATGTCGATATTGTCCGCGAGCTTATCGAGCGTCCGCAGTTTGCCGCGCCCAAGGTAGCGCTCAACCCCGATGTGCATGATTTCTATGCGTTTACGACCGACGACCTGATCGTCGAGGGTTATGAGCACGGCCCGCAGGTCAAGAACATCCCCATTGCGGTGTAGGTGGCGCTCATGACGTGTAAGCTTTCTGCCATCGTCGCCGTATGTGACGATTGGGGTATTGGGTGCGAGGGTGACATGGTCGTGTCCAATCGCTCCGATATGCGCCATTTTGTGGCGTGCACCAAAGGTTGCCCGGTCATTATGGGACGCAAGACGCTGCTGAGTTTTCCCGGCGGGCGTCCGCTTAAGAACCGTCGCAATATCGTACTCACCCGCGACGAGAGCTTTGCTGCCGAGGGCGTCGACGTGGCGCATAGCGTCGACGAAGCGCTCGCTGCGGTTGCCGATGAGCCCGTTGCGTGGGTGATCGGCGGTGGCGAGGTGTATCGGCAGTTTTTGCCGCATTGCGTGGAGGCGGAGGTCACGCACAACCATTGCGTGCATGACGTGGATACATACTTTCCCGATTTGGATGCCGATCCCGCGTGGGAGATTGCGCGGCGTGGCGGTGCTGCCACGATTGCCTCGGGCGAGGGCGACGAGGGTGTCGATTATGAGTTCGTGACGTATCGTCGCGTTGATGCGTAAATCGTCTGGCGTGAACGGTATCATCGGGTTGTTTGAATGCATGGGGCGGCGCTTAGCGTCGCCTCGTTTGGTATAGATGTGCTGTAAAGAAGGGTGCGGGCTGGCTGCTATGACTGATGCCGTTGAGGTGCTGCGAATCGATTCTCTCGAGGACGAGCGGCTCGATGCCTACGTGCGACTGACCGAGCGCGAGCTGCGCTGCGTGCTGGAGCCGCAAAAGGGCATCTTTATCGCCGAGAGTGCCAAGGTCATCGAGCGCGCGGTGCGCGCTGGATACGAGCCGGTGAGCTTTCTTTTGGGCGAACGCTGGCTCGATCAGATGATGCCGCTGTTTGAGCGCCTGGTTGTGCGCGAGGGCGCGGGTCCGGTTCCCGTGTTCGTGGCCTCGATGGAGCTTATGGAGCGGCTGACGGGCTTTAACGTGACGCGCGGTGCGCTCGCGGCATTTCGTCGCCCGCGACAGATTCCGGTTGATGAGTTCTTGGGCGGCGTCGTCGAGGCGGCGGGGGAGCGCCCGGTGCGCCTGTGCGTGCTCGAGGGCATTGTCGACCACACCAACGTCGGTGCGATTTTCCGCTCGGCGGCTGCGCTGAACGTCGACGGTATTTTGGTGAGCCCCACTTGCTGTGACCCGCTGTACCGTCGCTCGGCCCGCGTGAGCATGGGCACGGTGTTCCAGGTGCCCTGGACGCGCATTGGCAGCGAGGCGCGCGTATGGCCGCATGATGGGCTGGCGGCGCTGCACGATGCCGGCTTTTCGTGTGCTGCTATGGCGTTGACGGATGATTCGGTGTCGCTGGACGATCCCGCGCTCCAGGAGATTGACCGCCTGGCAATCTTTATGGGCACCGAGGGTGCTGGCTTGGGCGCCAAGACCATTGCAGGCTGCGACCGCGCCGTGCGTATTCCGATGGCGCATGGGGTCGATTCACTCAACGTGGCCGCGGCAAGTGCTGTTGCCTTTTGGCAGCTGTGCCCACATGTGAGCAACGAGTACCACTACCAGCCGGGTCTGTATCACTAGGCAGATAGTTCGCACCGGGCTCTGGTTCGGGGCGTTTCGGCCGACGTCGGTCGGTGCTAAGCTGGTATTGGCTTTGGTCTTAAATTGCCGCTTTGTTGTTTGACGTACGCTGGTGGGGAGGGCGTGTGGCTAAGAAATCTACGGCTATCGATGTAACGCAGGGCGTTATTTGGCAGCAGCTGCTGTCGCTGTGCGTCCCTATCTTCTTTAGTTCGTTCTTTCAGCAGGCATACACGCTTATCGGTACCTATATCGTCGGTCAGTTTGGCGGCAAGCTCGCGCTGGGTGGCATTCAGGCCACGATGGTGCTTACGGAGCTCTGCATTGGTTTTTGCGTCGGTGTGGGTGCTGGCTGTGCTGTCATTACCAGTCAGTTTTTTGGTCAGCACGATGACGAGCGCTTGAGCCGATCGGTCCATACGGCCATGACGCTCGCGCTGGTGGGCGGCATTGTCATTTCCATTCTCGGCTTGGTGTTTGTCGAGCCGATGCTCGTGTTGATGGATACACCGCATGAGCTGCTGGCAGAGGGTGCGGCGTATGGCCGTTGCTACTTTGCCGCCATGTTCGCGGCGCTGCTGCTCAATATGGGGACGGCGCTGTTGCGCGCCGTGGGCGACACGCGCGGCCCGGCGGTCATTATTGCCTCCGGCTGCTTCGTCAATGTGGTGCTTGATATCATTTTTGTTGCCGTGTTGCATATGGAGGCCTTGGGTTGTGGCATCGCAGTGGCACTGACCATTTGCTCCAATGCCACGATGATTGTGGTTCGCATGATGCGCGCTCCGGGTGCGTGGCGTCTTTCGCTCTTCAAGCTCGGTATTGACCCCGGTATCTGCAAGAGCATGCTTTCGTGCGGCTTGCCGCTGGGTGTTCAGTCTGCGGCATATTCGATCTCGAACGTGCTGATCCAGGTGTCAGTCAACTCGTTTGGAGCCGATGTCACGACTGCTTGGGGCCTTTCCAGCCGCCTGGACGGCATGATCTGGATGGTGACCGAGGCGCTCGGCGTGTCGATCACCACGTTCTCGGCGCAGAACTTTGGTGCGCGCAATTACGATCGCATGCGAAAGGGATACCACACGTCGCTCGTGCTTTCGTTTGTGCTGATCGGTGGTCTCTCTGCCGTGCTGATCGGTGGTCTCTCTGCCGTGCTGATGGTGTTCTCGGGCCCACTTTCGCGTTTGTTTATCGACGATGCCGCGATTTCGGCTCATACTACGACGATCATTCATTTCATTGCACCGTTCTACGCGATTTTCTCGATTATCGAAAACGCGTCCGGCTCCATCCGTGGCGCCGGCGTGAGCTTCCAGCCTATGATGCTCACGATTTTCGGCACGGTCGTGCTCCGCGTGGCCTGGGTGTTCGCGATTATGCCGCTCGACCCCTCGCTCGAGCATCTGCTGCTGGTTTATCCCGTAACTTGGGTGATCACCGCCACGATGTTCACCGTCTACCATCACAGCGGCAACTGGCTCGGCCGCGCCACTGCCTAGCCATTGGGGACGTTCTTAAACGGCTAGTCGTTGGGGACGTTCTTAAACGGCTAGTCGTTGGGGACACTCTTCGCGACACGATTTTCTGGTTTTCATCCAGGTTGTCATGCATGCCCTTGTAAACTGTCAGCACGGGCTTAGCAAATTATATCGTCCGCGCACATCAGATGTTGCCCGGTGGGTTTGTGATGGGAGGGCGATATGCCAAGAACGGGTAGAGTCGTTTCGTTAACAGGCTATAACCATATAATCGCACGCGGTAATGGCGGCATCTGCATCTTCGAAGACGATGAAGATCGCTATCGGATGCTTACGTTGTTTGAGGATAAGCTTGTTGGGAATGGTATTGGCGTTACTGCGTGGTGTCTCATGTCGAACCATTTTCATCTCATGGTTGATGACCCTAACGGAAGAATCTCATCTTGCATGAGCGGTATCCTTACCTCGTACGTCAAATACTTTAATCATAAAACCGATCGTGTCGGGCATTTGTTTCAGGATCGGTTTAAGAACATTCCAGTTGAGAACGATATCCAGGCAATTGCGCTCGCTGATTACATCCATATGAATCCCGTTAAGGCGGGTGTTTCGGCTGTCGATAATTATCGCTGGTCCAGCTATCGGGCATATGCGTATGGTTATGATGGGTTTGGGTTTTGCGATCCTGGCATTGTGTTGGATCTCGTGGGCGGATCGCTTGAATATCGGCATTATCTTGATGAGCGACTAGAGAGCGCGCCTTATGATGCCGAGCCCCGTCCTCGTGTTCTTGACGATGAAGTGCTCAAAATCGCGAAGGAGATTGCTTTTCCTGTTTCTCTTTCCGACATTAAGGCGATGACTCCAGCCGAACGCAGGCCGATTCTTTGTAAAATGCGGAAATCAGGCCTTACGGTTAATCAAATTGTTAGGGCGGTTGGTCTTGGCCGCGCAACGGTTGCGAATGGCACGTCGGGGTGGCGTGAGTTTTAGGGCCCTGATTTTGCCCTTTCCCCAAGAAAGAGTGTCCCCAACGACTAGACATTTAAGAACGTCCCCAATGACTAGTATTCGATGCCTTGGCGGGCTAGGAGGCCTTCGTCGAAGTAGTGTTTGACGGGGCGCATTTCAGTTACTAGGTCGGCAAGGTCTGCGAGGGGCAGCAAGCCACGGCCGGTGAGCACGAGCTCCGTGGTCGTTGGCTTCATCGCGATCAACGTTTCGACGTCTTCGCGCGTCACAAAGCCCCGTCGCATGGCTTCTCCCAGCTCATCCAAAATCAGTACGTCGACCTGGCTAATCTGCTCGCGCGCCAGCTCCATGATCTGTGCGGCACAGGCTTCGGGTGTGTCGCGGTCGGCTTGTACGATACGTAGCCCCAATCGAGGCGCTGCGTCATGTTCGGCGCAGTGCAGCTTCTTGGCAAACTGAAGCATGAGCACGTTAAGACCATAACCCGTGGCGCGCAGCGCGAGCCCCAGCGCAGCCGTCGTCTTGCCCTTGCCGTCGCCCGTATAGATTTGAACCTTGCCGACTTCCAGTGATGCCATCTCTGTCCTTTCGTGCCCGGCGTCGGTTTATCGCCGTGTGGGTTGGGTATTCTAGAAAACATTATCAACCCCAGTAGATGGAGTTCAAGCAGATGGAGATGGATGACAACAAACGTAGACGGAATATGATCCTCTACGTGCTCATCGCCTTCGTCGTCTACCTCGTGCTCTCGACCGTTCTGTTCCCCAACATCGGTCACACGCAGCAGATTACGAAGACCGATTACTCGACGTTTGTCAAAGCGCTCGATAAGAAGAGTGTCGACAAGGTTGAGTACAACACAGACGATTACACGATTTATTACACCAAGAAGGGCGAGGACGAGAACATCGCCTACAAGACGACCGGCGTGCCGAATGACGCGGGCTTTACCGATCGCGTGCTTGAATCTGGCGCCTCGCTAGAGTCGGTCGTTCCCGATAAGAACTCGGGTCTGATGACCTACTACCTGCTCACCCTCATTCTTCCCATGGCGATTTTCTTCCTGATCGGCTGGTGGCTCAACCGCCGCATGAAGAAGGCCATGGGTGATGACGGCCCGTCGATGAACTTTGGCAGCGGTGGTTTTGGCGGCGGTGGACTGGGCAAGTCCGGCGCGCGCGTTATCGCCTCCAAGGATGTGGGCGTGACCTTTAAGGACGTCGCCGGTCAGGAAGAGGCCAAGGAATCCCTCAAGGAGGTCGTCGACTTTCTGGAGAAGCCGCAGCGCTACGAGGAGATCGGTGCCAAGCTGCCGCGCGGTGCTCTTCTTGTTGGCCCTCCGGGTACCGGTAAGACCCTGCTTGCCAAGGCCGTTGCCGGCGAGGCGGGCGTTCCGTTCTTTAGCATTTCGGGCTCTGAGTTCGTCGAGATGTTCGTCGGCCGCGGTGCCGCCAAGGTTCGTGACCTGTTTAAGCAGGCCAAGGAAAAGGCCCCGTGCATCGTGTTTATCGATGAGATCGATACCATCGGCAAGAAGCGTGACGGCGGCGGCTTTAGCGGCAACGATGAGCGCGAGCAGACGCTTAACCAACTGCTGACCGAGATGGACGGCTTCGATAACCACAAGGGTATCGTCGTCCTCGCTGCCACGAACCGTCCCGACAGCCTTGACCCGGCCCTGCTGCGCCCCGGCCGCTTTGATCGCCGCATTCCCGTTGAGCTGCCCGACCTGACCGGTCGCAAGAACATCCTCGAGCTGCATGCCAAGAGCGTGAAGACGCAGCCGCCGATCGACCTAACCGCGATTGCCCGCGCCACGCCCGGTGCCTCGGGCGCCGACCTGGCCAACATCATTAACGAGGGCGCCCTGCGTGCCGTCCGCGAGGGTCGCAAGCGCGCCACGCAGGACGACTTTGAGGAGTCGGTGGAGGTCGTCATCGCCGGCCAGCAGCGTAAGTCCACGGTGCTGTCTGACCACGAGAAGCAGGTCGTTTCTTACCACGAGATCGGCCACGCCATCGTTGCCGCCCGCCAGAAGGGCTCCGCGCCGGTCACGAAGATCACCATCGTCCCGCGCACGAGCGGTGCTCTGGGCTACACCATGCAGGTCGAGGAGGATGAGCGCTTCCTGACCACACGCCAGGAGGTCCTGGACAAGCTCGCCGTCTATTGTGGTGGCCGCGCAGCCGAGGAGCTCATCTTTGGTGAGATGACGACCGGTGCTGCCAACGATATTGAGCAGGCCACCAAGCTCGCCCGCAACATGGTGACGCGTTTTGGCATGTCCGACGAGTTTGGCATGATGGCGCTCGGTACCGTGCAGAACGCGTACCTCAACCAGGATACGTCGCTCACCTGCGCCCCCGGCACGGCCGAGCGCGTGGACGCGATTGTCGCCAAGCTGATCGAGGACGCGCATGACCGCGCTCTGCAGATCCTGAAGGAGAACAAGTTTAAGCTCCACGAGCTGGCTCGTTATCTGTACAAGAAGGAGACCATCACGGGTGAGGAGTTTATGAATCTCCTGTCGCGTGAGAATCCGCTGATGCCGAAGCAGCAGTAAAGCTGGTTGCACAGCGTCGAACGCCCCATTTGAGTTTCTATCTCAAATGGGGCGTTTTGCTTGGGAGGGTTATGTATGAAGATCGTGGTGAGCGCCTGTTTGATGGGCGAGAGCTGCAAGTATAACGGGCTCGACAACTACCATCGCGAGCTGGTCGAGGCTTGCGAGCGCACGGGGACCGAGGTCCTGTTGGTATGCCCTGAGGTTTTTGGTGGCTTGCCTACACCGCGCAAGCCGTCCGAGATTGTGAACGGCGAAGTCCGTACCTGCGAGGGCGTCTCAGTCGATTGCGAGTTTCGCCTGGGTGCCCAACGTGCGCTCGATATGTGTGAGCAGGCAGGCGGTCCGTCCGAGATCGCTGCGTGCGTCTTGCAGGATCGTAGTCCCTCGTGCGGCGCGGGTCGCATCTACGATGGCACCTTTAGCGGCAAGCTCACACCGGGCAACGGTGTCTTCGTTGACCTGCTCCTGCGCCACGGGTACCGTGTGATTCCGGCTAGCGAGTTCGATCCCAGCATGCTGGAACATTGTCCACAGCACTCGAACCCAACACTTCCTCACGGGTGACCGTTTTGGCATCATCCGTGAAGTTGATATTAAGTACGACCCGGTCATCAAAGACGTAGACCGAGTTGACAGGCGCCGTACCCGGGCAGCCCCTCCCCGCGGTCCTCGCGCAGGAACGCGCACACGGCCTTTCCGTCTCTTGCGCCTCTCCCGGAACTGTCCACATCAGTGTAGCCAATCCAGTCCGCCAAGGGCTGCAGCCCGGACAACGCGGCGATGGAGGGCTTCTTCGGCCTGCTCAAGAAGGAGTTCTGGCACGGCAGGGACTGGTCGGACTGGACCCCCGCCCGCTTCATCGAGGAGCTCGGGGGCTGGATCGGTCGATACAATACGGAGACGCGCAGCGATGAGCTCGGTGGTTGCACGCCGGCCGAGTTCCGCTCCGCGCTGGGAAGGGCCGCGTAACGGTCCAAGAAATCGTCCGCAGTCCTCATTCTTGCCCCTTTGGGACAGCTTCTTGTTGGGGCGTGCCTGCCCCAAACCCTGCTAGGAACGAGTGCAGCAAACTGGAATTTTAAATTAGTCTTTGCAAATAACCTTTGAACCTTCACCATCAATTACAATTCCCTGACGGTTGTTAATTGGGCATAGATTCAAATCCGAAAACTCAGCCATTATTTTCTCGGTAACTTTCTTAAATGGTGCTGTAAGATAATGCGGAAGAACATAGAAATCAATCAAATCAAGCCCTGCATCATCTTCTTGTGAGT
>CABRDB010000098.1 GCA_902469555.1 uncultured Collinsella sp. | reverse complement strand
CCGCCGGTGTAGCGAGCGAGCGCCACGGCGGCATCGCGGGCGGCGTCGACCGTGTCGGTGGTATCGACACCGCGTACGCGGCTCAGGTCGGCTGCCTCGCCCTCGAGGCCCCACAGGCCGGCGAGCGCGATGATCTCGGAGGCGTTGCCGCGCACGATGGCGGGCTTGTACTGCTTGAGTTCGCCTACCAGCTGGGTGCGCAGGCTACCGATGCCCAGACCCACCGGATCGAGCACCCAGGGCTTGCCGGCGTCGTGTGCCGCCTTCGCCGCGCGGGGAATCGTCTGCTCGTAGATGGGGAAGAGCGTGCCCATGTTGAGATAGATGGCACCGCCGCCGGCAACGAGTGCCTCGCCCTCGTCGGGCAGATAGACCATAGCGGCCGAACCGCCCACGGCGAGCTGAGCGTTGGCGACAAAATCAATCGTCACCGTGTTGGTGATGGAGCCGGCCATGGGATTGGTAGCACGAATCTCCTCCACGGCCTTGACCACGTTTTGCTTAAGCTGTTCCGAATCGATCACTGCACATGCCTCCTTGGCATAGAAAAGGGGCGCTGTGCATAGACAGCGCCCCTAAAAAGGCGGCATGCTCCCTACGCCAGCATTAACTGACAGGTTCAAAGGATTGGGCCCCATGCCCTCTCAGCCTTGTGGTTTGCACCGCCGGCACTCCCGCATCGAATCTGTTGTTCCCTATACTAGCGCATCGGTACAATAGACGGGATTAAGAATGACCGAGGGGGCCTTATGATTAAACTTGTGCTGACCGATATGGACGATACGCTGATTCCAGCCGGGCATGACGGCGCCAGCGACTACGCCATCGAGGGCATTCATGCCATGCAGGCGGCGGGTCTGCACTTTGGCCCGGTTTCGGGTCGCCAGCCCTCCGCGATGGGCTGGATGTTCCGCAATTGCGCCGAGTGCTTCTCGACCGGCGCGTTCTGCAACGGCCAGGTCATGTTTGTGGACGGCGAGGTGGTAGCCTCGCATGCGACCGACAACGCCGCCCTTATGCGCTTGGCTGACTACTTGGAGCAAGAGACCGACGATACGTATCTGAAGGTCTACGGCCTGGGCGATGACTTTTGGGGCAACGATGCCTATTGTGTGACGAGCGACCCCGAGCGTGTGCGCCGCGCCATGGAGTCGGGCGGCAACGCATGGCTCAAGGGCGAAGAGGCCCCGTGCCGTCCTGTCGTCGATGACGCACCGGTGTTCAAGGCGAATATCTGGAGTGCTCGTTCGCGTGAGGAGCTCGCGGAGCTACGCGAGCGCGTTGCCGCTGAGGTGCCGGAGCTCTCGCTCGTGTTTCCCAACAATCGTGTGCGCCTGTTCGACATTCTTCCAGCAGGTTGGGACAAGGGTTGCGCTGCGCTGGAGCTGGCGCGCGCTTTGGACCTGACGTCCGACGAGGTGGCCGTATTTGGCGATTCCGATAACGACCTGCCCATGATCGGTGCCGTCCCCAACTCCGTTGCAGTCGCCAATGCCAACGAGGCCGTCACGGCTGCCGCGCGCTGGCATATCGGCGCTGCGGCAGACGATGCGGTTGCCGGGGCTCTGCATCAGATAGCCGCCTGCGCCACGACGGGGGAGATGCCGCCGTTTATGCGTCAGATGGATGCGACGGGTTTCGACGTCACGAACGTCTAGGGAGAAAGCCATGAAGCTTCAACAGCTCAGGTATGTCGTCAAAGTTGCCGAATGCGGCAGCATCACCGAGGCCTCGCGCCGGCTCTTCGTGTCGCAGCCTTCGATTACCGCGTCGATCCGCGATCTCGAAAACGAGATGGGTGTGCACATCTTTGAGCGCACCAACAAGGGTGTCATTGTGTCCGAGGAGGGCGAGACCTTCTTGGGCTACGCGCGCCAGGTGCTCGACCAGGCCGACCTGCTCGAAGGCAAGTACAAGGGCGAGTCCGAGCAGGTGCCGCACTTTAGTGTGAGCTGCCAGCATTATTCCTTTGCCGTGAACGCGTTTGTCGATGTGATCCGTGAGTTCGATGCCGCGCGCTACGACTTTACCCTGCGCGAGGAGCAGACTCACGAGATTATCGAGGACGTCGCGCATATGAAAAGCGAGCTGGGCATCCTATATCTGTCCGAGCACAACCGCGAGGTCATCGAGCGCATGCTGGTGGCCAACGAGCTCGTGTTCGAGGGGCTCTTCTGCGCCACGCCGCATGTCTTCGTCTGCGCCGACCATCCGCTGGCGGCCCGCTCCAGCGTGACGCTCGAGGACTTGGAAGATTATCCGTTCCTGTCCTACGAGCAGGGCAGTTACAACTCGTTTTACTATTCCGAGGAGCTGACCTCGACGTTTGAGCGTCGCAAGAATATCCGCGTGCGCGACCGTGCGACGCTGTTCAACCTGGCCATGGGCCTCAACGGCTACACGGTGTGTTCGGGCGTGATTAGCCACGAACTCAACGGCCCCGGCATTATCTCGATTCCGCTCGACGTGGACGAGTACATGGAGATCGGCATCATCACGCGCAAGAACACGACGCTTACGCGCTACGGTCAAGCCTATATCGACGCGATCCGTCAGCATATCTAGACTGCTGCGTCCTGCACGGGTCAAATCTCTTCATGGCAGTCCCAACTGATATAGGAAGCATCTATATCAAACTGTTATAAACATATATTTTACGATGGCTATATGAGCGCTCATACTCTGTCCCAGTAAAGCAACCAATACAAAGGGAGATACCTATGAGCACTTCGATTCAACCGAACGCGCCGTTTCGCGCTGATATCGTCGGCAGCTTTCTTCGTCCACAGGCCGTAAAGGATGCCCGCGCTGCCTATGCGGCAGGCACGCTTGATGCCGAGGGGCTTAAGGCCGTCGAGGATGAGGCTATTCGCGACCTGGTGGACAAGCAAAAGGCCGCTGGCCTGCAGGTGATTACCGATGGCGAGTTTCGCCGCAGTTACTGGCACCTCGACTTTATGTGGGGGCTCAACGGCATCGAGCGTCGCACCTCGCGTACGGGCTATATGTTCCACGATGAGGAAACTACCGCCGACACCGCCGTGGTAACCGGTCCCATTAGCGGCGAGAACCATCCGTTTGTCGAGCACTTTAAGTTTGTCAAGGCACTTGAGGGCGAGGGCCACGTTGCACGCCAGACCATCCCGGCGCCGATTCAGACGTTCTCCGAAGTCACGCTCGATCGCTGCGACGGCCAGCAGGAGAGCCTGCGCGCCGTCTACAAGACCGACGAAGATCTCGCCGATGCCATCGCCGCAGCATACCGCACCGTGATCGCCGACCTGTACGCAGCAGGCTGCCGCAACATCCAGTTTGATGACTGCACCTGGGGCATCTACTGCGATACCGACTTTGTGTCCAAGACCGGCATGAGCCCGGTTGATCTGCAAAAGGTGAGCGAGCTGGGTGTGGCGCTCAACAACGCCGCCATCGCGGGCAAGCCCGACGATTTGGTTATCAACACGCACGTATGCCGCGGCAACTACCACTCCACCTATGCCTTCGAGGGCGGCTATGACCCCATCGCGCCGTATCTGTTTGCGCATGAGGATGTCGATGCGTTCTATCTGGAGTTCGATACGCCGCGCGCCGGTGGTTTTGAGCCGCTCAAGTACGTCGCTCCCGGCAAGAAGGTCGTGCTGGGCTTGGTGACCACCAAGGCGGCAGAGCTCGAGAACGAGGATGTTATTGTAGAGCGCATCCGCGAGGCGGCAAAGTACGTGCCGCTCGAGAACCTGTATCTGTCGCCCCAGTGTGGCTTTGCCAGCTGCGAGATTGGCAACAAGCTGACCGAGGACGAGCAGTGGGCCAAGGTTGCTCTGGTCAAGCGCATTGCGGAGCGTGTCTGGAAATAACGATGCTGTTCGCAGGTAGCGGCGCGTGCGAGGCACTGCGTATCGCGTACAATGGTTCGGATCGTATCGTTCGGGCAGGTTATCCAATATGCCCGATCGCCCTTCCATTCGAAAGGACATCCATGTCCCAGTCTTCGACGCCCGCCATCGCCGATGCCATCTACGATACATCGTCGCTCGGTCGCCCGCGCATGTTCCTGCTCGGCCTGCAGCATCTGTTTGCCATGTTTGGCGCCACGGTGCTGGTGCCCGTGCTCACCGGTCTCTCGGTTTCAGCAACGCTTTTGTTTGCCGGCTTGGGCACGCTGCTGTTCCATTTCCTGTCGCGTGGCAAAGTGCCGGCATTCTTGGGCTCGTCCTTTGCCTTTATTGCAGGTTATGCCGCAATCGCGCCCAACGGCGAGACGGAGCTTTTGCCCTACGCCTGCCTGGGCGTAGCTTGTGCCGGCCTGCTCTATCCAGTGCTTGCGGCACTCTTCCGCGCGTTTGGTGCCAAGCGCGTTATGCGCTTCTTCCCGCCGGTGGTGACTGGTCCCATCGTCATTTCGATCGGTCTGATCCTGGCGAGCTCCGCTATTGCCAACTGCCAGACCAACTGGTTTGTTGCCGTTGTCGCCGTGGCTGTGATCGTCATCTGCAACATCTGGGGCCGCGGCATGGTCAAGATTGTGCCGATTTTGCTGGGCGTTGTGGTGAGCTATGCCGTTGCGGCTGCGCTGGGCGAGGTCGATTTTTCGGGCGTTGCCGCCGCGCCGTGGGTCGGTCTGCCCATCGTGTGGGACAACACTGTGTTTGCGCTCTTTGGCCCGCAGTTCGATAGCGGTCTTGCCACGACGGCCATCATCACCATCATGCCGCTGGCTTTCGCGACCATGATCGAGCATATCGGTGATATCTCCGCTATTGGCTCCACCTGCGAGCGCAACTACATTGCCGACCCCGGCCTGCATCGCACGCTGCTCGGCGATGGCCTTGCCACGATTCTGGCTTCGCTCTTTGGTGCTCCGGCCAACACTACGTATGGCGAGAACACCGGCGTGCTTGCGCTTACGCGCGTGTTCGACCCGCGCGTGATTCGCATTGCCGCGTGCTGCGCCATCGTGCTTTCGTTCTGCCCCAAGTTCGCCGCGGTCATCGCCGCCATGCCGGCGTGTGTAATCGGCGGCGTGTCGCTCGTGCTCTACGGCATGATCAGCGCTGTGGGCGTCCGCAACCTCATCGAGAACCAGGTCGATTTCCAAAACAACCGCAACGTGCTGGTGGCAGCTCTGGTGCTCGTGCTTTCGCTCGGCATTGCCTATAGCACCGCCGGCGCCATCGTGTTGGAGCTGGGCGGCGTGACGATTTCGCTTTCCGGCCTTGCCGTGGGTTCGCTGGTGGGCATTGTGCTCAACGCCATCCTGCCAGGTAACGACTTTGAGTTTGATGTCTCCGAGCTCGAGGAGGCTGCTGAGTAGCAGCTGCGTTCAGCTAAAACAAGAAATGGTGCCCATGTGTATATGCGCGTGGGCACCATTTTAATGCGTCAGTATCCAGTGGATGCCGCGCGCCATGCGCAGGTCAGTTTGGGCAAAGTGATTGCCGGGGTTGAGCTCCAGCGTTGTTGGAATGCCGCGCTCGATAAACAGCTCTTCCATCGCGCGCGTATCGTCGAGTACGTGCCGCATCATGCGGTTGGGCGTCTTGGTTTCCTTTTTGCCGAGTGACAGGTAGACGGCGTCGGGCGTAACTGCCATCTCGTGCTCGTGCGCATAGTCGATAAAGCCAGGAAACCACAGGGATCCCGATGCGCTTGCGACGCGGTCAAAGGTATCGGTCTGCCAGGGGACCCAAAGCGAAAAGAGACCCGTCAGCGAATAACCGGCAATGCCACGCCAAGCAGGTGGCTGTGGGAGCGATAATTCGACCTTTGGGATTATCCGGTTCAGCAACTCATCAAGAAAACCGGCGGCTTGGCCGCCGAAAGGCTCGGCATCGCGTACGGTCCCGTCGCATGCCCAGGGGCTCAGCTCGCGATTCCAGTCGAGGCCGCCAATGGCGACAAGCGTGAAGGGTGGGCAATCGAGCTCTCGGCAACACTCATAAACCTCGCCGCCGTCGCCCACGACCACAGGAAGGTAGATGACAGGTGCGCTTTCCGTATGATTCGAATAAACGGTTATCTGCTTTTGATGCGCTTCCATGACGGGCTTCTCTCAGTGTTGTGATATCGGCAGCCCCAATTGTCGCACGCCAGCGTATGCCGGTTGGGCTAGACCAAAGACAATCTCGTGCATCCCCTGCGGACGCATATGGAAAACGCCACCGCCGGAGGGGAGCTCGGCGGTGGCGTTGTTAAACGGTGCCGGGGCTCGGGGCCTTCGCGGGAGCTGTCATGTGCGCAAGGGTGTCTACGAGCGTTTGCGGCTCGCCATGGCGCCTGCGGCGATGGCGGCTGTTCCCGCAAGGGCGGCCGCCACGATGGCCGCACCCGAGGTGTCGCCGGTTGCCGCGAGCACGCCGGTAGTCTTGGCTTTCGTGGTTGAAGCCGCAACGGCCTTGGTCGGCTTTGAGCCCTCAGGCTTGGGGTTCTGCTTGGTCTCGTCGGGCTTGGGGTCTTCCGGCTTGGCTACCTCGGGAGGTGCGATGGTCGTGCTTTTGGCGACTGCTTTGATATAGAGGGAGTCGACCGTGGCGTCGCCCGTGCCGATGGCTTGGCCTGCTTCGCAGATGCCGTCACGGAGCTTGCGATAGTCAATGACCTTGCCGCCTTCGGGCGTCTGGATGGCGGCGTTCTCAATCTTGATGGTGCCGATTGTCTTGCCGTCAGCGCTCATGGCACGGGCAAAGATTGCCGCTGTATCTCCTTCGGCCGTTACCTTGCTGCGGATGATCGAGATGACTGCGGGTGTGATGCCCTCGCTGGTCTGGGCGATGATGCCGATGTTCTCGCCTTGGGGCTCGGGGCTCGTCTCGCCATCTTGGTTTTCGCTGTAGGGGGTGGGGCCGTCGCCGTTCTCGACATAGCGGGCTATGGCCTTGACAACGGAGTCGCTGATGTAGATGTGGCCACCCTTCTCGTTGGGTCGATCGTTTCTGGTGGAGAATGCAGCCGAAACCTCGCCTTCCGCAAACGCGTCCACGGTAGAGCCGTTCTTGACGACGATGTCGTCCTGGTAGGTGAAGAGGGCGATGGCGCCACCGTATCTGCCTTTACCTGCACGGACCGTCACGTTTGCATGATCGAGGGTGATGCCCTTGTGGGCATAGACGCCATATTCAACACCGTTTACGTTGAGGGAGGCGTTTGTGGCTGCGAGGCTGCCCTTGGCCTCGACGGCAACGTCTTTCTCGGAGCTTGCCTTGACCTGGCTGCCGTCCGAGATGTTGATATTGCCGCCGCTCCAAAGGGCCTCACCATCGGCTGAGCTTGCCTCGACCGTCCCGCCACCCTTGATGGTGAGGTTCTTGTCGGTTCCGATACCCTTGTCCTTGGTAGCCCTGGCGGTGACGGCTCCGCTGTCGTCAATCGTGATATTGCCGTTTGCCCTGATGCCATCCGATGCACCCGTGGCGTTGACGTTGCCCGAACCTTTGATAGCGAGATCACCCCCGGCATTGATGGCATCAAACCCAGTGCTCGTGGCGTTGACGGATCCGGCTCCGTCGATGTTGATATTACCCGTGGAGAGGATAGCGTCCTCAGTAGATGTCACGCTGAGCGTGCCGCCCTCGTCGCCTTGGATATTGAGCTCGGCATTCTCGTTAGTGCCATGAGAAACGTTGATGCTTTCGATCCATTCGGCAGTGACGATGTTGGTTCCCGAGTAATTCACGTTGAGCTTGCCTGCGGCCTGGATCTCACCGCCGTTATAGTTGTTGAGCTTCAAGTCGTCGGCGCCGTCCCACGACCAGGTACCGGCCTCGTCGCTCGCCGCGGTGTTGTACTTGTTGCCGCCGACCTTGACCCATTCCGCTGCGAGCGAGACGCTCGGCATGAGCAGCGAGCTCACCGTAAGCGCGCATACGGCGCCCACGACGATGCGGCGTGTCACGCGGCGCCAGCTGCCGTGTGCGAGCAGCGTGCGACGGCGCACGTCGGGCTCGACAAAATGGGCTCCAGAGGCTTTGTCAGTGCGCTTGGGGGTCGTGAACAAGGCGGCCATGGTTACTCCCATCCTCATAGGGCCTATGCGATTACGCTCAGCATATCTGCAGGATGTAGCCGGCGGTAGTGCCGTTTGGAGGGCAAAATGTCCAAAAATTCGGGGAGCAATACATCGCGCGCCCGTGTGTTGCCTGGCTTTAAAAGAAAAGCGCGGAGCCGCTCGATGCGACTCCGCGCCTTGTTGTTTTGCTTTAGCAGACTATGCTGTTACGCCACGAAGAAGTAGACGAGGAAGGCAAGGGCTGCGATCCACATGAGCGGCTTGATCTTGGAGGCCTCGCCCTTAAAGAGCGCGACGATCACGTAGGCGATAAAGCCCAGGCCAATGCCGGCAGAGATAGAGTAGGTGAAGGGCACGCCGGCGACAATCATGAACGCCGGGAAACCCTGCGACACGTCGGACCAGTCGATCTCGGAGGCCTCGCTCATCATGAGGTAGCCAACGTAGACCAGAGCACCGCAGGTGGCGGCGCTGGAAACGATGGTGACGATGGGGGAGAAGAACGCGGCGAGAATGAACAGCACGCCGGTGGTGACGGAGGTGAGGCCCGTGCGGCCACCGTCGGCGGCGCCGGAAGTGGACTCGACGAAGGTGGTGATGGAGGAGACGCCCATGAAACCGCCCACAGCGGCGGCGGCGGAGTCGACGATCAGGATCTCCTTGATATTCTCGACGTTGCCGTCGTCGGTGAGGAATTCGCCCTGCTTGGCCACGGCCATCGCGGTGCCCATGGTGTCGAAGAAGTCACTCATGAGCAGCGAGAACGAGATGACGAGGAGCGCGGGGTCGGTAAGGACCTTGACGATGGCGGGCACGCCGCCGGCGTCGGCGATGGGGCCACCGATGCTCGAGAAGTCGAGCGGGGCGATGATACCGGTTGGAGCCTGGGTCACACCTAGGGGGATACCGACGATGACGGCGACGACGATGCCGATGAGCAGCGAGCCGGGGACGTTGCGGCAGGCGAGGGCGACCGTCACCAGGATGGAGATGATGCCGACGATGAAGGTGGGGGAGGTGATGTCGCCCAGACCGACGAGTGTACCGGCGCCAGCGGTGATAATGCCGGCATCGCACAGGCCAATCATGGCGATGAACAGGCCCAGGCCCACCGAGATAGCGTGGCGCAGAACCACGGGGATGGCGTCCATGATGGCCTCGCGCAGGCCACAGAGCACGAGCAGCAAGATGACGACGCCCTCAAGGAAGATGACGCTCATGGCCACGTGCCAGTCACCGCCGCAGACGGTGGTGGTGATTCCGGCGATCATCGCGTTGACGCCTAAGCCCGACGCGCAGGCGAGCGGGCGGTTGGCGAAGATGCCCATGCAGATGGTCATGATGCCGGCGCCCAGGCAGGTGGCGCAGGCGAGCGCTCCCGCATCGATGCCGGCGCCCGAGAGCACCGCGGGGTTGACGGCGATGATGTAGGCCATCGCCAGGAATGTTGTCAGTCCAGCGCGAAGTTCGGTCCCGATTGTGGACTTGCGCTCGCTGACGTGAAATAGTTCGTCCATGCATACCCTTTCCTTGTTCGGCCCCGAGTTTAGGCCGATTGACACGAACCCACCCACTATATCGCCTTTGTGAAGTTGGTGTTCCTCACATGTTGATGTTCGGCGGTTTGTAACGGACGGGCGGTATCTTTCGCATGAAAATGTGTGGGTACCGTATACTTAAGCGGTTACAACGAACCCTATGGAGGAACGTATGATTAAAGAGCTTTGCCACGACGAGGCTATCCTGTCCCAGCGTTGCGAGGTTGCGACCGTCGAGGACGAGTCGGTTGCTCAGGACCTGATCGATACCATCAAGTCGCTCGACGATGCCGGCTGCCTTGCCGCTAACCAGATTGGCGTTACCAAGAAGGTCTGCGTCTACCTGGACGATGCCGGCGAGCCCCACGTGCTCTACAACCCCCGTCTGGTGTTTGGCCTGGGCGCCAGTAAGATGGAAGAGAGCTGCCTGACGCACGAGGAGGTCGCCAAGTCCACGCGCTATATCAAGTGCAAGGTCGCCTTTGATCAGATCGTCGACGGCAAGATGAAGGAGTGCCGCCGCGACTACGCGGGCTTTGAGGCACAAATGATCCAGCACATGATTGATCACTGCCAAGGCAAACTTGTCTAGGGTGACTACAGCACCGCACTTCGTCTCTTTTGGTCCGGACGTGACATTGTTGTCATGTCCGGGCTTTTGTGTTTAGCGCCTTTTTGTTTGGTGACAATAACCTTAGCAAGGACGTAAAGCTAGGAGGCGCTATGTGTACGAGCATTCGATTTACCGATAATTCCGGCCACATGTATCTAGGCCGCAACCTCGACTGGAGCTTTGACTACGGCCAACAGGTTCGCGTGATGCCGCGCGGGTTCCACATTCCGTATTCGTTTATCGACGACGCGACAGCGGCACACGCGGTGATCGGTATGTGCATCGATTACAAGAACTATCCCATGTTTTTCGATTGCGGTAACGATGCGGGTCTGGCTGTGGCGGGGCTCAACTTTCCCGGCTATGCCGAGTATGCCGAGGGCCCTGTCGACGGCAAGAACAATATCGCGGCCTATGAGTTTCCCCTGTGGGTGGCAGCGACGTTCTCGACGGTCGATGAGGTCGAGGCCGCGCTGCGCGACACGGTGATTGTCGCCAAATCTGCCGGAGAGGGGCTGGGCGTGTCGCTGCTCCATTGGATTATCGGCGACAGCCAGCGCAGCATCGTGGTCGAGATGATGGCTGACGGCCTGCATGTATACGACGATCCGGTCGACACCCTTGCCAATCAGCCCACCTTCCCGTGGCACATGGAAAACCTCCGCACCTATATCACCGCCACAAGCGATTTTCCGCAGACGGCGACATGGCGTGGTGCCGAGCTCAAGCCCTATGGCGCGGGTGCCGGCATGCGCGGTATTCCGGGTGACTGCTATTCGCCGAGCCGTTTTGTAAAGGCGGCGTACCTCAATGCCAATTACCCGCAAAAGGAGAGCGAGACCGAAAACGTCGTCCGCATGTTCCGTTCACTCGAGGGCGTGGTGATGATTGAGGGGGCGTCCAGGATGGGCGATGGCAAGTTCGAGAAGACTATCTACACCGGATGCTTTAGCGCGCGCACGGGCAATTATTACTACGCGATGTATGGGGATCCGTCGATTCGCTACGTGAGCCTGATGGATGCCGAGGGCGCGAGCCCCGATAGGCTCGTGGTTCCCGAGCCGCGCCGTTCGTAGCCGTTAGCTTTACTGCAATGCAAAGCGGCCCTGCGTCTCTCGTGAGGTGCAGGGCCGCTGTCGTTGATTTGTGGCGTCGCTAGAAGTTGGCGTCGTTGAGTTGTTCGTTCTCGAGGCCGTCGAGCTGTTGCTGTTCGGGCGTATCGGCGACGCTCTCGAGCAGCTCGGTGGGATCGACGTTCATGCTCTTGCCGGCCTCGTTGCCGTTGACCAAGTCGTCCGAGAAGATGTCGACCTCCATTTCCTCGGCCTCTTCGATCTGAACCTCGAGCGGCACCTGGGTGCGCACAAGTTTGACGGCCGGGCGCATGCGGGCAAAGAGCGGTACGTACTCAATGATGATGGCCGAGTTCTCGAGACCGTACCAGCGTGCCGGGCTTCCGCAGGCGCGGCGGACGGCGTACTTGATGGCCATCACGCGGTGGTCATTGCGGTTGATGTCCGTTTCGGGGGCAAGCATCTTGCGCAGCATGCAAAAGCGGAAGTCACCTACGTTGCCGCGCGTCTCGTAGATGGAGTAGGTGTGATGTTGCGGCGGCAGCTCGCCCGATGCCATCAAGTCGCCGACGATCTGACGCAGATAGGCGTTGACGCGCTGGTTGACCTTAAAGCCCAGGTCCAGGCGCACGCGGAACAAAAAGTCCGTGCCAAAGGTCTCGACGGAATACTCGTGCGTATAGGGTTCGTCGGTAACGTGCACGTTGATGAACCAATATGCCTTGGCGCGCTTGGGGTGCTTGTCCAGGATGGAATAGAGCACGTCGCGGTCGAGCGTGAGCGGGTCGGGGCTGTTGGTGAGGAACACCAGATTGTCGGCGAGCACGGGGTAGGTCTCGTCGTTGCGCAGGCGGTTGAGCTGATCGATGTACTTGGAGACGGGCAGCAGGATCGTTTGCGTGCGCTCGATGGCGGTGCCACGGCGCCACACGTACATAAGGCCAAACAGCAGCGCGGCCAGGAAGATCATCACATAGCCGCCGTCAAAGAACATGGTGAGGCACGAAGCGAAGAAGCACAGCTCAATGGCGCCAAAAGGCAGGGCAAAGAAGCAGGCGCCCAGCTTGTGCTTGAGAATGCCGGCGATATAGCTCGTCAAAAGCGTCGTGGTCATGAGCATGGTCACGGTGATGGCGAGGCCGTAGGCGCTCTCCATGCGCTCGGAGTTCTGGAACAGCAGCACAATGAAGATGCAGCCGATCCACATGATGTTGTTGACGAGCGGAATATAGAGCTGCCCCTTGGTGTCGCTGGGGTAGTGGATGCGCAGATGCGGCATAAGGTTGAGACGCGTGGCCTCGGATACCAGCGAGAACGAGCCGGTGATGAGCGCCTGCGAGGCAATGATGGCCGCCACGGCCGAAAGCACGATGGCAAAGGGGCGCAGGGGCTCGGGGAGCATCATGTAGAACGGGTTGACGATATCCATCGCGAGCATCTGGGGATTGGAGTTGTTGGCGAGCAGCCAAGCTCCCTGGCCCAGATAGTTGAGAATAAGGGCAGCCTTAACAAACGGCCAGGATGCATAGATGTTGGCCTTGCCCACGTGGCCCATGTCTGAATAGAGCGCCTCGGCGCCGGTCGTCGACAGGAAGACGAAGCCGAGCACCATAATGCCCGAATGGTTGATGGGCGAGAACAGGAACATGATGCCGCGGATGGGGTTGAGCGCGCGCAAGATGGACAGATTGCCGAGCATGTTGAACAGACCGGCGCCGGCCAAGAATAGGAACCACAGCGTCATGAGCGGGCCGAACAGCTTGCCGATCGACGAGGTGCCGGCGCGCTGCATGGCAAACAGGCCGCAGATAATGATGATGGTGATGATGATGACGTTGGTCTGGCCGTCGCCCAGCAGCGCATGGCCCCATTCGATGGTGCGCAGACCCTCGATGGCTGTGGTGACCGTGACGGCGGGGGTGAGGATGCCGTCGGCAAGCAGTGCCGCACCGCCGATCATGGCGGGCAGAATCAGCCATGGCGCCACCTTGCGCACGAGACTGAACAGGGCGAAGATGCCGCCTTCGTTGTGGTTGTCGGCCTTCATGGCGATTACCACGTACTTGACCGTGGTCACGAGCGTCATGGTCCAGATGACGAGCGAAAGCGCGCCCAGGATCATGTCCTCGCTGACGGTACCGATGCCGCCGTTGTTGGCGACGATTGATTTCATGGTGTACATGGGGCTCGTGCCGATGTCGCCGTATACGACGCCGAGCGTTACGAGCAGCATGCCTACGGAGAGGGGAATGGCTCCGTGCCCGCCCTGCCCATGCTGGCCTTGGAGGTTTGCCTCCAGTTTGTTGTGTGCCACGAGGACTCCCTTAGACATCCGGTTATCTGTCTAGGACAAAAAACTTTATGCCGTCTTTATACATACAAGAGCAGTTTGGCACATCGGGTTATTTTAGACAATAATCCTCAGCTGGGGATTATTTATCTACGCAGGTAGCATTTCAAAGCAGGGGCTTTTAAGCACGTGCTGTCTGGGCGATGCCAGCCTTGGCGTTTGCGCGTTTGCCGGCGAGTTCGCAAAAAATCGCGCCGCCGATGATAAGCGCGGCGCCCATCAGACGGACCGGTGTTATGGCTTCACCCAAAAGGGCGGCCGAGAACACGACCGCCGAAAGCGGCTCGAGGTAGCCGACGACGGCGACGGTCTGGACGGGCAGCTTGGCGACGGCGCTAAAGTAGAGCAGGCAACCAATGCCGGTGTTGACGACGCCGAGCATAGCGACGGCGCGCCAATCAATACTGGCGGCGACGCCGGCGGACAGGAACGAGGGAGCGCCCTGCGTGATGAGCGTGAGGACCAGTGCGGTCACAAAGGCGGCGCTCACCTGGAGCGCAGAGTTCTCGAGGCCTTCGATGTGTGGCGCACCCTTGCTAGCGATGACCATCAGCGCATAGCAAAATGCCGAGGCGATGCCGCAGGCGATACCCACAATGGGCATATTGCCGCCGAGACCTTGCGCTGCAATGAGAAAAGCACCGCAGGCAACGGCGACAAAGCCGGCGATTTTGCCGCCGGTCAGCTTTTCGCCAAAGATGAACGGCGAGAGGGCCATGACGATGATAGGCCCGCAGTAATACAACAGCGAGGAAACGCCGACGCCGATCGTCTGGTAGGCGCGGAACAGAAAAATCCAGCTGGCGCCCAGCGCGGCTCCCGAAAGGAGGAGGGCTGCGGCTTCGCGGGGGCGAGATGGCGCCTGCAACTTATGGTGTTGGGTAATGGCGAGGATGGTGACAAGCGAAAGTGCGCCCAAAAACGTGCGCAGGAGCACGATATCGGAGCTGGGCAGCGCGATGGCAGCGGCGATGATGCCGTTGGAGCCAAACAATAGCAATGCTGCTAAGTACGTAAACAGTCCGTTGTTCATGCGCTGACATCCCCTCTATATCCGAGCATGTTCACTATGGGTGAACTGGCTTTAGAAGAAAAGCGAATATAATGCATGGATAACATGACAAAAACTCATGCAAAGGTGGGGACGTGCCGTGGAGACCAATATTCAAAAGATGCAGGTGCTGCTCGAGACCGTGCGCGCCGGCAGTTTTACGCGCGCCGCCGAGCGGTTGAGCTATTCGCAGTCGGGCGTGAGCCGTATGGTGGGCGACCTTGAGGCAGACTGGGGTTTTAAGGTGCTTGATCGCAGCCGCGAGGGCGTGGTGCTTTCTGCCGACGGGCGGCAGGTCATGCCGGCAGTCGAGGCGTTATGCGAGGAATTCACTCGCTTGCAGCGACGGGTGGATGAGATGCGTGGGCTTATGCGCGGCAAAATCTGCATCGGTACGTTTTCGAGCGTGGCGACCCACGTGCTGCCGCCGGTGATCGCGCGCTTTCGCGCCGATCACCCGGACGTCGATTATGAGTTACTGATGGGCGACTATTCAGAGATTGAACAATGGGTGGCGGAAGGGCGCTGCGACCTGGGCTTTATTCCGCGTGAGCCACGCGGCGCCGGCATGGCGTCGCGGCCGTTGGTGCAAGATGAGCTGATGGCGGTGGTGCCAGCGGACTCCTCGCTTGCCACCGCGGAGGTCGTTTCCCTTGCCGATTTGGCAAACAAGCAGTTTATTCTGCTGGAACGCGGTAGCGACGACGAGATTACGCCGCTGTTTCGCCGCGCGGGTCTGGCGGTGCGTTCTAAGCTGTCGACCTGGGATGACTATGCGATTATGGCTATGGTCGAGGACGGCCTGGGCGTGAGCATTCTTCCGGCGCTCATCTTGCGGCGTTGTCAGTTCGATGTTGCCGTGCGTTCGCTCGAGGGACACCCCCATCGGCAGATCAACGCCATATATCGAACGGCCGATGTTTCGCTTGCCGCCGCCCGTTTTCTCGAATACCTCTAAACGTGTACACGCCATTGTTTGCTTTGGGCAGATCTCGGAGTCCGATACATTTTCTTATGAAATTGAACTTTCGAATGAGGTACGGCGCTATACTGCTTGATAAATTGAACCCTGGTTCAATTCGTGTTCTATAAATTGAACTTTGCCAGCAAGGAGGTTCTAGTGGCCCAAGAGACGTTTAGCGATCGCCTGCGACAGGCTATGTCCGATCGCGACGTTCGCCAGTCGGACGTGATCCGCGCATCGGAGATGCTCGGCAAAAAACTCGGCAAGAGTCAGATGAGCCAATATGTGAGTGGCAAGACGATCCCGCGGCGCGATGTGGCAGAGCTGCTCGCTCGTATTTTGGAGGTCGATGTTTCCTGGCTGCTCGCCAGTGACGCCGACCAAGGCGAGACGTCCTCGTCCCATAACGTTGCCAAATCCGAACCTAATCCCACGGCTCAAATTGCAAGGAGCACCACCATGCGTACTTTTTCTAAATCCACCAAGCTCGATAACGTCCTGTATGACGTTCGCGGTCCCGTCGTCGACGAGGCCGCCCGTATGGAGGACGAGGGCGAGCGTATTCTCAAACTCAACATCGGCAACCCGGCGCCCTTCGGTTTCCGCACGCCCGACGAGGTTATCAAGGACATGCGCCAGCAGCTGCCCGACTGCGAAGGCTATTCCAACTCGCGCGGCCTGTTCTCTGCGCGCAAGGCGATCATGCAGTATTCACAGATCAAAGGTCTGCCCAATGTTCAGATGGAGCATATCTACACGGGCAACGGCGTGTCCGAGCTCATTCAGCTTTCGATGAACGCGCTGCTCGACAATGGCGACGAGATTCTGATCCCCAGCCCCGACTATCCGCTCTGGACGGCGTGCGCAACCCTTGCCGGTGGTCATCCCGTACATTATTTGTGCGATGAGCAGGCGGATTGGTATCCCGACCTGGAGGATATGGAGTCCAAGATCACGAGCGCGACCAAGGCCCTCGTCATCATCAACCCCAACAACCCCACGGGTTCCGTCTATCCGCGCGAGGTGCTCGAGGGCATCGTTGAGGTTGCGCGCAGGCACCAGCTCATGATCTTTGCCGATGAGATCTACGACCGCCTGTGCATGGACGGCTACGAGCACGTCTCGATTGCCTCGCTCGCCCCCGATCTGCCTTGCGTTACCTTTAGCGGTCTTTCCAAGTCGCACATGATCGCGGGCTATCGTATTGGCTGGATGGTGCTTTCGGGCAACCAGCGCTGCATGAGCGACTTTATTATGGGCATCAACATGCTCTCTAACATGCGCCTGTGCTCCAACGTGCCGGCCCAGTCGATTGTCCAGACTGCGCTCGGCGGCCATCAGTCGGTCAACGACTACATCCGTCCCGGCGGTCGTGTCTACGAGCAGCGCAACTTTGTGTATGAGGCACTCAACAAGATCGATGGCATCTCGGTGGTCAAGCCGCGCGCGGCGTTCTATATCTTCCCCAAGATGGATGTTAAGAAGTTCAATATCACCGATGACGAGCAGTTTGCCCTCGACCTGCTGCACGAGAAGAAGATCCTGATCACGCGCGGTGGCGGCTTCAACTGGGCTGAGCCCGACCACTTCCGTATCGTGTACCTGCCGCGCATGGAAGTACTCAAGGAGTCCCTCGAAGACCTCGCCGACTTCTTCGACCATTACCGCCAGAGTTAGTGGGACAGAAGATCCGCACTATGAAAAGCTCCCTGCAGTTGTTTTGCTGCAGGGAGCTTTCTTGAATCGGCGGAACTATATAACGATTCCGCAGCAATGATCGATTTCGTGCTGGATGATCTCGGCGGTGTAGCCCGAGAAGTTTTTGATGCGGTGGACGAAGTTTTCGTCCAAATACTCAACCTTAATGCGGCGATAGCGGGTACAGGGACGCTCGCCGACGAGCGAAAGACATCCTTCGCTCGTCTGATAGGCATTGACCTGCTCAAGAATTTGAGGGTTGTACATCAGGAGCGCCCTGTTACCGTCCTTTACGCAGATGATGCGTTTGCGCACCCCGATCATGTTGGCGGCGAGGCCCACGCACTCGTGCTCATGCTCGTGGAGCGTATCCAGGAGGTCCTGCCCGGTCGCGGCATCGTCGGGCCCCGCGTCTTCGGAAGGCAGGCGCAAAAAGAACTCGGATTTCATGATGGGCTTAATCATGGCGGGCTCCTTAAGGTGGATACGTTTGGTTCAGGCCATGATACCGCGACATGTCGCATTAATGTGTGCACATAGATTCTGCAGCTAGATTGGATGGTGACACCATAAACTAATGGACGTTTTGCCGAGAGGCATGAATGTTTAAAGCGCAAAGAGTGCGCGACGGGCCCCGCGAATGGGGCGATGATGCCCGAGAGGGCCAAGAAGGAGTCTCATGTCCGAGAACGAAGAGATCATGAACGAGACCGAGAACGAGACCATGGCTGCCGAGGTTGAGGCAGTCGAGACCGTGGAGACCGAAGCTGCCGAGGTTGAGGCTGCTGACGAGGTTTCTGCCGAGGAGGAGGCCGAGGTTGTCGAGGCCGCCGCTGATTACGATGACGAAGAGCTGATGGACAAGATGCAGAAGGCCGCCCGCCTGCTGCGTAGCCGTCGCTTTGCTATTTCCAAGGAGGAGGAGGCCAAGGCCGAGCGCATGGCGAACATCGAGCGCGCCATCAAGCTCCTTGACCTCAAGCCCAAGATGGAGCAGAAGGAAATGTCCGACCTGCTGGGCATGCGCCTTCGTGAGCTCGATGGTCTGATGGCCGAGGCCGAGGCTGCCGATCTGGTTGGCCGCATCGACGACGCCGAGGGCGATATGCGCAAGATCGTTGTCTTCGCTGCCGAGGATGCCGCTGAGGGCCTGGTCGAGCTTGCCAATAAGAAGGAGAAGCTCCTGCCCGAGCTTTCTTACGAGGAGGCCACCGAGCTGATGGCCGCTCTCGATAAGGTTATCGCTCCGCTCGTCGCCATGGGCCTGGACGAGGACCGCGGTCCTCGCGGCGG
>CABRDB010000097.1 GCA_902469555.1 uncultured Collinsella sp. | reverse complement strand
GCGCGAGGCCGTCCCGGATGCCTACCTACTCGTTGTCGCCTGCGGTCATCTGCGTTGCGGAGAGCGCGCCATCGGCAGCAGTTGCAGCAGCGGCGTCGGGCCAGACCCAGTCGGTAAAGGCCGGATGGTCGTAGCCCTCATCACACGCAAACTCAAAGGCCTCGGTGCGGAATGCCTCCCACTCATCAATTTGCTCGGCAAACTTATCGGCGTCGACCATGCGCAGCACGTCGGCGGCCAGCGCCCAGCGATCCATGTTGTTCAGGCGCAGCATGTCGAAGGGCGTGGTCGTGGAGCCTTTCTCCTCGTAGCCGTGGACGCGGAAGGCGTCGTGGCCGGGGCGGCTCCAGATCAGACGGCGAATCGTGCCGGCATAGGCGTGGAATGCGAAGAGGACGGACTTCTCGCCGCGGCCGAACAGCTCGGCCCAGCGCTCGTCACTGATGGCCTGGTCGTTCTCGCAGACGTTCTGAATCTTGAGCAGGTCGACCACGTTGACGAACCACACCTTAATGCCCAGCTCGCGCAGCATATCGGTTGCAGCCAGAGCCTCAAGCGTCGGCACGTCGCCGCAGGTGGCGACCACGATGTCGGCCTCGGCGAGCGAATCGGCGGTCGATGCCCACTCCCAGGTCGCAACGCCCTCGGCGAGCTCCGCCTTGGCCTCGTCGACCGTCTGGAAGGTCGGAGCAGGCTGCTTGCCGCAGAAGATGGCGTTGACGCAGTCGGTAGACTGGTAGACGCGCTCGGCCACGGCGAGAGCCATGTTGGCGTCGGCCGGATAGTAAGCGTTCACGATATGCGTGTCGTTGGCCTTGTTGAGTAGCAGGTCGATAAAGCCGGGGTCCTGATGCGAGAAGCCGTTGTGGTCCTGACGCCAGACGTGGCTCGACAGCAAAATGTTAAGGCCGCTGATGGGAGCACGCCACGGAATCTCGCGCTTGGTGGCCTCGAGCCACTTGCAGTGCTGGTTGACCATGGAATCGACCACATGGACAAAGCTCTCGTAGGAGCTCCACACACCGGAGCGGCCGGTGAGCACGTAGGCCTCGAGGAAGCCCTCGCACTGGTGCTCGGACAGCTGCTCGACGACCTTACCGGAGCCTGCCAGCAGCTCGTCGTTGGCATCGTCCTCGTAGAAGCCAGCGTCCCACTGCTTCTTGGTCACCTTGTAGGCAGCCTGCAGGCGGTTGGACGCGGTCTCATCGGGACCAAAGATGCGGAAGTCATCCATGTTCTTGGCCAGGACGTCGGCAGTGTACTCGCCAAAGACGCGGGCGGCCTCGGTGGAGCCCCAGCCGTGGCCCTTGCTTGCGACGGGAATCTCGTGGGCATGAATATCGGGGAGCTCGAGCTCGCGGCGCACCTTGCCGCCGTTCGCGTTGGGGTTAGCGCCAATGCGCAGCTCGCCGGTCGGCATAAAGGCCGTCACCTCGGGACGCACCTGGCCCTCGGGCGTAAAGAGCTGCTCGGGCTTGTAGGAGCGCAGCCACTCGCGCAGCACGCGGAAGTGCTCGTGGGTGTCCTTGGCGCTCGCCAGCGGCACCTGATGCGCGCGCCAGGAGTCCTCGGTCTTCTTGCCGTCGATCTGCTTGGGGCAGGTCCAGCCCTTGGGCGTGCGGAACACGATCATGGGGTAGGCCGGGCGGACCACGGTCTCGCCTGCGGCGACCTGGGCCTGCGCAGTGGCCTTGATGTCACAGATCTCGTCAAAGACCTGCTCAAACAGTGCGGCAAAGCGCTCGTGGATGCTTGCGTGGCTCTCGTCGTCAAAGCCGGCGACAAAGAAGTGCGGCTTGTAGCCCATGCCCTCGAAGAACTTGGTGAGCTCCTCATCGGACACGCGGGCGAGGATGGTGGGGTTGGCGATCTTGTAACCGTTGAGGTGCAGGATCGGCAGGACGATACCGTCGGTTGCCGGGTTCACGAGCTTGTTGGACTGCCAAGAGGTCGCGAGCGGACCGGTCTCGGACTCGCCGTCGCCCACCACGGCCACGGCCAGCAGGCTCGGGTTGTCCATAACGGCACCGCAAGCGTGGCTGAGCGTGTAGCCGAGCTCGCCGCCCTCGTGGATGGAACCGGGCGTCTCGGGCGCAAAGTGGCTCGGGATGCCGCCGGGATAGGAGAACTGGCGGAAGAACTTCTGCAGGCCGGCCTCGTCATTGGTGATGTCGGGGCGAATCTCGCGGTAGGTGCCGTCGAGCAGCGACTGAGCAGTACCGGCGGGGCCACCGTGACCAGGGCCCATCAAGAAGATAGCGTTCTGGTTGTGGTCGGCGATCAGTCGATTGACGTGACCGAACAGGAAGTTGATGCCGGGCGTGGTGCCCCAGTGGCCAACCAGGCGGTGCTTAACGTCCGGACGACCGAAGTCGCGCACCTCACCGGTTTTCTCATCAACAAAGTCGGGGCGCATTAGCGGGTTAGAGCGAAGGTAGATCTGACCGACGGACAGATAGTTCGATGCGCGCCAATACAGGTCGACGCCCTCGAGCTCGGAAGCCGGCACCTCGTGGCCCAGCTTTTGCCACGGCGTCCCCAGTGTTTTAGCCATTGTTTATGTCCCTTCGCTGTGCGGTCACCCTCCAATACGGCAACCTTTCGTTGGGACCAGTATATTTGCTAAAACGTTTTATCATGGTGAAAAAACGTTTTACCACCCTTATCAATCCCATCGGTTAGCAAAACGCGACATTCACCTGCGGCGTTGATTGTCACAGGTGCTCCACATTCGGTCTCTGCAAATTGGTAAACGTGTTTAGTTGTGTTTAGTAAGCTCGAGCACGCTGTCCTTAACGATAAGCTCCGGCTCCAGAACGACCTCTTCGGCACGCCTGCCGCCCCTACCGGCAAGACGCTTGGACATGCAGCCAAAAGCATGCTCCGCAAGGACACCAGGGTCCTGCTCAATCGCGGTCAGCGCCGGCTCAAAGAGAACGTCGGCCGCCGAGTTGTCATAGCTCACCACCGAGATATCGCCCGGGATGCTCTTCCCCATCCCGTGCAAGCGCTTGAGCAAACCGAGGGCAATGTTATCCGAGCTTGCGAACACGGCAGTGGCGTCAGTTGCGAGCACTGCCTCCGAGGCCTCGTATGCGCTCGGAATGTAGTACTCGCTCTCAAACTCCAAACGCGCGTCGATCGGCAGGCCAACCTCGCGCAGCGCGCGCTCATAGCCGGCAAGTCGCTTGCGACCCGTATTGGAACGGCGGGCATTAACCAGGCAGGCGATGCGGCGATGACCTTGCTCGATCAGATAGCGGGTGGCCATATAGCCGCCCATCTCGTGGTCGAACATCACCTTGTCGCACTCGAGCCCCTCAATGGCACGGTCGACCATTACGGCCGGGATGGGCAGGTGGCTGACTTCTTCGCGCAGGGCGCGGTCATCGGAGAACTCGTCACCCACCACCAGGAAGACGCCATCAACGCCGCGCGTCACCAGCTGGCGCAGCAGCTCCAGATCGTCATCGGCGCTTCCGCCCGAGCTGGTAATGAAGAGCGCATAGCCGTCCTCGCGGCAGCGCTTTTCCAGGCTACCGGCGAGCGAGGCAAAAAAGCGGCTCTCGATATTGGGAACGATAAGGCCCAGCGTGCGCGACTCGCGCATGACCAGGCTGCGCGCAATCTGGTTGGGAACATAGTGGTTGCGCGCCGCGACCTCTTTGATGAGCTTGCGGTTTTCTTCCGAGATGCGACAGGGCCGATTATTGAGAACAAGCGAGACCGACGAGGGGGAAAGCCCCACCTCCTGGGCGATCTGCTTGAGGGTGACTTTGTTGGCCATCTCGCTCCTTCCGGGTTTACGCGCAATCTCTTGAAAGTATAGCGACTACCCCTCTACCTCGGTGATAAACACTTTACCAATCCGGTGGACGGCTGTTTTATCGCCGCCAGCGCACCAAATCCGTCCGGGTGGGGTATATTGCAATCGATTGATGACAACGACCACCAAAAGGCGGATATCCGTATGCACGAGAACGATTTTTTTAACGAGGACCTGCTGTGCGCGCTCGCTGGCGTTGCCGGCGAGGACAACGTGCTGATGAGCGAGCCCATGCGCGAGCACACCACGTTTAAGATCGGCGGTCCGGCCGACGTCTTTGTCACGCCCGATACTGAGCAGGGCCTCGTCGCCACGCTCGATACCTGCTATCGCTGCAATCTACCACTCACCATCGTGGGCAACGGCTCCGACTTGCTCGTCGGCGACAAGGGCATCCGCGGCGTCGTCGTAGCGCTGGGCGAGGGCCTCTCCGACATTACGGTCGACGGCACGCACGTCACGGCGGCAGCCGGCGCCTTGCTTTCCGATGTCGCAGCCGCGGCAGCCGAGGCCGGCCTTACCGGCATGGAGCCCATCTCGGGCATTCCCGGATCGGTCGGCGGTGCCTGCTACATGAACGCCGGAGCATACGGCGCTTGCATGGCCGATGTGCTGGAGTCCGTGCGCGTCTACAAGCCCGCACGCATGCTCGACGACGGCACCCGCGGTAGCGGCAGCATTATCGAGTTCGATGTCGATGAGCTCAACCTGGGCTATCGCAAGAGCCGCATTGCCGACGACGGTTTCATCGTGCTTTCGGCCACTTTCAATCTCGCCCCGGGCAACGCCGCGATGATCAAGGCCGACATGGACGACTACCGCCAGCGCCGCGAGGACAAGCAGCCGCTCGACATGCCGAGTGCCGGCTCCACCTTCAAGCGCCCCGAGGGCTACTTTGCCGGCAAGCTCATCATGGACGCCGGCCTGCGAGGACACGCCATCGGCGGCGCGCAGGTGAGCGAAAAGCACTGCGGCTTCATCGTCAACGCCGACCACGCCACCGCCGCCGATGTCGACGAACTCATCCGCCACATCCAAACAACCGTCAAAGACCAATTCGACGTAGACCTCGAACCCGAAGTCCACCGAGTCGGCGAATTCCTCTAACAAAGAAGGC
>CABRDB010000096.1 GCA_902469555.1 uncultured Collinsella sp. | reverse complement strand
CCGCGTGCTCGCGCTCGATCCGGGCTACCGCACCGGCTGCAAGGTCGCCGTCATGGACGAGACCGGCAAGCTGCTCGACCACGGCGTGGTCTACCCCACCAAGCCGCGCCACGACGTCGCCGGCACCAAGCGCGAGCTCGCCCGCCTCGTCAAGAAGGACGGCGTCAACACCATCGTCATCGGCAACGGCACCGCCAGCCGCGAAACCGAGGAAGTCGTCTCGGAGTTCATCGCCGAGCAGGCGCCTGGACTGCGATACACCATCGTCAACGAGGCCGGCGCGTCGGTGTACTCCGCCTCCGAGCTCGCCAGCCAGGAATACCCCGACCTAGACGTCACCGTGCGCGGCGCCATGAGCCTGGGCCGCCGCCTGCAGGACCCGTTGGCAGAGCTCGTCAAGATTCCGCCCCAGTCCATCGGCGTGGGCCAATACCAGCACGACCTTGACCAGGCCGAGCTCTCGCGCACCCTGGGCCACGTGGTGGAGGACGTCGTCAACCGCGTGGGCGTCGACGTCAACACCGCAAGCGCGAGCCTGCTGGGATACGTATCGGGCATCACGCCGAGCGTGGCTAAAAACATCGTGGCCTACCGCGAGGAAAACGGTGCCTTTACCGATCGTCGCCAGCTTAAGAAGGTTCCCAAGCTGGGACCCAAGGCATATCTCAACGCCGCGGGCTTCCTGCGCATCAGCGGCGGCAAGAACCCGCTCGACGCGACAAGCGTCCACCCCGAGAGCTACGAGGTGGCCACGGCCGTCCTGGAGCGCGCAGGTGTGGCGGCCAGCGAACTCAGCCGCGGCGGCGTGCCCGACATCGAGCGCCGCCTAGGCAGCATCTCGGCGCTGGCAAGCGACCTGGACTGCGGCACCCTCACGCTCATCGACATTGTCAACGAGCTCAAGAAGCCCGGCCGCGACCCGCGCGACGACGCGCCCGAGGTGGTCTTTAGCCGCTCGGCACTTTCCATCGACGACCTGGAGCCCGGCATGGAGCTCAAGGGCACGGTGCGCAACGTCGTCGACTTTGGCGCCTTCGTCGACGTGGGTGTGCACCAGGACGGCCTCGTGCATATCTCCAAACTGGCCAACCGCTTCGTCAAGCACCCGAGCGACGTGGTGCGCGTCGGCGACACGGTGAAGGTATGGGTAGAAAAGGTCGATCGCGACCGCAAGAAGATCTCGCTCACCATGGTGCAGGGGAAGTAAACCGCCTAAAGCAAGGGTCCCCCCCTCTCGCGACGTGCAAAATCGCGAGTATTCTGTAAATTCCACCGTTCCGGATGCCCCTCAAAGACGAAAAAGTAAGAAACAGCCCCCGTTTTAGCGTCGTCAGAGCCAAAACGGGGGCTGTTCCATGCTTCGGTTAACTGGTAAAAGCCTTTACCTTGCTGAATACTCTCAATTTTGCACGGCACAGGCGGGGGTACCTTTGTCCACAGCAGGATATGGGAGCCTATCACCAACCTACCGGCAAGCTCGTGTCGGCAGCCCCGGCCTTTCCTTTGCCTAGCGCGACCCTCGCGAAGCGCGTGAACGATAGGGAAAGGAAAGGCCGGGGCGAACAACCCGCGATGTAGCCAGCGTTCGCGTTACGGCAGAATATGGAAACCGAGCGCCGCGATATCCTTGGCAAAACCGCGCACGGTGTCGAGCGAGACCTCGTACGGATCACGGCCGATGTTCTTGCGCTTGGCCAGGATGCTGTTGGGCACCGTAATGATCTGGCAACCGCAGGCTTCGGCCTGGTAAATGTTGATGAGCTCGCGTGTGGATGCCCACAGGACCTCGCAGTTGGGCTTGGCGGCGGCCTTCTTGACCGACTCCGTCATAAACGGAATGGGATCGACACCGGTGTCGGCGATGCGACCGGCAAAGAGCGAAATGATAGACGGCGTCTCGGTGTCAACGGCCTCAACCATCTCATCGACTTGCTCGGGGGTAAAGATGGTAGTGACGTTGACCTTGATGCCGTCGGCGGAAAGCTTGCGGACCAGCTCGGCGGTGGATTCACCCTTGGTGGTCACGCACGGGATCTTAACGTAGACGTTCTCGGCCCAGGTAGCGATCTCGCGGGCCTCGACCTCCATGGTCTCGACGTCGTCGGCAAAGACCTCAAACGAAACGGACACATCGGTGATGCGGGCCAGGACCTCTTTGGCAAACGCGCGGTAATCCGTCACGCCACCCTTCTTCATAAGGGACGGGTTGGTCGTGAAACCCTGAACGTTGCCGTTCTCGTACATGTCGAGCATGCCCTCGAGGTTTGCACCGTCAGCGAACACCTTGATTGCCATCTGCCTGATTCCTTTCGCTTGCACATGAGCGTTGCACTGCTAAACACTTTACCTATGTTTATCAAGGCGTGAGCTGCGGTTTTTTATCTTCTCGGCGAACGGTAAAAACACCTCAGTGTTTGGATTGATAAATCGATTGAGCATGTAAAAGCAAAGAGTCGCAGTTTGAGCAAACGTCAGAACGTGGGATTCACTAAATGAGGCCGAAATGCTGCATCGCTGTGACGGTGCCGTCGTGTACGACATCGTCGGTCACGTAGTCGGCGACCGCCTTGACCTCGGGCATGGCGTTACCCATGGCGACAGCCGTCTCGACAGCGGCGAGCATACCCAGATCGTTGCCGGAATCGCCAAAGCCAAAGGTGCGTGCGTTGCCGGTGCGACCCAGGTATTCCAGCGCTCGCGCCACGCCCACGCCCTTGTCGATGCCCTTGGGGCTCAGCTCGCGATTCTGACCACCGGTGTTGCACAGCTCAAACTCGCGATCGATAAAGCCATCGTCGTTGGCTACGCGAGCCAGGTCGCACGCGTTAATGCACACCTTGCCTACGCGCAAGTGGCCATCGACGCGCATCTGATCAACGTCATGCACCACGCTGGCGCCTAGCAGAAATGACTGTTCGACACCAACTGGTTCAAGTGAATAGGTGACACTGTTCGTCTCGAACAACGCCTCGCCGCCCGCTGCGGCAATGCGGCGCGCGAGCTCCGCGATAATGTCCTCGTCAAAGCAGTCCTCATGCACCACGCGGCCCTCGACCTCGAGCGTGGCGCCCGCCATGGCCACGATGCCCGCCGGGTTCAGCGCGCGCAAGCCATCGGCAACCAGCCACAGGGGACGGCCCGTGCAGATAAATGCCTTGTGCCCCGCATCGCGCAGACGGCCAAATGCATCGGCAACAGCCTTCGACGGATGGATTGCATTGAAGTCCTTATCGGTCATATCGTCGGGATCGAACGACGTCAGCGTGCCGTCCACGTCAAAAAAGAGCACGGCGGAATCGGGGCACGCATCAATCATATGGGTTCCTTTCGAGGATAAGGGCAAACGAAGCATCCATCATATAATGGAGCGACGCAACCAGAGAGGTCACCCATGGAATTTTACGCAAGCTGCCCCGAGGGCTTTGAGTCCGCACTCGCCGATGAGCTTAAACGCCTCGGGCTTTCGCATGTTCGCCGCCTGAAGGGCCGCGCTACGTTTGAGGGCGAGCTCGAAGAAGGCTACTGCGCCTGTCTGTGGTCGCGCCTGGCCAGCCGCGTGTTTGTGGTGCTCGGGCGCTTTGAGGCGCAGGATGCCGACGAGCTGTACGACAGCGTTTACGACATCGCCTGGGAGAGCATTGTTCGCCCCGGCGCCACCATCGCCATCACCGCCCGCGGCGTGACCGAGCAGCTGCGCAACACGCGCTTCTCGGCCCTGCGCGCCAAGGACGCGCTGTGCGACCGCCTG
>CABRDB010000095.1 GCA_902469555.1 uncultured Collinsella sp. | reverse complement strand
GCCGTGGGCCTAGGCGCCGCAGCCGGCATCGCCTCCAACATGGCGAGCACTCGCGCCCCGCAGCGCCCGCTCGCCCAGCTCGTCGACGTCGTGAGCGGCGAGAGCCATAGCATCACCTCCGCACAGGTGACCATCGGTCGCGAGCGCTCAGTTTCCGACATTGCCCTGCGCGACCCCAACGTGTCGCGCCGCCACGCCCAGCTCACCTTTACGGGCTCGGATTGGTCGATCGAGGACCTCAATTCCACCAACGGCACGCTCGTCAACAACCGCCGCATTACGCGCTGCCCGCTGCGCAACGGCGATCTGCTGACGTTTGGCCTGAGTACCTTTGAATTTAGGGGATAGTCGCTTATGAACATCGATATCGTCCTTTTTGCAGGCCGCATCGTCCTGGTCGCCCTGCTCTATATCTTCTTGTTCGCCGTCATGAAGACCGGCGTGGGACTTGTGCGCGGGCAGCGCCGCGACTCGGCTATCTGGACGATCGATGTGGACAAGGGTCCGCGCGGTATCCGCGGCATCCACGTAGACATGCTCGGCCCCGTCATCGTCGGTCGCTCGCCATCTTCGGACATCTGCATCAACGAACCGTTCGTCTCGGCCTCGCATGCGCGCTTTTCGCTGCAGGGCCCGGCACTCATCATCGAGGACCTCAACTCGCTTAACGGCACGCTCGTCAACGGCCGCCAGCTCGTGGAGCCCGCAACGCTGCGCGAGGGCGACGAAGTCCAGATTGGCGACGTGGTCATGAAGGTGAACCGTCGATGATCGACGAGGAGAACAAGTCCGCAACTATGACCGAGGCACCGGCCGCCACCACAGCTGCGCCGGCCCACGCCGCTCCGGCAGGCTCCGCACCCGTGGAGCCCGAGGACACCGTGTTCTCCCTGCCTCTTTCGCATGTAACGCATGATATTTCGGATCTCGCCGATAACGAGGACGAAGCGGATGCCGTAGCGGTGCCCATCGGCGCACATGCTGCGGAACAGCCCACAGCGCCCGAAGCAACCCCGGCGCCGGCTCACTTTGCAGAGCCCGTCGCCGCGGCAATCAACGAGAGCGCTGCGGTGTTTGCGGCACCCGAGCCCGCCGCGCCGGCGTTTCCCATAGCCCCGGCATCCGAGGTTGCGCCCGCGTCTACGCCGGCGCCCGAGCCTATAGACGTCAGCCCGCAAGACGACGAGTCGACCGCCCGCGTGTCCGAGGAGCCCGACTCCCCGGACACCGACAATTCCGAATCAAACGCCGAGACCGACACCGTCTCTCCCGGTGACACCGCCGAGATCGACGTTGCTGCCGTTGAGGCCAAGCTCAAAGACCCCGGCTCGACCATGAGCTTTGAGCCCCTGGCCGAGGAGCGCATCGAGACCGACTCGACCTATGATGCCGGTACCACCACGCAACTCATGTGGGGCGCCCGCTCCGACGTTGGCTGTGTGCGCCCGCACAATGAGGATTCCTACCTGGTGCAGTCGCCGCTCTTTTGCGTATGCGACGGCATGGGTGGTCACGCCGCCGGCGAGGTAGCCTCTTCTATCGCTGTCGAGACTATAGCCAAGACGGCCCCACAGTCCGCCGACGCAGCACGCCTGGCCGCAGCCGTCGAGGCAGCCAACGCCGCCGTAATCGAGGCGGCCCTGAACGGCCTGGGCAAGCCCGGCATGGGCTGCACAGCCACCTGCGCCTATATCGAAAACGATACGCTCGCCATCGCCCACGTGGGCGACTCGCGCGCCTACCTGCTCCACGAGGGCACGCTCATCCGCGTGACCCGCGACCACTCCTACGTGGAGGAGCTCGTGGACGCCGGCGAGATCACGGCAGACGAGGCTCGCGTCCACCCCAACCGTTCGGTCATCACCCGCGCACTGGGCTCGGACCCCGCCATGTATGCCGACCACTTCACTCTGCATATCGAGGAAGGCGACCGCCTGATCCTGTGCTCCGACGGCCTTTCGAGCATGATTCCCGATAGCGATATCGAGAACATCGCCACGCAGTCCTCAACCGCGCAAATCTGCGTCGACAACCTAGTGGACGCGGCGCTTGCCGCCGGCGGCCACGACAACGTGACCGTAGTAGTCGTTGACCTGGTTGACGATGGCGTCATGCGCGAGGCGCAACGCGTGCGTCGCCGCAACGTTACTATCGCCGCCATCCTGGCCCTCGTCTTTGTGCTGGCAGCTGGCATCTGGGCCTACACGGGTGTCACCGGCTCGTACTACCTGGGTACCTACCAGGGCAATGTCGCCGTCTGGCGCGGCCTGCCCGGCAAGCCACTCGGACTCAAGCTCCACTGGCTCGAAAGCGAAACCAGCATCAAGCTGTCCGACCTGCCCGAAGACACGCAAAACCGCCTCAAGGCGGGCATTCCGCAAACAAGTGTCGACGATGCGCAGGACACGATATCCAAGTACCGCCACCAGATCGACGAGGAGCAGACCCGCCAGGTGATCGACGCGCAAACGATTCGCGACAACACCAATCAGGGATCGACCTCCAAATCAGATTCCGAGAAAACCGCCGAACAGTCCGCCGAGGCCGAAGCCTCCGATAAGAATTAGAAAGGGAGTGCCGCTTATGAGTCGCCGCAACACCGAGCTGCTCTTGCTCATCGCCTCGGCGTTCCCCGTCATCCTGCTGTATGCGATGTACGTCCTCACCGCGGGCGCTGCCATCTCCTTTGAGACGCTCGCCGTACCGATCGGCCTCTTTGCCGCCTTTGCCGCGGCCCACATTGCCGTGCGCATCTTGGCGCCCGGTGCCGACCCCGCCATCCTGCCCATCGTATTTATACTTTCGGGCATCGGCATCACGTTCGTGACGCGTCTCGCCCCCGCTCTCGCCATCTCACAGCTCATCATCCTGTTTGTCTCGGTGGCGCTCATGGTGGGAACGCTTGCACTAGTCAAAAACCTCGACGTGGTCATGCGCTACAAGTACACCTTTGGCATCATCGGCATCATTCTGCTGATGCTGCCTATCTTTATCGGCACCACGATCTCGGGCTCCAAGCTGTGGATTCGCATCGCGGGCTTTACCATCCAGCCTGGCGAGTTCGCCAAGGTCTTTATCGTGCTGTTCCTGGCCGGGTACCTGGCCGAGAACCGCGAGCTACTCTCCATCTCCAACCGCAAGATCCTGGGCTTTAAGATCCCTCGCCTGCGACTGCTGCTGCCGCTGTTTGCCGTGTGGGGTGTGTGCCTGCTCGTCGTCGTCTTCGAACGCGACCTGGGTTCGGCCGTGCTGTTCTACACCATCTTCTTGCTGATGCTCTACGTTGCCACGGGGCGCTTTTCGTATGTCGTTATCGGCCTTGCGCTCTTAGCCGTTGGAGCCGTGGGCGCCTACAAGTTCCTGTCGCACGTTCAGGTGCGTTTCCAGGTTTGGGTCGATCCGTTTAAGGACGCCCAGGGCCAGGGCTACCAGATCGTCCAGTCGCTCTTCTCGCTTGCCGACGGCGGTCTGGTCGGCGTTGGCATCGGCAACGGGATGGCCAACAACATCCCCGTCGTCGAGTCCGACTTTATCTTCTCGGCCATCGGCGAGGAGATGGGTCTTTTGGGCGGCGGCGCCGTGCTCATCCTGTTTATGCTCTTTGCCGTGCGTGGCCTCACCACGGCTGCCCGCGCTAAATCCGACCTCGCCGCCTTTAGCGCCACGGGCCTTACGGCCGCCATCAGCTTCCAGGCCTTCTTGATCGTTGGCGGCGTTACCCGTCTGATCCCGCTGACCGGCGTCACCTTGCCCTTTATGAGCCAGGGCGGCTCCTCGCTGCTGGCGAGCTTTATCATCGTCGCGCTCCTGCTGCGCGCCGGTGACGAGGCGACCGGACGCGAGGCCGAGCTTACCGGCACCGGCACCATGGCCGCCATCACCGATGATCAGGTCGCATCTGCCGCCGCCCCGACGGGCACGCGCTTTGCCACCTCGTCTTCCTACGGCAGCGGCAGCCATTCCGTCGGCTCGCGCATGCGCCGTCGCCTGCTCGACACACCTGAATCCGGTGTGCTCGGCCGCGTGGCGCTCGCCAACCGTCTAACCCGCGCGGTGCTCGCCTTTACGGCGCTGTTCGCCATCCTTATCGGCAACCTCACCTATGTCCAGGTCATCAAGGCCAAGGACTATCAGGACATGCCGACCAACAACCACACCATCGCCCGCTCCAAGTACATCCAGCGCGGTTCCATCATCACGTCCGACGGCGTGACGCTGGCCGAGTCGCTGCAACAGGAGGACGGCACCTACGTACGCTCCTACCCCAACGGTAACCTGGCAGCGCACGTGGTTGGCTACGTGAGCCAGCAGTATGGCACCACCGCCATCGAGAGCGTCATGAACGACACGCTCACCGGCTCTAAGGATTACTCCAGCTGGAACAACGCCATCGCGTCGCTCGCGGGCCAGACCCAGCCGGGCAACACCGCCAAGCTCACCATCGACTCGCGCATCCAGACGGCTGCCGAGCAGGCACTCAAGGGCTTTAAGGGCGCTGTAGTGGTCATCGACCCGCGTACCGGCGCGGTGCTCGCATGTGCCAGCTCGCCCACCTACGACAACACCAACATCGATGCCCTGCTGCAGACGGGCGGCGGCGAGGACGGCTCCATGTACAATCGCGCCATGGACGCGCTGTACACGCCGGGCTCAACGTTTAAGGTCGTTACGCTTTCCGCGGCACTCGAGACCGGTGCCGCCAGCCTTACCAGCACCTACCAGGCGCCCGGCTCCATGGACATCGGCAACGCACCGGTCACCAACTATGCCAACGAGAGCTACGGCACCATCAGCCTGCAGCAGGCCTTTGCCGTGTCCTCCAACGTCGTCTTTGGCCAGGTGGCAAACGAAGTTGGCGCAAACACGCTCGTACAGTTTGCCAACGCCTTTGGCTACGGCCAAAAGCTCGGCCAGGACCTGACCTCCGCGGCCTCCATCATGGCCGACCCGTCGCTCATGACCGAGTGGGAGACCGCCTGGGCCGGCGCCGGCCAGCCTGTCGGCATGGACCACACGCCCGGCCCGCAGACCACCGTCATGCAAAACGCCGTGATTGCCGCCGCCATCGCTAACAGCGGCGTGGTCATGGACCCGTACTTTGTAGCCCAGGTACTCGCCCCGGACGGAACCGTGGTCAAGACCACGCAGTCCCGCTCGCTGGGTCAGGCCGTCAGCTCCGCCACGGCCGACCAGGTCAAGCAGGCCATGCTTGCCGTCGTCCAGTCCGGCACCGGCACCGATGCCCAGATCCCCGGCGTCAAGGTCGCCGGCAAGACCGGCTCGGCCGAGACCGGCGGCACCAACGTCAACTCGATGTTCGTTGGCTTTGCACCTTACGATTCACCCACAGTCGCCATCTCGGTGGCCTTGGAGGATTTCGACAAGCATGACGTCAAGGCCGCCAAGATCGCCGGTATCGTCCTGACCGCGGCGCTTGCCGCACAGGGAGCGTGATGCCCATGATCGAATCGGACACCCGAGGCGCGCCGCGGCCGAAGAGTTAGCGGCAACGCGCCACACGGCCCCAGCGGCCACATCGTAGGTACTACACACATCGTTGAGCGAATAGTTATGTTAGGAGCAGGAATGGAACAGAGGGTCCTCGGGGGAAGATACCTCCTCAAGGATAAGGTGGGAACAGGCGGCATGGCGACCGTCTACCGTGCACAGGACCAGGTCCTCGACCGCACGGTTGCCGTCAAGATCATGCTGCCGCAGTATGCTGGCGACGCAACCTTCGCCGCACGCTTTAAGCAGGAGGCCCAGGCAGCAGCCGGTCTCTCCTCCCCCTATATCGTGGGCGTCTACGATTGGGGCAAGGACGGCGACACCTATTACATCGTCATGGAGTACCTGCGCGGCACCGACCTTAAGAGCGGCATCAAGAGCCACGGCGCCCTCGACCCCAAGAAGGTCGCCCAGATCGGCTCGCAGATCAGCTCCGCGCTTTCGGTCGCCCACAAGCACGAGATCATCCACCGCGACATTAAGCCGCAGAACATCATGGTGCTGCCCGACGGCAACATCAAGGTGATGGACTTTGGCATCGCGCGCGCCAAGAACAGCCACCTCACGCAAGACAACAACGTGCTGGGAACCGCCCACTACGTCAGCCCCGAGCAGACCCGCGGTCAGGACCTCGGCCCCACCTCGGATATCTACTCGCTGGGCGTCGTGATGTACGAGTGCGCCACCGGCCGCGTTCCCTTTGACGGTGACGACGCCATCTCGGTCGCACTCAAGCAAGTCAACGAGCTGCCTATTCCGCCGAGCCAGATCAACTCCGGTGTCGACGCCGACCTTGAGCGCATCATCCTCAAGTGCATGGAGAAGGACCCGGCAAACCGCTTCCAGACCGCCGACGAGCTTCGTCAGGTGCTCAACAGCTACCTGTCGGGCCGTGCCGTCAACGTCTCGGAGCCCACGCGCATCATCGGTGCCCCCGGTGAGCTGGGCGCCACCAAGACTCGCGAGCTTTCCGATCAGACGCGCGCCATGGTGCGTCCCGTCTCGGGCGTGAGCGGCCAGAATACCGCCCGTAGCTCGGTTTCGGGCTCCACCGGCTCCTACGAGGTCGAAAAGCCCAAATCCAACAAGAACAAGATCATCGCCGCCGTGGTGGCAGCCGTTGCCGTCATCGGCATCGTGGTGGCCTTTGCCACAGGACTCTTTGGCGGCGAGCAGGTCACCGTGCCCGATGTGCTGGGCAAGGACCAGCAGACTGCCGTCGAGCTGATCAAGGAAGCCGGCCTCGAGGTCGGCACCATCGACCAAAGCTACAACGACGATGTCGACGAGGGCAAGGTCGCCGAGCAGACGCCCAACGGCAACACCAAGAAGGCCAAGGGCACCAAGGTGAACCTGGTAATCTCCAAGGGTCCCAAGCCCTCCGAGAAGGTTGAGGTTCCCCGGCTTGTCGGCCTGACCAAGGACCAGGCCGAGGCCGCGCTGGCAAGCGTTGGCCTGAAGGGCAACGCCTCCGAGGAGGCCAACGAGGCCGATGAGGGCCAGGTCTTTGAGCAGGGCACCGAAGCCGGTAAGGAAGTCGCGAAGGGCACGACCATCTCGTACAAGGTCTCGAGCGGCCCGGATACCACGTCCGTCCCCGATCTGACCGACATGACCGAGGCCCAGGCGCGCAACGCCCTCGATATGGCAGGCTTTGGCGTCGACGTTAGCTACCAGGAGAACGACTCGGTTACCGAGGGCACCGTGATCAGCTGGAACCCCAGTGGCAAGCAGAAGCCCGGCGCCACGATTACCGTCGTCATTGCCAAGAAGTCCGGCAAGGCCAGTGTTCCGGGCAACCTGTACGGCAAGAGCATCTCCGCCGCCGTCACCGCGCTCAACAACGCCGGTTTCTATAACATCGGCTTCTGTGACCAGAACGGCAATCCCGTAAGCGGTAACGAGGATGCCACCGTTACGGGCGTCTCCCCCACTGGCAAGCAGTCCACCGACAGCACGATTACGCTGACGGTCGCACTTTCTGGCTCGGGTTCGGGCTCTGGCTCGGGCACGGGTGACGATTCCGGTACGACCAACTAGTCGCCACCCCACCGCTCATCACGGCTCTCGCCGCAAACATATTCGCTCACAGGCGCCCGCTTGCTCCCCCAGCAAGCGGGCGCTTCGTTTTTGACATGGCATTGAACCAGAAGAACCCGGCACCGTAGCGG
>CABRDB010000094.1 GCA_902469555.1 uncultured Collinsella sp. | reverse complement strand
CCGCTTATGTGTCGACTGCTTTTCTAGCGCGTCCTCCGTCACGACAGGTAAGAGCGAAGGATGGTGAGCCAGCGTGGGGTTTCGAGGTGGATGATATCGGTGGGAACTCCGGCGGGAGCGTGACCACCAAAGAGCAGGCCCGCGTCTGCCGGGTTGATAAGGCGCACGATCCATACGGCAACGACCAGCACGCACAGAACAACAACCGCAATGTCGATGCCACGCTTTAGCTTGCTCGATGCCACCTCCTCGCGTACGAACGCGAGCGCAAATGCAATCGGCACCACCCAAAACAGCGGATGATAAGCGAAGGCCGCCGCAAAATCGAGGCGCAGTGCTGCCAGCCAGGCCCTCGTCATGCCACATCCCGGACAGGGAATGCCCGTCATCAGGCGAAACACGCAGCCGATATCGAGCAGGTAGAGTGCGAGCCAGGCGACAAAGAGCGCACCGATGCAAGAAAGGGCGCGGCGAATGAGTTCCGCCGCGCCCTTATGTCCCTGGGAGCTGTTCACGCCGCTCTTATCGTTAGGCACGAGCGCCAAGACGGGTGTTGTAAGCCGTTGCCATGGCATTGGTGTTCTTGATGATGATGTTCATGGCAAAGATCGGGCCAAGACCGCACAGCAGCGCGCCGACAATCTGCCACATAAGAACGGTGGTACCGTTCTCCTGGAACATCAGGCCATAGCGAGGAGCGTTAGCCTGCAGGCGGTTACCGATCTTGTAGTACCAGTAGAGTCCGTAGAAGCCGCAGGTCACAAACGACAGCAGGATGAATGCCGCCAGACCCGGCGTGGAATCGCCGTCGTCCTGGCACATGACATTGATGTCGCGGGCGAGGCAATAGAGGAAGTAATACGAATAGATGCCGCAGGTCACGATGGAAAGCAGGAGCCAGCCGATCACGCCACGGTCGGTCTTAATCGGAGCATAGCCCATCGGGGCAGGCGCAGGCTGCTGAGCATACTGCTGCTGCCCGGCGTACTGCTGCTGCCCGGCGTACTGCTGCTGAGGCTGGGGCTGAACTGCCTGAACCGGAGCGGGCTGAATCTGCGTCGGCTGCGGAGCAGGCTGGGGCTGAGGTGCAGGCTGAGGGGCCGGAGCGGCGGGAGCGGCACCGATGGCAGAACCGCAAACAGGGCAGAATTTGGCATCATCCGAAATGGGAGAACCACAAGTGGGACAGAACATAAGCCTCTCCTTTTCCTAAGGCGTTGCACGCCTTCAAACCTTACACGTTTATGTTCTCAACAATAGCCGCGACGTTGTTGCGCAACATTGACCAATTTCCGAGAAATTTTGCTGCAACCGTTTTCCCAGGCATTTTCTTGCTTTCGCAGTAGAAAAAGGCACCCTGGGCTCAGTTGCCCAGGGCGCCTCGACCGACTATTCGGCTTGATTGTTTTCGGCAGCAGGATTATCGCCCGGCTCATCCGCCGGCGTGGCAACGGCATTCCAATCGGGCTCCGCAGGCGTCGCCTCGGGTGCCGGAGCAGGTGCCGGTGCAGGGGCAGGTGCAGGCGCAGGTGCCGGTGCAGGTGCAGGGGCAGGGGCAGGTGCCGGGGCAGGTGCAGGCGCGGGCGCAGCACCAGTGGCGGCCGTGGGGTTGAATCCCGCAGGAGCAGGCTTCTTCTCACCCGGGAGCACAAACGTCAGGACATCGTCGGCATCCTCGTCGGCCCACTCGCTGGCATGACGTGCCGCCCAATAGCCAACGGCGCGATACTTGAGCATCTTGCCAAACACAACCAGGAACACCGTGACAAAGGCAACGATCATCAAGAACAGGATGAGCGTGATGCCGCCGCCCTCGATGATTGCCTCAAGACCCGAAGGACGAGAATAGTAGCCGTAGTAGCCATAGCTGCTAATGCCCAGCGCGGCAACAAAACCAAAGATGGCGGTGAAAATCCAGGTGATGATATTGGAAACAATGCCCGTCAAGAACTCGGGAAGAATCGAGGCACAGAACAGCTTGCCCAGGTTGGCCTTATAAGACTTCCAGACCTTCTCGAGCGAAAACGCGCTTTCCACGCGGCCGGCGACTGCAAAGTGCATCACAGCGGCATCACCAAACATCTTAAAGAAAATGCCCAACACCGCCGATACGATCATGGCAAAGACAAGCAGACCCATCGACCCGATGAGTGCGCCCTCGAGGCCGCTCGAACCGAAGTAATAGTACGAACCAACGGCACCGATCACAGCGCTCTCAAGCACCGAGAACACCACGCCAATCACTGGAATAATGGCCACGAACCCGAGCACGTTCGTAATAACAGACGAGAAGATGCCCAGTCCAAAGGAGGTCGAGCGCAGCAGCGGACGCTCCATGCCGTTATCGTCCTTGAGCGACAGGTCGCGACCCCACTCGATAGCAAAGCCAGCGCCGCACACGCTTGCCACGTAAGCGAGCAAAAAGCCAATGGCCGCCGCGATGCCACCGATAACGGGGATAAACAGCACCAGCACCGACACGACGCAGATCAGCGCCGGCAAAAAGGCAATCTGACATACGCGAACCAGGGCGCCGGGAACCTTAATCATGTCGTTGAAGGCCTGCGCCATGCAGCCCTTGGGCACGTTCATAGCCGGCTGGGGCGCAACGAACGGCTGCGGCTGCGGTTGGGCAAACGGCTGACCCTGCGGCTGAGGTTGAGCTTGCGGAGCGGGGCCGGCGGCCTTGACCTCGGTATTAGGGGCACCGCACACGCCGCAGAACTTGTCGTTATCGCCCATGGGGGCGCCACACTGCGAACAGAACATCGAAATCATCCCTTCGTATCTAGAGCGAATCACCTGGATCGCAAACGATGTCTTTGGCAACATTATCGCCCAATGTGGGGACAAATACCCCCAGATGACCGATTTGCAACGTAGGCGGCTTTATTCAATGATTCGAAGGGTATATCCGCGCTAGTTCGTGCCGCGGAAGCCCTTGCCCACAATCTCGGAGCTGTCAACGATCGTGATAAACGCATTCGGATCGATATCGCGGGTATAGCGGCGCAGTTGTACTGCCTCGCGACGGCTCAGCACGCTCATAATCACCGTGACGCACCTGCCCGAGAAGGCGCCGTAACCACGGCTGATTGTTGCTGTGCGGTTGAGATGCTTGACGATAAACTCCTCGACTTTGCGCGGTTCGGCGCAAATAATCGTACAGACCTTACGAAGGTGAATGCTCTCGATGGCCTTATCGACCACGAGCGTCTTGGCAAACAGGCCAAGTACGCAGTACAGGCCGACGCGCGGGCCATACAGGAAAGCCGCGACGGTCACGATGCCGATATCGACCAGCAACAAGGCGCGTCCGATCTCGAGCGTCGTACGACGCTTGAGGATCATGGCAAGGATGTCGGTGCCGCCCGTCGAGGCGCCAATGTCAAAGACAATGGCACTGCCCAGCGCCGGCAAGATGACGGCAAAACACAGGTCGAGCCACATATCGCCCGTCATCGAAACATCCGTCGGGATGAAGAGCTCAAACAGCGAGACGTAGGCCGAAAGCGCGAACGAGGCAAAGACGCTCCAAAGGATTGCCTTGCGCTCCAAAAAGATAAAGCCCAGGATGACCAGGACCGCGTTGATAATCCACATAAAGACGCCGACGGGCAGAGTCGGGAACAGCGTGGAAAGAATGACCGACACACCCGAGGTGCCGCCGAAGGCAAAGTGATTGGGCGTTTTAAAGGCCACGATGGCAAAGGCCGTGAGGATCAGCCCCAAATTGAGCTCGGCAAAAAAGCGCGGAAAGCCTGGCTCCTGGCTGCGCTTGCGGCCGGCGCGCTCGCCACGTTCGATATCCTCGCGACCGACAACGCGCTCCATCGGCACCACCGGAGGACGATGCACCTCCTCGGCGGCACGCGACGCCGCCTCTGCCGCAGCGGCCTCAATCGCCCATGCCTTGCTTTCGGTCTCGTGTTCGTCGGCCATTACGGCAACCCCTCGTTAACAATTTGGAAACAATGCGCCCATTAGGGTAACGCGGAACGCGAAGATTGCAACCCTTAGTTAGACGAGCGGTATGACTAGATCGAGGCTATATAGAAAACGGTCGACTGCGCTTTTGCTTGCGCTGTCGACCGTTTGGCGTTTTCGCAGGTAAAACCTGCCAAAATAAACCTATCCCTTATTGGTAGGTTACTCGTGCTGGCTGGTGCGGTGCTCGTACTCCTCGGGGGTGATGACATCCTCGATGCGCAGGTTGACGCCTGCCACCTCAAGGCCGGTCATCGCGGCCAGACGCTCGGTGACGCGCGCCTTAACGTCGTCAAAGATCGCAGGCGCATAGGCGCCATACTCGATGATGACCGAGATGTTGACGACCACGCGGTTGTCGTCGGTGACCTCGACCGTCACGCCCTTGGTCAGGTTCTCGGCACCAAACTGCTCCTGCACAAAGTGCATAAGGTTACCCTTCATGCCCAGAACGTGCGGCACCTCGCGGGTGGCCATGGCGACGATCTTCTCGATCACGCCGTTGGAATAGGTCAGCGAGTCCTCGGACTCGTCCGCCTCCTCGTCGTCCTCGTCCGCCTCGTCTTCGGACTCGGCCTCGACGAGCGTCTCGTCCTCGAGCGTTACATCCTCCGCATCGGCGGCGGCCTCGTTCGCCTCGAGCTCGGTATCGGCTACATCGACCTTCGTGTTAAAAGCCATGGTTCCTCCTTATGCCTGCCGCGGATGCGACAGTCGAATACATATTAGCGGCCGCTAAACAGACGGCCGAAGAAGTTGACGATACCGTTCTCGCCGTCGCGAATCTGGCCGATCACGGCGCCGATCAGCACAAAGAATGCGATGACGAGCGTATCCCACAGGCCCAACGTAAGTACCAGCACGGCGAGGATAAAGCCAGCCACGGCGCCGAGCGTAGTGTTGGGGTGGCGCACGGCGTAGCTCCAGATAGCAGCGCCCGTACCTTTGATGAGACCCATGGCCTCGTCAAAGTCGTTGACGGCGCTGTCGTGCTGCTCGCCGGCCTCGGGCTTGGTGTCGGCGGACTCGCCTGCTGGCGTAGCGTTCTGGTCGATCGTCAGGCGCGGCGTGCGGGCGGTCTTGTCTTGGTTGGTATCACTCACCGGAAACCTCCACGGTCTGGACGGTAGTCTTGGACGGCAAAAAACGGACGCGCGCGGTCGTGCCCGGCGTGCCGAGCATGGTGTCGCAGGCCTTCTCGATGCGCTGCTGCATCGAGGTGGCAAGGGAGGCGACGTCCTTATCATCGAGCGCGATGGCCTCGACCTTAAAACGAACGCGGGACTCGTCGGAGCCTTGAACGCGCGCCTCGATATGCTCAACCATCACACGATCATCGCACTCCGCCGCGGCACGGGCGCACGAGGAAAGCGCTGCGAGCGTGACCTCGATATTGCGCTCCCCCGCCGGATGCACGCAGGACGGCTCGCGACGCGCGAACATCAGGCGGAAAAACCCGATAAGCACGCCAAGTGCCACAATGGCGGCGCACACCGTAACGACGACGCGAGGCATGGTGTCACGCAACAGCAGCATAAAGCGATACGTATACGGTCCCCAGAACTGGCAGACAAGCGTACCCAGCGCCACGATGGCGGCGGCAAGATACACGATCGCTAGGGCTCGTTTGAGTACGCGCACGCGTGCTCCCTTCAGGTTTCGATCCACAGAATGCAAAACGATTCGCATCATTATAAAAGAGCCGGGTCCGGTGCTGTACGCACGCGGATCCGGCTCATCTATTCCACGAGGCTTGCATGCTCGTTTCATTATGCCCAGATATGCACGGCTTAACCCGTGCAGGCGCTACTCCTCCTCGAGGGCAGCGATGACCTCGTCGGTCATATCCATGGTGCTGTAAACATCCTGGACGTCGTCGAGCTCCTCGAGACGGTCGATGAGGCGCTGGACCTTCTTGGCGTCGGTACCGGAGACCTCCGTCGGGGTGGTCGGGACCATGGTGGTCTCGGAGCCCTTGACCTGGATGCCCTGCTCCTCGAGTGCCTTGGAGACAGCCATGACGTCGTTAGCAGCGGTCCAGACAATCCACTCCTCGCCGGCGTCCTCGTAGTCCTCGCCACCGGCCTCGGCGATTGCCATCATGAACTCATCCTCGTCACCGGCAGCACCGTTGGCGATCATGGTCTCCTTCTTGGCGTTCTCGTCCAGGATCTCCTTGGCGACGACGATCTGGCCCTTACGCTCAAACTGGAAGGCGACGGAGCCGGAGGTGCCCAGATTGCCGCCAGCGTGGGAGAAGGCGGAACGGACATCGGCGGCAGTACGGTTGCGATTATCGGTCAGGCAGTCGACGTAGACGGCGACACCGGCGGGACCATAGCCCTCGTACACGATGTTCTCGTAGACGGCAGCGTCAGCACCCGAACCAAAAGCCTTGTCGATAGCGGACTTGATCTTGTCCTTAGGCATGGACTGAGCCTTAGCCTTGGCAACAGCAGCGGCGAGGCTGGCGTTGTTCTCGGGCAGCGGGTCGCCGCCGAGACGGGCAGCAACGGTGATGTTGCGGCTCAGCTTGGAGAAGAGGGCGGAACGCTTGGCGTCCTGCGCGCCCTTACGATGCTTGGTTGTGGCCCACTTAGAGTGTCCGGACATACGTGTCTCCTATCGGTTTCGACCTAAAGCCCAGCGCAGATGCTCGGGCAATATAAACAAACGTCGTTATGATATACCTACTGGCCTGCGAGATAAACCCCAAAATGAAGGTACCATGATGATGCAACCCTTTGGTGCATTGGGGTGGTGCAAAGCAACCTGTCCCCTTTGCACCAAATTAGGACCAGAGGAGGTCGCTACGGGTGATGGTGGCGCCGATGGCAAAGGGCATGCAGGCGATGACCGGATACAGGTAGCGCATGTAAGTCGAGCCGTTGCACGGGCCAATCAGGCACACGGCGAGCACGCCCAACAGCGGCACCCAGATCGCCAGCGCACGCCATGAATGACGACGCAGCAGGTAGACCACCACGGCGATCATGATCCACACATAGGTGGCCGAGCTCATGGTGAGCGAGATAAAGGGAACACGCTGCACCGCCACACGGTATAGGTTGATCAGATGGTCACACCAGCGCACCACGTTGCTGTCAACCGGATGGAAGTCGAAGTACTTGAGGTTATCGGGCTTCGCCATAATCTCGGCACTGCGCGCCGTGCTGTAGACCCATGCATCGCGGGCACTCGGATAAAAGTAGCCGTAGTAGTTATTGATGAGCGCCGAGATATAGCACTCGGGATCCTTTTTGAACATCTGGGCCCACACCTCAAAATAGGCCTTGATGTCCTCCTGCGAGGCGTACTCGTTAAAGCAATTTTTGACGGCGTCCGACTTATCCGGGTTGTAGCGGCGGCCCAGATTCTCGTACTTGAGCACACGGTCGATCACGGCACGCTCTTCGTCGGTCACCAAGCCGTCGCAAGGAGCCTCCACGATGGTGCCGTCCTCCTTAACCGTGGGGTTGACGCCCGAGTTGAGGCCGTCGTGCTTTTGGACGAAACGAGCCGTCTGCTGGAACGGAATCGAGAGGATTTCGCGCTTGGAACCAGGCGTGATGTCGTGCGCCGGCATAAAGACCTTGGTGAAGTACATATTAGAGGCAAGACAGAGTGCAAGCACCACAAGAACTCCCACCCAGCGGAAACGCGGGATGGCATCCGAAGGCGCAGCGCCAGCCTGCTTGGCCGCACGGCGAGCCACATGTGCGTCCCATGCGCAAAACGCCGTCGCGATTACGCATGCCGCCAGGGGAAACACCAGGCCGCCGTTGCGCAGAAACGTGGAACCCATGGCGCCCAGAGCGAGCAGCAGCCAGTCGTGGCGCGCAAAGAGCACGGGCCTCTGTTCGCCCGCACGCTCGGCATTGGCATCGCGACGGGGCAGGCCGCATGCCACGAGCTTCACGGTCTGCACCAACAGCACCAAAAACGCGTCGGCAAACAGCACATCTTTGGTAAGCAGGGCCGCGTAGTTGGAGAACATGGGCATAAACACAAAGAACAGCAAGATCACGCCGCGGACCGGCAGGCTCACGCCCAGCTTGCGCAGCGACGAGATGGAATAGGCCATGCAGGCGGCCGTAATGACGAACTGAGCGCAGGTGTAGATGGCAAGACCTACGTTGGCGCTGTTGAACAGTGAAAGCCCCAGCTGGACGCACGAACCGATGATAGCCGTGTGTACCACGGGGTGATGTCCGTTGAGCAACACATTGGGATTGAGCAGACGCAGGTAGTCACTCGTGCCGTTGGGGTAGTTGAACCACTGGCGAATCTGCGCACCCGTATCTCCCATAAAAAGGCCGGGCAGCGAAGCGATGAGCGTGGGCGCCCAGGCGACCATAAGCACCAGGAAGGGCCCGGCAAAGGGATGGACCGAGAGCACGGCGTGAGCCATACGCCATACGCGGCCAAAGTGCGCTTCGGAAAACGGAATACGCCGAGAGCTCAGCCAATCTAGACACTCAAAGGCAAGGTAGAAGGCAACGACCGCCAAGAGCATCCAGCCCGCACCGCCTATCCAGGCGCAAATGATGCGTGCCTTGTCGCCAAGCACGATCTCGGCCGAATCGGTGAGGTCGTAGCTACGGCCAAACACCATGCAGACGGCAAAGAACAGCGACGGAAGGATCACCGAAGGACGCCAAGCATCGCCGCGGCCAAAGAATACGTAGCGAAACGGCAGCGTGAGCAGGCAGGCAAGCGCAAGCAGCATGACCGCGTCGGTATGGCCGGCAAACGAGAGGAGCACCTCGTAGCACACGTACAGCATGCCCGAGGCTTTGGGGTCAATCGCCAAGACTGCGTTGCTCGACACCGGGGCGGGATCGATGGAAAACGCCGTGGTCGCCAACAGCGCGAGCAAAAATGCGATGAGCGTCTGCTTGGCGGGGTAGCGCTTAAACCAGACGATGCGGGCAGCGTCGCGCGCAGCCGTTGTGGAGAGGTCGGAATCCTTCACAGTCCGAAAGCCTTTCTAGAAACCTATCAAACTCGGCAAGACCACCACAAAAGTGCCTGTCCCCTTTGTGGTGGTCTTGATTAGGCGTCGAGGTAGATGCGCTGGGGGCGATTGCGGTGTCGGGCGAAGATGATGAGCGCCAGACCGGCGATCACGAGCGGCAAACTCAGCAGCTGACCCATGGTGATGACGCCGCCCAGCAGATAGCCCAGCTGCGCATCGGGCACGCGCACAAACTCAACGAGAAAGCGGACGATGCCGTACCCCATCACGAACACGCCCATAAACGCACCCTGGGGCAGCAGCGGCTTTTTGCGGCTGAGCACCTGCAAAATACAGAAGAGCACGACGCCCTCAAGAAACGCCTCGTAGAGCTGGGAGGGATGGCGCGGCATATCGCCCGCGGTGCCGCCAAAGACCACACCCCAAGGCAGATCAGTCGGTTTGCCCCACAGCTCGCCGTTGACGAAATTGGCACAACGGCCCAGGCACAGGGCCAGCGGGGCGCCGATCACAGCAAGGTCGGCGACGGTCCAGGCGTCAAGCTTGTACATGCGGCACACGATGATGCCGCCCAAGATGCCGCCCACCAGGCCGCCGTGGAAGCTCATGCCTCCCTCGTTGGTGGCAAAGATTTCGAGCGGATGGGTCCAATAGTAGCCATCGCCGTAAAAGACGACATAAAACAGGCGCGCACCGATGATGAGACCAAAGACCGCGCCGACCACGACGCTCGTCAGGTCATCAATCGTAATGTCGAAGCCCCAACGACGCTGCGTGCGGTACATAACGACCGCCGTGAGCAAAGCGCCGACCACGTAGGCCAGACCGTACCAGTAGATGGTGATGGGGCCCGCCGAGATCGCGACGGGATCAAGCATGTGGTAGAGGTCGTTGAGCATATCGATCCCCTGCTCCCTACATACAAATGCGGCCGCGGGCCTTGCGCTCGCAGCCGCATATCTGGGCGTAACGTCTATGCGGAGCGTACCGTCCGCAGCTTTCGCATCTTAGAACGGCGCATACTCGTCGTACAGGTCCTCGGCCTCGCCGGAAGCATTGACCTGCTCAACGCGGGTAACGCCGGGCACATGTTCCTTCAGGATGCGCTCGATACCCATGGAAAGGGTCAGCGAGCTCATGGGGCAGCCGGCGCAAGCGCCCTGCAGTTCCAGCTTGACAACGCCCTCGTCGTCGACGCCCACATACTCCATATCGCCGCCGTCGGCCTGCAGGTTGGGGCGAATCTCTTCAAGAACCTTCTTAAGCAGCTCTTCGTTAACAGCCACAGGGGCTCCTTTCTCACAATAACGCGGGCACGCCCGCGGACAGAAGCTATGTTACTACAGCCATGTACCCGCTCACGAGCCGTCCATGCGCGCAGACGCGACTTTCACGAGTAGTCAATTTGGGACGGGGCTCTTTTGGCTGTTTTGCCGCCAGCTGGCGTCGGCACGCACTACCGCTGAGCTTGTCCCCCAGTACCAATCTGAACATCGACGATGACCTGGCGGTAGCTGATGCCGCAGGAGTCGAGAATGCGGCGGCTGATACGGCCGTCATCGGTGTCGGCATACTTATTGTCCAGGTAGACGACCTCGCCCACGCCCACCTGCGCCAGGATCTTGGCGCAATCGTGGCACGGAAACAGCGTGACGTAGACCGTGGAACCCTCGAGGTCTTTGAGCGAGCCGCGGTAGTTGAGCACGGCGTTTGCCTCGGCATGCACCACGTAGTTGTGCTTATCCTGCAACGGGTCGTCGCTCGTGCCCCATGGGAAAAAGTCGTCGTTGAGCGCCGAGGGCGTACCGTTGTAGCCCACCGAAAGGATGCGGTGGTTGGTGTTGGCGATGCACGCGCCCACCTGCGTGTTGGGGTCCTTACTGCGGCGCTGCGCGGCGATGGCCACGCTCATAAAGAACTCATCCCAGCTAATAACGTCGCGGCGCTTGCCCGACGCGGTTTGATGAAGATCGCCCGACATGGCAGACACCTCCGAAATCGCAATAGTTTGACCCATTGTAGCAGGTGGAAGGTGGAGACGTTTTTGTCCCATCGCCCCCATCGCTACGCGCGGCGGGGCTTTTGATTGATGTGGTAGAGCTCGGCGAGACCCCGCAGCGTCAGCGCATCGTCGACCGTCAGGCTATGGCCGACCAGCGCCGCAAGCGCCTCGGCATCGTCGCCGGTAATGACGATGGGCACGCTGCCTTCCCCCGCGGCCTTGGTCGCACGCATCTCGGCAAGCACCATGTCGAGCATGCCGTCGATGCGCGCCACCTCGCCCAAAACCACGCCCGAGCGCATGGCCTCGCGCGTGTTGCGGCCGATGACGTGTGTTGGCGCCGAGGGCTCAACCTGGGGTAGGCGCGCTGCTGCCGCCGAAAGCGAGCGGGCGCCGAGCGCCAGCCCCGGCGCGATAACGCCGCCGACAAAGGTACCGTGCGCGTCGATGACCTCGATATTGG
>CABRDB010000093.1 GCA_902469555.1 uncultured Collinsella sp. | reverse complement strand
CCGCCAGTTTGCCGCAGTCCAGGCTGCCGAGGAGGCTGCCCGCGCCGAGGCCGAGGCCAAGAAGAAGGCCGAGCAGGAGCGCCTTGCTCGCGAGAAGGAGGAGGCTGCCCGCGAGGCCCAGCGCCGCGCCGTTCCCGCTTCCGACTCCGGTTCGCGCTTCCGTTCGCTGCTCGACCAGATCGCCGCACAGGAGACCGTGCTCAAGGAGAAGAAGGACGCCGAGGACAAGGCCAAGGCCGAGCGCGCCGCCGAGCGCGGTAACCGTCGTGGCGGCAACAATGACCGCCGCGGTGGCCGCCGTAACGATCGTAACGCCTCCGACAACAACTCCGAGCGCAACGCCTCCGAGAGCCGTCCGCACAGCCATCGCACCAACGCCAGCAACAACGTCGCTGCCGGCATGGACTTCCCCAACCCCGATAAGCAGGGCAAGGGCAAGAAGCGCAAGGGCGGTCACAACAACGAAGAGGACCACTACAGCCGCATGGCTCGTGAGGCCGAGGAGTACAGCCGCGAGAAGGTGCTCGAGGAGGCTCGTGCTGCCGTCGAGGAGGCCTCTCGTGAGTCCACCGGTCGCCGCAAGAAGCGCAAGGAGAAGCGTGAGCGCGAGGCTGCCAAGGCTCAGGAGGAGCGCAAGATCGAGGAGGCATTGGCCCAGGGCGTGAACCCCGAGGAGCTCGACGCCATCAAGGTTTCCCAGGGCGTTACCGTCCAGGAGCTCGCCGAGGCGCTCGACGTTCCGGCCAACGACATCATCAAGCGCCTGTTCCTGCTGGGTACGCCGCTCACCATGACGCAGTCCATGTCCGACGACCTCGTCGAGCTCGTTGCCGACGACTTGGGTCGTCAGATCAAGATCATCACCCCCGAGGAGGAGAACACCTTCTCGTTCTACGACGATCCCGCCGACCTTAAGCCGCGCGCACCGGTCGTCACCGTCATGGGCCACGTCGACCACGGCAAGACGTCGCTGCTCGACGCCATCCGTCACACCGGTGTCGCTGCCGGCGAGGCAGGCGGTATTACGCAGGCCATCGGCGCTTCGCAGGTCAAGATCAACGGCCGCAAGATCACCTTCATCGATACCCCGGGTCACGCTACCTTTACGGCTATGCGTGCCCGTGGCGCCAAGGTGACCGACATCGTCATCCTGATCGTCGCCGCCGACGACGGCGTCATGCCCCAGACGGTCGAGTCGATTAACCACGCCAAGGCCGCCGGCGTACCCATTGTCGTCGCCGTCAACAAGATCGATAAGCCGGGTGCCAACCCCGACCGCGTGCGCCAGGAGCTCACCGAGTACGGTGTCATCCCCGAGGAGTGGGGCGGACAGAACATGTTCGTCAACATCTCGGCCAAGCAGAAGATCGGTATCGACGACCTTCTGGAGACCGTGCTGCTCCAGGCCGACGTGCTCGAGCTCAAGGCCAACCCGGACACCTTCGCCTCCGGCAACGTCCTCGAGGCCAAGCTCGACAAGGGCCGCGGCTCGGTCGCTACCGTGCTCGTGACCCGCGGTACCCTGCACGTGGGCGATACGCTGGTCGCCGGCCTTACCTACGGCCGCGTCCGCGCTATGCTCGACCCCAAGGGCCGCGCCGTCACCGAGGCCGGTCCCTCCGACGCCGTCGAGATCCTGGGCCTGCAGTCCGTGCCCAACGCCGGTGACGAGTTCCGCGTGTTCGAGGACGAGCGCGAGGCTCGTGCCCTTGCCGACGAGCGTTCGCTCAAGGCCCGTATCGAGGAGCAGAGCCGCGTCAAGCACGTCACGCTCGAGAACCTCTTCGAGACCATTGCCGACGCCGAGGTCAAGGAGCTCAACCTGATCATCAAGGCCGACGTCCAGGGTTCCATCGAGGCCCTTCAGGATTCGCTCGACAAGATGGATCAGTCCGAGGTTCGTATCAACACGATCCACTCCGCCGTTGGTGCCATCAACGAGACCGACGTCGTCCTGGCCGACGCCTCCAACGCCATCATCATCGGCTTTGGCGTCCGCCCCGACGGTAAGGCCCGTTCCGCCGCCGAGCGCGAGGGCGTCGAGATCCGTTGCTACGACGTTATCTACAAGTGCCTCGAGGAGCTCGACGCTGCCCGTATCGGCATGCTCAAGCCCACCGAGGTCGAGGTCTCCACGGGTACCGCGACCGTCCTGGATACCTTCAAGGTGCCCAAAGTCGGTATCGCCGCCGGTGTCCGCGTCGAAGAGGGCGAGATCGCCGCGACCGATTCCGTGCGTCTGGTGCGCGACGGCATCGTGGTCTTCAACGGCAAGATCGCCTCGATGCGCCACTACAAGGACGAGGCCAAGAGCCTCAAGAGCGGTTCCGAGGGCGGCATTGGTCTGGAGAACTTCCAGGACATCAAGCCCGGCGACCAGATCGAGGGTTACCGTATCGACCAGGTTGCCCGTACCGAGTAGGGGGTAGCGCTATGAAGCAAACGCAGGCAACCCGCCGTCTGGGCGAGCAGCTTCGCGAGAAGCTTGGTTATATCCTGCTCTTTGAGGTTTCCGATCCGCGTCTCGACCTGGTTACTTTGACCGCGGTCGAGGTCGCGGTGGACCGTTCGTTCGCGCGCGTGTACGTGTCGTGCGATGCGAGCCGCTACGACGAGGTCATGGAGGCGCTCGCAAGCGCCAAGGGCCGTATTCGCAGCCTGTTGGCTCGCTCGCTCGATTGGCGTGTCACGCCCGAGCTCGATTTTCGCATCGATCGCTCGACCGATGAGGCCGAGCGCATCACGCGTGCGCTGGAAAACGTTCCCGCCACGCTTGCGATCGAAAAGGACGAGGACGGCTATCCGATAGCGGATGCCGCCCAGGAGGCAGCTTTAGATGACTAATTCCGCCGACCTCGCCTCGTGCGAGTCTGCAGATATTCAGCGACGCATCCTCGAGCTCATCGAGGGTGCGTCCTCCATTGCGATTTCGGGACACACTTCTCCCGATGGCGACGCCCTGGGCTCCGTGTTGGGTCTGGGCCTCTCGCTTATGAAGTTTTTCCCTAACAAGGACATTGCCCTGCTGCTGGCAGACGATGATCCGGTTCCGCGTATCTACCGCTTTATGGAGGGTGCCGATCGCCTGGTACCGGCATCTGCGTATACCGGCAATCCGGACCTGTTCATCTCGGTGGACGTGCCGGTCGTCGAGCGTCTCAATAATTCCGCCGAGGTGCTTCGTCGCTCCAAGCATGTGGTGTGCTTCGATCACCATCCGGCGCGCGAGGAGTTTGCCGAGCTCAGCCTGAGGCGCGTCGAAGCTGCAGCCTGCGCCATGATCATCGACCGCTTCTTGGACAATTGCGGCATTGTCGCACGTGATGGCGTTGCGACCTGCCTGCTGTGTGGCTTGGTTACCGATACCGGCCGTTTTCAGTACCAAAACGCCGATGCCGCCGCGTTCCATGCAGCCTCGCGTCTGGTTGCCCACGGTGCCGATCCGGCGCGTGTGGCGCTCGAGGTCTACCAGAGCATGCGCGTTGAGTTTTTGCACCTCAAGTCCATCGTTATGGGCCGCATCAAGACGGTGGCCCACGGGCGCGTCGCGTATAGCTACGCGTACCAGAGTGACCTTGAGGCCTGCGGTGTCACCTCGGATGAGTGCGACGGCCTGGTTGACGTGGTGCGCTCGGTGATGGGCGTCGAGGTCTGCCTGTTCCTGAAGGGCATTGAGGGCGATACCAAGGTGCGCGGCAACCTGCGCTCCAAGGGTGACCTCAACGTGTCCGAGATCGCCGCTGCCTTTGGCGGAGGCGGACATCCCGCTGCCGCCGGTTTCTCCAACAACGGAACGATTCTCGAGACGCTCACCGTGGCACTTCCCATGCTGGCCGAACTGGTAGGGGAGGATCCCGCTTCGGTGACCGTCGAGCTTTAACTTTTTGGATGGTACATGGCTCGTCGTACGCCTTCTCAACTGAATATGCTGCTCGCCGTCGATAAGCCGGTGGGCTGCACGTCCCACGACGTGGTTTCGCAATGCCGACGCGCCCTCCATGAGCGGCGCGTCGGCCATGCCGGCACGCTCGACCCCATGGCATCGGGTGTCATGGTGGTGGGTGTTGGCCAGGCCACCCGTCTGCTGGGCATGATAACCCTCGATACCAAAAGCTATGTCGCTGACATCTCGTTTGGCGCCGAGACAAATACCGATGATGCGGAGGGCGAGGCGGTCCGCACGGTGACTGTTGCCAACGAGCTCCGCGATCCTGCCTATGCCCGTGAGCGCTTGGCCGCCATGCTGGGTCCGCAGATGCAGGTGCCGCCGGCGTTTTCGGCTATCTCGGTCAATGGCGTTCGCGCCTACAAGTCTGCTCGCGAGGGCAATGCGGTGGACTTACCTCCGCGTCCCGTCGAGGTCTATGCCGCCGACCTGATCGCCGTGGGCGGCGAAGGTGATACGTGTGTGTGGACCGTGGCGTTCTCGGTGAGCAAGGGCACCTATATCCGTGCGCTCGCTCGCGACTTGGGCCGCGCCTGCGAGAGCGCCGCGCACATTTCCGCGCTGCGCCGCACGGCCTCCGGTGTTGTTTCCATTGGCGCCTGTCATGCGGTCGAGGAGCTTTCTCCCGAGTCCGGGCCTGGCTTTGCCCTGGATCCCATTGCGGCCCTGGGCGCCACGCGTGTTGACTTGCCGGGCAATCTTGCCGAAGACCTGCTCTGCGGCCGACGCATTCCCGTTGAGCGTGCGCTTGCCGATTTCGATGCTTCGAAAGCGCCGTTTGCGCTGGTGCTCGATGGGGGACTCAAGGCGCTCGCCCGCATCGAAAGTGGCCGCTTTGTCATGGAGCACGTGTTTCCGCAGGCAATCGGCGGTGTTCGATGATGTTGTCCGCTCGCGAGCTCGCGCGTATCTTTTTTGATGGCGAGTCGGACGAGGCTCGCATCGTCACTGCCGATGCGTTTGATGAGTGCGAGCACTTGGGTGCTGCCTCGATCGCCATTGGCGTGTTCGATGGCGTTCACCGTGGACACCGGGAACTCATCGAAGCGCTTGTCCGTGATGCCCGTGCCCATGGCTGCAAGGCGGTCGTGGTCACTTTCGATCCCGATCCGGACGTTGTGGTGAGTCCTTCGCCCGCTCAAAAATTGATGACGACGGCCGACCGTCTACATGCCTTGGCTCAGACCGGGGTCGATGCAGTGGTGGCCGTTCCCTTTACGCCTGAGGTTGCGGCACTCGACCATGTCGGTTTTCTCACACTGTTGTCACGCGTGGTCGACATTCGTTCGATTCGCGTTGGCAGCGATTTTAGGCTGGGTCGTGGCGGTACTTCTGGTGTTGCCGAGATGCGCGTCTGGGGTTCCGAGCACGGCGTTGACGTGTATGGTCACGATCTGCTTTGCGAGGGCGGTGAGGCCATTTGCGCCACCCGCATCCGTCATGAGCTGGGACAGGGCCATGTGGAGCTGGCTGCTGAGTTGCTCGGCCGCCCGTATATGCTGCGCGGCGGTGTTATTCGCGGCCGTCACGAGGGTTCTGGCATGGGCTTTCCCACGGCAAACCTACATGTTCCCGACGGCATTCAGGTGCCTGCCGATGGCGTGTATGAGGGCCTGGTGCTCGTCGATGACACCGTATGGCCTGCTGCCGTTAACGTCGGCCTGCCGCCGACGTATGCCGACGATGCCGCTTCATCGCATCTCGAGGCTAACTTAATTGGTTATACGGGCGACCTGTACGGCGCTTCCGTTTCGCTGGCGTTTACGCGCTGGCTGCGTCCCTCGCGTGTGTTTGAATCGCTGGATGAGTTGATTGCGACCGTCGAGGGGAATATCGAGGACATTCGTCACAACTTGGGCGAGCAGGGGGCGAGCATCCGTGATTAGCGATGAGGAAAAAGACCAGGTACGCGCTGCGTCTGACCTGGTTGCCATCGTGCAGGAAACGGTTGAGCTCAAGCCTCGCGGCCATGAGTTTTGGGGCTGCTGCCCCTTCCATGGCGAAAAGACTCCGTCCTTCCACATTATCCCCGCCACGCAGGTCTGGCACTGCTTTGGCTGCGGCGAGGGCGGCGACGTCTTTACCTATATCATGAAGCGCGAAAACCTGAACTTTCCCGAGTCAATCCGTTATTTGGCCGATCGCGCAGGTATTGAGCTGCATGACACCGGAGATCGTCGCGAGCGCGGTACCAAGCGTGCCCGCATCTACGATCTGTGTGCCGAGACCGCCCAGTTCTACCACACCATGCTTATGCGCGGTAAGGACGGCCGTCCGCGCGAGTACTTTGCCAGCCGTGGTATGGGTGGCGACGTCTGCCGCCGCTACTGCCTGGGCTTTGCACCGGGCCGCAACGCGCTGGTGTCGCACCTGTCCCAGGCGGGTTTTACCCCGCAGGAGATGATCGACGCCAACGTTGCCGTGAGCCGCGGGCGCGGGCAGCTTGCCGACCGCTTCTACGACCGCGTGATGTTCCCCATCTTTGACGAACAGGGTCACAACATTGCCTTTGGCGGTCGCATCATGGGTGACGGCCAACCCAAGTACCTCAATACCGCCGAGACGAGCGTGTTTCATAAAAAGCGAAACCTCTATGGCTTTAACTGGGCCAAGGAGTTTATCGTCGCGCAAGATACCGCCATCGTGGTTGAGGGCTATACCGACTGCATCGCCTGCTGGGAGTCGGGGATTAAAAACGTTGTCGCCACGCTGGGCACTGCACTCACGGAGCATCACGTCAAGACGCTCACCCGCTTTGCTAAGCGCATCGTGTACATGTTCGACGGCGATGCGGCGGGACAGAAGGCCGCCCGCCGCGCGATTCAGTTTATCGAGCAGGATTCGATGGATCTGCGCTGCGTGGTGCTGCCCGACGGCAACGACCCCATGGAGTTCATCACGGCGCATGGTGGACAGGAGCTGCAGGCGCGCATCGACGCTGCCGAGCCGCTTATGGACTTTGTCTACCGTTCGCTGCAGGAGTCGAGTGACATCACCACGCCGGGCGGTCGTGCCAAGGCGCTGGAGGATGCGCTGACGCTCATCTATCCGCTGCGCGATAGCTATATGATCGATACGTACTTTATCCAGATTGCCGATCTGCTTGGTTTGGATCTGGAGACGGTTCGCGCGAGTTCGGGTCGCGTGTTTCGCGATGTCGCCAAGCGTGATGATGCCGAGCGACGTCGTGAGCAGAACTATGAGCGTCAGCGGGCGCAAGCCGAGCGCTCTGGTGGCGCGGGCGGTCGGACGTCTGGTTCGCGGGGGGCATCTCGCGGTGCTTGGGCATCGGGCGCGACGCCGCCGGTGTCCGCGCCGGTCGAGGAGGAGCCGTACGACTATGTCCCGCTCGATGCCTACGGCGCCGCGCCCGTGGAGGTCGTCGACGATCTGCCGCCGATCGATGTGCCTGATGGTATGGGTGCTGTGCCTGTGACTGATGGTTCGGGCGCTCCGGCTGCGGCGGCGCCGATGGTTCTTACTGATCTTGAGCGCAAGTCCTTGGCAGGGGAGCGCGAGCTGTTGACGATGCTCACGAGCTACCCCGACCTGTTTCGCACGTATGCCGACCGCATCTGCTCTATCGAGTGGGTTGACCCACGTCACGAGTCCATCGCATGGGCCGTTCTGGCAACGCCGCCGGGAACCGATCCTGCAGCCTGCATGGATGCGGCGCGCTCGGTGTGTCCCGAGGCAGCAACGCTTGTGAGCGCCGGGCGCATCTCTGCGACGAGCAAACACCCTACCGAGACGAACATCGTGTTCATGCTCGATACGCTCGAGCTCTACACCATCAAGCGCCGTATGCGTGCCGCACAGGCCAAGCTGCGCCAGGACCGTTCGCTCGATGATGAGGCCCGACGCGCGCTGACCGTGCAGGCCGCGCAGGATTCGCAGCGTCAACGCGAGCTGCAAAAGTCGATCGGCGGCGTGGCGGACCCGTTCCGTTTGATCGGTCTGGAGGCCGCAGGCACCGAACAGGCCTAGATGTTGTGGTCAACCAGCGTATTCTCGCCTATATCCAGTCCTCTTTTTGGGTATAGACGTCTATGTGTGTGCTAAAGTATTGAGTCCTGTGGACTATGAAGGGAGAATCTGTGCCAAAAAAGACTGAGAGCACGGGTACTGGGCTGGAATCCTACGTTGCAAAGCTCATGGGCAACGGCTCAAACAGGACTTCGGTAACCGAGGACGAGATTCAGGTCGCCCTGAAGGATATCGATGTTTCTGACGAGCAGCTCACCGCGGTGTATTCCGCGCTGCGCAACAGCGGCATCCAGATTATCTCCGCGAGCGGTAACGACGACGCCCCCATGGACGTCGACGATGACGATAACGATACCGATACCGACGATTTCGATGACGACGACGAGCACGATTCCGGCTCGCTCGACGATCACGAGCTCAAGATGGCCCGTCAGGCCGACGCCGAGATGGGTTCTTCCAAGAGCAAGAAGAAGCGCACCGTGCGCACGTCCCGTTCACGCTCCCGCGTGCGTGGCATCGATGCCTCCACGGTGATGCTGACCGGCGATCCGGTTCGTATGTACCTCAAGGAGATCGGCAAGGTCGACCTGCTGACCGCCTCCGAAGAGGTCGATTTGGCCATGAAGATCGAGGCCGGTCTCGAGGCCACCGAGAAGCTCGAGGCTGCCGATGCCGGCGAGCTCGAGCTCACGCGTGCCGAGATGCGTCGTCTTACGCGCATTGAGAACGTGGGCCTCGAAGCCAAGCAGGCACTCATCAGCGCAAACCTGCGTCTGGTCGTCTCCATCGCCAAACGCTATGTCGGCCGCGGCATGCTGTTCCTTGACCTGATCCAGGAGGGCAACCTCGGTCTGATCCGCGCTGTTGAGAAGTTCGACTACCAGAAGGGCTTTAAGTTCTCCACGTACGCCACGTGGTGGATCCGTCAGGCCATTACGCGCGCCATTGCCGATCAGGCCCGTACCATCCGTATTCCCGTGCATATGGTCGAGACCATCAACAAGCTCGTCCGCGTGCAGCGCCAGCTTCTCCAGGATCTTGGTCGCGACCCGACCCCCGAGGAGATTGGTGCCGAGATGGACATGAGCGCCGACCGCGTCCGCGAGATCCAGAAGATCTCGCAGGAGCCCGTGTCGCTCGAGACCCCCATCGGCGAGGAAGAGGATTCCCAGCTGGGCGACTTCATCGAGGACTCCCAGGCTATCGTTCCGCCCGATGCCGCCAGCTTCTCCATGCTGCAGGAGCAGCTCACTCAGGTGCTCGACTCGCTTGCCGATCGTGAGCGCAAGGTTATCGAGCTGCGCTTTGGCCTTGTCGACGGGCATCCCCGCACGCTCGAGGAAGTCGGCCGCGAGTTTGGCGTCACGCGCGAGCGTATCCGCCAGATCGAGTCCAAGACCTTGGCCAAGCTCCGCCACCCCAGCCGTAGTAGCAAGCTGAAGGACTACATCGAAAGCTAGTCAAGCAATAAGCGCCCTCAAGCACATTCGCTCGGGGGCGCTTTCATGTAGTCGTTGGGGACGTTCTTAAACGACTAGGTCGGAAAAATTCTTAAAAAAGTTCTTGCCCTGAGCTGATTCGTCCGTATAATAAACTTCGTTGCTTGAGAGCACGCACCTATTCCTCGGTAGCTCAATGGTAGAGCACGCGGCTGTTAACCGCGCTGTTGTAGGTTCGAGTCCTACCCGGGGAGCCAGAATTTCTCAGCCCATTCAGCTGGGCTTTTAAATTCCTCGGTAGCTCAATGGTAGAGCACGCGGCTGTTAACCGCGCTGTTGTAGGTTCGAGTCCTACCCGGGGAGCCAGGTTGTAAAACCCGTCGCTTATGCGGCGGGTTTTTTCATGCCGCGACCACTTGACTCGAACGTTGCCATATCAACATTTCGTGTCGAGGATGTAATCCCGCGACCCATCACCTCAACATGGCGCGGTCGTTGTAGAATATTGCAATGATTGCTCCCACGACATGGTGCCGTGAGCACCAGATAAGGAGATTCTTGTGTCTGAGACCATCAACGGCAGCCTGAGCGTCTCGAACGACGTTATTGCCGATATTGCCGGTTATGCCGCGATGACGTGCTATGGCGTCGTCGGTATGGCTGAGCAGCTCCAGGGCGCCGAGAGCGTGCGCCTGCTTGCCGGTCAGCGCCTCCGCAAGGGCGTGCTTGTCTCCGCCGACGAGAACGGCCTTACGGTCGATCTTCACGTCGTGCTCGAGAACGGCGTCAACATGAAGTCCGTCTGCCACAATCTTTCGAGCTCCGTTGCCTTCACCCTGCAGGAGATCGCCCAGATCGATCCCGCCAGCCTTAAGATCGGCATTCACATCGACGCGCTCAAGAGCCGTCTGAACTAGCATCCGAAAACGGAGATTCAAATACCCATGATTGCAAAGACCATTCGCACCTGTTTTCCGATCGCTGCGGCTGCTGTTTCCGACAAGGCCGAGGAGATCAACAAGCTCAATGTCTTCCCCGTACCCGACGGCGACACCGGTACCAACATGTCGCTCACGCTCGCCTCGGTGACCAAGGAGCTTTCCGCCCTTCCCGCCGATGCCGATATGGAGGCCATCGCCGGCGCCATCACCCACGGCTCCCTGATGGGTGCCCGCGGCAACTCCGGCGTCATCACCTCTCAGATCCTGCGCGGCGTGGCCGAGGGTCTTGTCTCTGCCGACGAGCCCATCACGTCCGCCAACATCGCCTATGCGTTCCGCCGCGCCGTCAAGGTCGCCTTCCAGGCCGTCCGTAAGCCCATCGAGGGCACGATTCTCACGGTGCTGCGCGATGTCTCGACCAAGGCCGACGAGTGCGAAAAGAAGAAGTTCTCGGCCGAGGACGCGCTCGATGCCATCGTCGTCGAGGCCTACCAGTCCGTCGCTCGCACGCCCGACCTGCTGCCCGTTCTGAAGGAGAACGGCGTGGTCGACTCCGGCGCCTTTGGCTTTGCCATCTTCCTTGAGAACTTTGTGGCTGCAGCACTTGGTCGCAGCACCGTTGTCGAGGATTTCTCCGCCACGTTTGATTCCGCTGGCTCTGCCCGCGACGCGGCCCTCAATCGCGTTGAGATTGAGGCCAACGACGACTGGGAGGGCTCGGAGTTCCGCTACTGCAACGAGTTCCTCTTTAAGGCCGACGCTCCCTTTGACGAGGATGAGTGCCTTAAGTTCCTGGGCTCTATGGGCGACTGCGAGTTGCTCGTGGGTGCCTACCCCGATTACAAGATCCACGTGCACTCCAACACGCCCAACCTGGTGCTCGAGCACATGCTGCAGCTTGGTCAGATCTATGAGGTCTTTATCCATAATATGGAGATGGAGGCCCACGACCGTACCGCCAAGATCCACGAGGATCAGGAGAAGGCCGCCGGGCCCGCGAAGGCCCTGGGCTTTGTCGCCGTTGCCGCCGGTTCCGGCGAGGCCGACATCCTCAAGTCCCTCGGCGTTGACGTGATCGTCTCGGGCGGCCAGACCATGAACCCCTCGACCGCCGACCTGCTGGGCGCCGTCGACCAGGTCAACGCGACCTCGGTTATCATCCTGCCCAACAACGGTAACATCCGCATGGCTGCCGAGGCCGCAGCCTCTGCCTGCACCGATAAGAAGGTCGCCGTCGTTCCTACCAAGACCGTTCCCCAGGCGTTCTCCGCGCTGTTCGCGGTCCTGCCCGATTCCGAGCTCGAGGACGCCGTCGCCGCTATGGTCGACGCCATCAGCGAGGTCCGCGATGGCGAGGTCACCCGCGCCGTGCGCGACTCCAGCGCCTCGGACGGCTCCCCGATTCACTCCGGTGACGTTATGGGTATCATTGCCGGTTCCATCGATGTGGTCGGCTCTGATGTGAAACAGGTCACGCTCGATTGCATCAACCGCATGCAGGAGGAAGAGGAGGGCGACGCGCTGACGATTCTGGCAGGCGAGGAACTGTCCGATGAGGCCTTCCAGGAGATTGTCGACGCCATTGAGGAGGCTCAGCCCGATCTGGAGATTGACGCCCATCGTGGCGAGCAGCCGCTCTATCCCGTTATCTTCTCGATCGAGTAGGCAACTGTCCATGTCCGAGCTGTGCTCCGTGCCGCGCGTCTCGGAGCGCTTTGCCCAGAGCAATGCGCTCGACGAGGATATCGCGCGACTCAAATATGTTTCGGGTAAACGTGAGGAGGCCCTTCGCCGTCTGGGAATTCGGACGGTGGGGGACCTCCTTCTCCATATCCCTCATCGATACCTGGACTTTACGCGCTCCTGGTCCATCGAGATGGCGCCCATCGGTACCGTGTGCACCATCATCGCCACGGTCGACCGTATCGTTCAAAAGAAGCCGCGTCCGCGCATGCAGGTGACCGAGGTCTCACTCGTTGACGAGACGGGCGTGCTGCAGGTCGCCTTTTTCCGTCAGCCTTGGATTGCCCAGCAGCTTAAGCAGGGCGACCGCCTGGCCGTGATGGGCAAGGTCGAGTTTGCCTACGGTTTTAAGCAGATGGCCTCGCCGCACTTTGAAAAGCTCGATGACGGGCGTGCTGCGGGCACCATTTTGCCGGTCCATTATGTGAGTGACGGCGTGAGCCAGGCATGGATGCGCCGCATCGTAAGTGGCGCGCTCGAGGTCGTCGGCAATCCCTTCGACCCGATTCCCGCACGCTTGCGCGTTAAACGTCGCCTGATGAGCAATGCTCGTGCGCTTCGATCAATTCACTTTCCCTCGAGCATGGCTGAGCGCGATATCGCGCGCGCACGGCTTGCCTACGAGGAGTGCCTTTACCTGCAGCTGGCGCTGCGCCTGCGCAACGTCGGCAACCTGGTCGATGTGGTGCCCTACGCCCACGCCGCGGGCGAGCACCTGGCCGCGCTCAAGCAAGCCCTGCCATTTTCGCTGAGCGACGAGCAGGAGGCCGCGTTCCAAGATATCCTGCTCGATATGTGCGATGGCGGGCGCGTGATGAACCGCCTGCTGCTGGGCGATGTCGGTACCGGTAAGACCGCCGTTGCCGCCTGCGCGCTGGCTGTGGCTGCTGATAGCGGCACGCAGGCCTGCGTTATGGCGCCCACGGGCGTGCTGGCGCGTCAATATGCCGATAAGACCGGCCCCTTGCTCTCGCAGGCCGGCATGACCTGGGCGCTCCTGACGGGCGCCACGCCGGCGATCGAGCGCGAGCGGATCCATTCCCAGCTGGAATCGGGAGAGCTTGACGTGCTCTTTGGCACCCACGCGGTGCTTTCGGATAACGTGGCGTTTAAGCATCTGTCGCTAGTGGTCATCGATGAACAGCACCGGTTTGGCGTCGGCCAACGCAACGCCCTGCGTGCGAAGGGCCCTGGTGCCGATCTGCTCGTTATGACGGCAACGCCCATCCCGCGTACGCTGGCGCTTTCGGTCTACGGCGATCTGGACACGAGCATCATCCGCCATCGGCCCGTCCCTGGCGCTGGCGTGACGACACGCGTGCTTACCGAGTCGAGCCGCGACCTTGCCTATGGCGCCATCCGCGAGGCGCATGAAAAGGGTCAGCAGGCCTACGTGATTTGCCCGCTCGTGGAGCCGAGTGACTCGGCCGATGATCTGGAGGACGTTCCCGGTATCGCCCGCGACGACGAGGGCCGCGTGGCGGTCCCCGTGCCGCTGCACGATACAGCGACCGAGCTCGACCGACTGCGCCTGGCGTTGCCGGGTCTTGCCATCGAGCGCCTTCACGGCCGCATGCCAGCGGGGGAGAAGGACCAGGTTATCGATGCCTTCAAGCGTGGCGAGATCGACGTTCTCGTCTCGACTACGGTGGTTGAGGTGGGCGTCGACGTGCCTAACGCCACCGTCATGGTCATCGAGAACGGGGAGCGCTTTGGGTTGGCGGCCTTGCACCAGCTGCGCGGGCGCGTGGGCCGCGGCAGCGTGTCGGGCACGTGCCTGGTCATGACGCACTCCAAGGGCAACGGCGGCGCATCGGCGGCGCAAGACCGTCTCCAGTCGCTCGAAAAAACCTCGGACGGCTTTACGCTCGCCCAGATGGATCTGCGTTTGCGCCACGAGGGCGAGATTCTTGGCTACCGTCAGCATGGCGGCGTGACCCTGCGCTTTGTGGACCTGGACGCCGACGAGGAATTGATCGAATGGGCCCATTTGGACGCGGTCGAGCTCTTGCGGTATGCTTGCAACCTTGACTCTGTGGCGACGCGCCCCCTACGCGATGCGGTCGCCATGCGGTATCGACATATCTTTAAGGAGGTCAGCGGAGGATGAGAATCATCGGCGGCGAATGGCGCGGTCGTAAGATCGAGGAGCCCCGTGGTCGCGATGTCACCCGCCCCACGACCGATCGTGTGCGCGAGGCATGCGCATCTATGGTCATGTCGGCATTTGACTTCGATCTGGACGAGGTCCGCGTGCTGGACGCCTTTGGCGGCTCCGGCGCTTTGGGTATCGAGATGCTCTCACGTGGTGCCCGCTCGCTCACGACGTTCGAGATCGATCGGAATGCCGCGCGGCTCATTACCAAGAATATCGAGTCGCTCTGCCGTGACCGTGCGCGTTGGCGCGTGATAACGGGCGACATGCTGGTGAGTGCCTCGCGCGGTCGTGTGCCGGGCGGCCCCTTTGATTTGGTCCTGCTCGACCCGCCCTATGCTTTTGGTGCCGAACCGGTCGAGGTGCTGCTGCGGAACCTGGCTCAGCAGGGTCTGCTTGCACCTGGCGCTTATGCCCTGTTTGAGCATGCCGCCGCCGATGTGGGCGCGCATCCGGCAGACTTTGAGATCGTGCGCGAGAAGCGCTACGGCATTACCTCGGTCGACCTGCTTCGTTGGGTCGGCGATGACGATGGCGAGGGCGATAGCGCCGGCACCGATGCTGACAACAACGATGCCACGACGTTTCAGGAGGACGCCCATGAATGACACCATCAACCGCGTGATCGTCCCGGGCACCTTCGATCCCATCACGTTTGGCCATATCGACGTCATCCGTCGCGCCCGCCGCATCTTTCCCAGCGTGATCGTCGCTGTTGCCGAGTCGCAGGGTAAAAACGGTGTGGGTACTACGTTTATGCTCGATGAGCGCGTGGCGCTGGCCCGCGAGGCGCTCGGTGATATCGACGGCGTCGAGGTCCTGCCCTTTACCGGCCTCTTGGTCGACTTCGCTCGCGAGCAGGGGGCGGGGGCCGTGGTCAAGGGCCTGCGCGCCATGACCGACTTTGAGTACGAGCTGCAGCAGGCAGACCTCAACTATCGCTTGGATAGCGAGCTAGAGTCCATCTTTGTCATGAGTGCGCCGCAGTACGGCTATATCTCGAGCTCGGTCGTTCGCCAGATCGCCTCGCTCGGCAGCGATGTATCGACGTTTGTCCCGCCCAACGTGGTCGAAGCGCTCAGACATCGCTTTTCGTGACGTTTCTTATTGCCTGGTGGCATGTGGTAAACTAACACGATGATATGTTACCTATGAAAGGAGACCGGATGCCGGGCGAGAATTTTCCTGGCGATAGGATCGTCAGCTTGGTCGATGAGCTCGAAGGGCTGATCGAGGAAGCCAAGCCGCCTTTCGGCAAGAACGCTCAGTTCAAGGTCATTGACGCCGACGTGTTCTTCAACATCCTCGACGAGATCCGCATGAGCTATCCCGAGGAGTGGCAGAAGTCCCGCCGTATCCTTAAGGAGCGCGAGGAGCTTATGGCTTCCGCCGCCGCTCAGGCCGATTCCATCATCGCCGATGCTCAGCAGCAGGCCCTCACCATTGCCGGTGAGCAGGAGATCGTCCGCCTTGCGCAACAGCAGGCCGACGACATCCGCGATCGTGCCCAGCAGTACGAGCGCGAGACGCGTTATGCTGCCGAGGACTACGCAGAGCAGGTCTTTACGCACCTGGAGGAGAACCTCAAGAGCCTGACCGGCACCGTTACCCGTTGCCGTCAGCAGCTCAACGAGGGTGCCGCCCAGCAGAATGGTCAGTGGTAATGGCTGAGTTCCCGAGCGTTACCGTCGATCTTTCCGAGCAGCTCGAGTTTCCTGGAGATTCGTATCCGCTGACCGGTAAGGTCGATGTCGCCACCTACACGGTGGGCGAGAAGGAGTACCAGCTACAGGACGGCATCGACTACGACGTTGTCTTTACCAATGCCGGTACCGGCGTCTTGCTCACGGGCATGGTCCGCGCGCACGCCACCGGCGAGTGCGACCGTTGCCTGGAGCCCGCCTCGTTTGATATCGCCGGCGAGATCGAGGAGTTCTACCTCTTTGAGGAGCCCGAGGATCCCGAGGCCTACGAGGACGGCTACGAGCTCCTGGGTGAGGACCGCATCGTTGATCTGGGTGAGCCTATCAACGACGCGGTCGTCATGGACACGCCGTTTGTCGTTCTGTGCAAGCCCGATTGCCGCGGTCTGTGCCCCACTTGCGGCTGCAATCTCAACGTCGAGCAATGCGATTGCGCCGCCCAGGCAGAGGCAGAATGGGCCGCTGCCACGGAAAATCCATTTGCAGCATTGAAGAATCTCAAGCTCGATGAGTAAAACTGTGGTAGTATCGCTACTTGCGCGTAATCGCCACACTGGATAGTTCATAAGGAAGGTCACTATGCCCGTACCTAAACAAAAGCAGGGTCGTATCCGCACTCACACCCGTCGTTCCGCCAACATGAAGATCTCGGCTGCGGCTCAGTCCACGTGCCCCCGTTGCGGCGCTGTCAAGCTTCCGCACCACGTGTGCCCCAGCTGCGGTTTCTACAAGGACCGCGAGGTTATCGTTACCGAGTAACGGTATACTCTGGATGCGATGCCGTTCCAAATGGAACCACAATGGCCGGCTCAATGAGTCGGCCATTTTTGTATAAGGAGCATGTATATGAGTAACGTTCGCGTTTGTGTAGACGTTGTGGGCGGAGACGAGAAACCTCAGGTTGTTCTCGATGGTATCGAGTCTGCACTTGCCGCCGATCCCGATATCGAGGTCTTGGCAGCTGGCCCCGCCGAAATCGTCAATCCCTTTGCTGCTTCCCATGCACGTGTTGAGGCCCTTGAGGCACCCGACGTTATCGCCATGGAAGACGATCCCATTCGCGCCGTGATGACCAAGCGCAAGTCCTCGATCGTGCTGTCGTGCCGCGCCATCAAGAAGGGAAATGCGGACGCGTTCTTCTCCGCCGGCTCGACCGGCGCCATGACCGCCGCTGCTACTGCCTACGTGACGCCGTTTAGATATATGGCCGAAGGCAAGAAGCAGCCGGTGCGTCCGTGCCTGACCAATGCGCTGCCCAATCGTGCCGGCGGTCTGACGGTGCTGTGCGATATGGGCGCCAACCCCGATGTCGAGGTCGACGACATGGTGCGTTTTGCCCAGATGGGTAGCGCCTATGCCCGCGTTGTCCTGGGCATCGAGCATCCTCGCGTGGGCCTGCTTGCCAACGGCACCGAGGACGAGAAGGGTTCCAACTTTACCAAGGCCTGCTTCCCGGCCATGAAAGCCGCCGTTCCCGGCTTTGTGGGCAACTGCGAAGGCACCGACCTCACCTCGGGCAATTTCGATGTCGTTGTTGCCGACGGCATGTCGGGTAATATCGCTCTCAAGGCTACCGAGGGCGCTGCCAAGTTTTTGCTACAGGAGCTCAAGGGCGCCTTTATGGCCTCGCTCGGCACAAAGATCGCCGCTCTGCTCATTAAAAAGCAGATGCGCGAGATTAAGGCCAAGCTCTCTGGTGATGCCAAGGGCGGCGCGATTCTTTTGGGCCTGCGTGGCGTGGTCCTGATCGGCCATGGCGCCACCTCGGTCGAGGCTGTTAAAAACGGTACGCTCGCGGCGGCCGAAGCCGTGCGCGCGGGGCTGGTCGAGAACGTCGCCAACTCCATGGACGGCATCGTTTTGTAAGAGCGAGTTAGAGCGCTGTTATGTGCCTCGCGGCCTGCTTCGTGGGGTAGAATCAGAACCGTGTCTTGGTACCGCCTGGGCGGTACCATTCTTTTGGTATTCATGCACTATGAGAGGAAGCGCTATGGACCGCTCCGAAATCTTCGACAAGATCGCCGAGGTCGCTGCTGACGTTCTGGGCGTCGATGTTGCCGAAATTAGCGATGAGACCACCTTTGACGACCTCGATGCCAATTCGCTCGAGCGTCTGCAGCTGGTTACGGCCATCGAGGACGAGTTCAACCTCGAGATCGATGACGAGACGTTGCTCTCGCTTAACTCTGTCGCCGACGCCGTCGACGCGATCGAAAACGCCAGGGAGGCCTAGGTCTTGGCTTTGTCTGAACGACTTACGCGTGCCCAGGAAATCCTGGGCCACGAGTTCAATAATAAGGTGCTGCTACGCGCGGCCCTTACGCATCCCTCGGCAGTCGAGGGCCAGCCGGTTTCTGCCAGCTATGAGCGCCTTGAGTTCTTGGGCGATTCCATTTTGGGTGCCGTGGTCGCACGCTCCCTGTTTGAGTCCTATCCGGAGTTTGACGAGGGCAAGCTCACGCGGCTGAAGGTGTCGCTTGTCTCGGGCGCCACGCTGTCCGAGGTGTCCCATGAGCTGGGTATCGACGACATTATCATCTTTGGTGCCTCCGAGACCGGTACCGGTGCGCGCGGCCTGCATTCGGCCCTCGAGAACGTCTATGAGTCGCTCGTGGGCGCGCTGTACCTGGATGCCGGCTGGGACGTTGCGGCGGAGTTCATTTATCGTACGCTTAAGCCGCATTTGGCTTCCGAGCGTGCCGAACATCCTGCGAACCCCAAGTCGTTTTTGCAGGAGTGCGTGCAAGCCGACGGTCACGAGCCCCCGGCGTACAAGCTCGTTGGCTCCGAGGGCCCGGCGCATGCGCCCACCTTTACCGCTGTGGTGCTCATCGACGGTATTCGCCAGGGCCGCGGCACCGGTTCCTCCAAGAAGGAGGCCGAGGGAGCCGCTGCGCTCGAGGCACTCGACCGCATGGGCTACACCACCAACGGCGTGATTCTCAACAAGAAGCCTGTTTAAGCGAGGAACCGTGTATCTCAAGTCCCTCACGCTCAAAGGGTTCAAGTCGTTTGCCGACCGCGCCCATATGTCATTTGAGCCGGGCCTGACCGTCATCGTCGGTCCCAACGGCTCGGGAAAATCGAACATCTCCGACTCCATCCTGTGGGTCCTGGGCGAGCAGAGCGCCAAGCAGTTGCGCGGCCAGGCCATGGAGGACGTCATCTTCTCGGGCTCGTCGGCACGCAAGCCGGTGGGTGTCGCCGAGGTCACGCTGGTGCTCGATAACTCGGACCATATGCTGCCCGTCGATTTTGACGAGGTCGCCATCACCCGTCGCATGTATCGCTCGGGCGAAAGCGAGTACCTCATCAACTCGAGTCCGTGCCGCCTGATGGACATTCAGGACATCCTGCACGATTCGGGCCTGGGCAAGGATACGCATTCCATCATCAGCCAGGGCAAGCTCGATGCCATTTTGCAGAGCCGCCCCGAGGAGCGCCGCGCCCTCATTGAGGAGGCCGCCGGCATCTCCAAGCACAAGCGCCGCAAGGAGCGTGCGCTCAAAAAGATTAAGTCGATGGACGAGCACCTGACGCGTGCCCGCGACATCAATAAGGAAATCGCTCGTCAGCTGCGACCGCTGGAGCGTCAGGTCGATCGTGCGCGCAAGTACAAAGAGCTGTCCTCGCGCGCGAACGAGCTTACGCAGATGCTGGCCGTCGACGAGCTGCGTTCGCTGCAATCGCAGTGGAACGACCTGGAGAGCCGCTCCAAGGAAGGCGCCGCCGAGCTGGAGCTTGCGCAGTACCGCATGGGCGAAAAGGAGCGCGAGCTCGAGAAGCTCCAGGTTATGCTTGAGGAAAAGGGCCTGTTTGTGGGCGACCTGGGCGAGCAGCGCCGCCATATGCAAGACGTGGTCGGCCGCATTAACTCCGATATGCGCCTGCTCGAGGAAAAGGGCCACAACATGGTGTCGCGCCTGTCCGACATGCGTGGCCAGATCTCGAGCTCCGAGCATCAGCGTCGTCGCGTGGTCGAGGAGCTCGAGGACGCGCGTGCGCAGCTTGAGGAAGTGACCGGTGCGCACATGCAGGCCCAGGAGGACGTTGACGCCGCTGGTCCTGCCGCCGCTGAGCTCCACGAGCGACGCGTGGCTCTCGACAATCAGATTTCGCAGCTTACGCGTGAGCAACGCGATGTGCAACGTGGGGCCGATAACGCGGCGCTCGAACTCGCCAAGGTGAAGGACTCGCTGAGTAACGCCGAGGTCGAGGACAACATGTACGCCTCGCGCTTGGAGCAGATCGACGAGCAGCTCGAGGAAGTCACGGCCTCGCTCGAAAGCCGTCGCGACCGCGCCGAGGAGCTTGAGGGTGCTCTTGAGGAAGCGCGCCAGGCTCAGGTCGATGCGCGTGAAGCCACCGAGACGGCACGCGCGGCCCTGAAGGACCTGCGTGCCCGCGAGAGCGAGGCACGCAACAAGTTATCCGAGGTGCGCTCGGAGCTTGCCAGCCAAAAGAAGCTCGATGCCCGCATGGCTGACAGCTCGCCGCTGGTGAGCCGTCTGATGGGCGCGCTGGGCGATGATGTCTCGGGTCGTCTGGGTGACGTGCTTGAGGCTCCTCGTGAGCTTGAGGGCCTGGTTGAGCAGCTGCTTGCCGGCGATATCGATGCTCTTTTGTTTGATGACGCCGCCACGCTTGAGCGTGCCGGTCGCGCGGCTCTGGACCAAAAGAAGGCCTCGGGTGAGGCGCTGCTGGTCGCGCGCGGTGTGAGCGCCTCTGCTGCCGCTAAGGGCGCTGCCGGTTCCCGCCTGGTTGATCGTCTGTCCGTGCGCGCAGGCTACGGTCCCGTCGTCGAGGCGCTGCTCGGCGGCTATTACGTCGTGGACGATCTTGCTGCCGCGCTGTCGGCGCCGGTCGTTGACGGCGTGACTTACGTGACTCCCGATGGCGCTCGCGTAAGCTGTGGCGGCCTGGTGCGCGTGGGCCTCGATGCCGGCGAGGCGTCGGGCGCTCTGGAGCGCAAGCGTCGCATTCGCGAGCTGGAGGGCCTGGAGCCCGATCTGGCTGCCGTGTTTGAGCATGTGTCGGATCAGGTCGTCGAGGCCAATGCGGCCGTTGAGGAAGCGCGTGCCGCTGAGGGCGATGCCGCCGGCGAGATCGCCCGTCTTGAGGGCGAGCGCCGCTCGCTGTTGTCCGAGATCGGCCGCTTGGAGCAAAGCGCCAACAATGCCGAGGTCGAGCGCGTGCGCATCTCCAAGCGCCGCGAGCAGGCTTCCGAAGCCGTTCGCGCTGCGCGCCCGCGCGTTGACGAGCTCACCCGTTCGCGTGACGAGGCCCGCGCGCAGGCAAGCGATCTGGGCTTGCAGATTGCCGAGGCCAACGACGAACTCGACCGCGTTCGCCGTGACGATTCCGAGGCTGCCGGCAAACTCGCCGACGCCAAGGTTCGACTAGCCCAGACGAGCGAACGCCTGCGTTCGCTGAAGGGCCGCGTGCCCGACCTGGAGCATCGTCTTGAGGGCATCGACCGTCGTATCCGCGGAACACGCCAGGCTTCGCGCTCGCTCGAGCTGCTGCGCCTGCGCGTCGACCCCATGCACGAACGCTATTCTGCCCTGTTGGAACGCGCGTCGGATTGGGCAGCGCGCCTGCGTGACCAGGCCTCTCTGGAGGAGGCGGACTCCGCTTCGCTCAAGAAGACTATCGAGGATGCCAAGGCAGAGGTTATCCGCGCTAAGGAGCGGGTCGAAACCGCTTCCGCCACGCAAAACGAGTTCAAGGTCGCGCGTGGCAAGCTCGAGGTGCAGGTAGAGGCCGCCATTAAGGCCATTACCGCCGATGGCACCACGGTACTCGAGGAAGCGCTCATGCTTCCCGCGCCCACCGACCGTGACGCTGCTGAGCGCGAGCTCAACCAGCTCGTGCGTCAGATCAACAACCTGGGCCCTGTGAACCAGGTTGCCATGGAGGAGTACGAGCAGCTCAAGCGCCGCGCCGATTACATCGAGGAGCAGCTGGCCGATCTAGAGAGCGCGCGCAAGGCGCTCACCAAGATCACCGTGGCTATCGACCGCAAGATGCGTAAGGCCTTCCTGGTGACCTTCGAGAAGGTCGATGTGAACTTCCGCGAGATCTTCGCCATGCTCTTCCCGGGAGGCCAGGCTCATCTGGAGATGACCGACCCCGAGCATCCGGCCGAGACGGGAATCGAGGTCGTGGCGCAGCCGCGCGGTAAGCGCATCACCAAGATGATGCTCATGTCGGGCGGCGAGAAGAGCCTGACGGCGCTCGCCCTGCTCTTTGCCGTGTACCGCACGCGCACGGTGCCGTTCTATGTGCTGGACGAGGTCGAGGCGGCGCTTGATGACGCCAATCTGTCCAAGCTCATCGGCGCCCTCGATGTGCTGCGTTCCGATACGCAGCTCTTGGTCATTTCGCATCAGCGCCGTACTATGGAGGACGCTGACGTTCTCTATGGCGTCTCGATGCAAGCCGACGGCGTCAGCCGCGTCGTCTCGCAAAAACTCGATCGCGAAACCGGAAAGGTCGTGAATGCATAATGGGATTCTTTGACGCTCTCTCTCGCGGACTTGAGCGCAGCCGCGAGGCCCTTAACGAGGTCTTCTACTTTGGCGGCGAGGTCGACGAGGACTTTTGGGAGGACCTTGAGGATACCCTCGTTATGGGTGACATGGGTGCCGAGGTCGCTATTCAGGTCTCCGATGACCTGCGCGATGCTGCTGCCAAGAAGAACCTTAAGACCGCTCCGCAGCTTCGCCGTGCCCTGGCCGAGCAACTTGAGCAGCATTTTGTGCCCACCGAGCGCGATCCGTTCTCCGATACGCCGAGCTGCGTGCTGTTTGTGGGCATTAACGGTGCCGGCAAGACCACAACGGTCGGTAAGATCGCGAGCGCCATGGCCGCCCGCGGCAAGAATGTCGTGATCGGCTCTGCCGATACGTTCCGCGCCGCCGCCATCGAGCAGCTCGATGTGTGGGGCCAGCGCGCTGGCGTCCCCGTCATCAAGCGCGACCGCGGCTCCGACCCGGCAAGTGTTTGCTACGACGTGCTCGACGAGGCCGACAAGCGCGGCAGCGACCTGGTGCTTATCGACACTGCCGGTCGTCTGCACACGAGCCCCGAGCTCATGCGCGAGCTTGCCAAGGTGGTCAACGTGACGCGTAAGCGCGCCGCCAATATGGCCGCCGGCCCCATGCCCGTCTCAGTCGTGCTCGTGATCGATGCCGCGACGGGCCAAAACGGTCTGAACCAGGCGCTCGAGTTTAACGAGGCGCTGGGCCTGGACGGTATTATCATGACTAAGCTCGACGGCACGGCTAAGGGCGGTATCGCCATGGCCGTGGCCGAGAAGCTCAAGCTTCCCATCCTGCGCATCGGCGTGGGCGAGCAGGTCGATGACCTGCAGGAGTTCAATGCCAAAGATTTCTGCCGCGCCCTGGTGGGCGAGTCCAATTAAGGAGTGACTAGTGTTTGATTCTCTGAGCGATCGCCTCAACGACACATTTGACCGCCTGCGCGGCAAGGGCAAGCTGACCGAGGCCGATATTACCTCGGCCATGCGCGATATCCGTATGGCGCTGCTCGAGGCCGACGTCAACTTCAAGGTCGTCAAGGAGTTTGTCGCTAAGACCAAGGAGCGCTGCATGACCGCCGAGGTCATGGAGTCGCTGTCGCCGGCGCAAAACGTCGTCAAGATCGTGCTCGACGAGCTTACCGAGATGCTCGGCTCCACCGAGAGCAAGCTTGTCTTTAGCAACCGCATTCCCAATGTCATCATGCTCGTGGGCCTGCAGGGCTCCGGCAAGACTACGGCGGCCGTAAAGCTGGCCTACCTGCTCAAGAAGCAGGGCCGCTCCCCGCTGCTCGCCGCGTGCGACGTCTACCGTCCCGCCGCTGCCGACCAGCTGGCCACGCTCGGTGGCGAGATTGGCGTACCGGTCTTCCGCGGCGACGGTGCGCACCCGGTCGGCATTGCCAAGGGTGCCATCCAGGAGGCCGTCGACCACCTGCGAGACGTGGTCATCGTCGATACCGCCGGTCGTCTTCAGATCGACGAGCAGATGATGCAGGAGGCCGTTGACATCAAGAAGGCCGTCAAGCCCGACCAGGTGCTGATGGTCGTCGACGCCATGACCGGCCAGGACATCGTCAACGTGGTCTCGACGTTTGCCGAGCGCACCGATTTTGACGGCGTGATCATCTCCAAGCTCGACGGCGATGCCCGTGGCGGTGGCGCACTTTCGGTGCGTCAGGTGACCGGCAAGCCCATCAAGTTCGTGAGCATGGGCGAGAAACCCGACTCGCTTGAGCCGTTTTACCCGGACCGCATGGCCAAGCGCATCTTGGGTATGGGCGACGTCGTCGGCATCATCGAGAAAGCCCAGGAGGCAGCCGATGCCGAGCAGCTCGAGGCTGCCGAGCGTATGCTGCGCGAGGGCTTCACCATGAACGATATGCTTGACCAGATGAAGGCCGTCAAGAAGATGGGCGGCATGAAGGGCATTCTGGGCATGCTCCCCGGTGGTCAGCGTGCACTCAACCAGATGGGCGGCAACCTGGACGAGGGCATCTTCGATAAGAACGAGGCCATCATCATGTCGATGACCAAGGAGGAGCGCCTGCGTCCCTCCATCATCAACGGTCAGCGTCGCGCGCGTATTGCCAAGGGCGCCGGCGTAACCCCCACCGAGGTCAACAGCCTTATGAAGCAGTGGGGCGAGATGAATAAGATGATGGGCCGCATGCGCACGATGGCCAATCAGGCACAGGCCGGCGGCAAAAAGGGCAAAAAGGGCAAGAAGGGCAAGAAGATGCGCATGCCCAATATCCCTGGGCTGGACGCTATGGGTCTGGGCGGCATGGGCGGCCTGGGTACGGGCGGTCCCAAGTCCGATATGGAGCTGCTGCGCCAGATGGAAGCGCAGATGCGTAGTAAGAAATAGAGCTGTAATTCCAGCTTGATATGGCAAAGGCCACTCGGAAGCTACCGGGTGGCCTTTGCTGTTGGCTTTGATTGTTGGGTTGCGTTCGGCTTCGCGCCCCGAGCTCGCGGTGCCGTGCCGTTAGTGGCAGCCGCAGCCCTCGTGGCCTTCGTGGTCGTGGTGGCCGT
>CABRDB010000092.1 GCA_902469555.1 uncultured Collinsella sp. | reverse complement strand
GAGCACATTAAGTGCTCTCCGGCTCGTGCGGAACTCGCGATCGACCTTATATGTCTGCCGCCCGGCGGCGGGGCTCCCGCACAACGGGACCTCGGTTGGGTTCTATCCCTTTGGCAGTCGCTTCGCTTCTGCCCTACTTTGCTGGTATGGCGGTTTGGCGTTGGATCGGTTTTTTCTGATATATGCTTGTTGCGGCTCTTCTTTTGGGAGGAGTCGCTTTTTTGTTGCAAGGAGGTTGGCCCGTGGTTGATGGGGAGAATCGTTCTGAGCTGCTTTCTGCTGATTGGAATGGCGAATGGATGCGTCTGCAAGCCGATCGGCGGCGGGCTGATGATTCTTTTGAATGGGATAAGCGGGCTCGGCATTTTCGGCCGTTGGAGACTGCCCCGTATGCCCGGGACTTTATGAAGCTGTTGGCGTTAAAGCCTGGTGAATCCGTACTTGATATGGGGTGCGGGGCTGGGTCGATTGCTATTCCGCTTGCTCAGGCTGGGCATCCTGTGATTGCTGCTGACTTTTCCCCTGCTATGTTGGGCACGCTTGATGCTGGTATTGAGTACTATGGGCTCGAGGATCTCATTACGCCGCTTGAGCTTGCTTGGGATGATGATTGGGATTTGGTTGGACCGGTCGCGAAAGCGGTGGATGTTGCCTTTGCCAGTCGGTCGGTTACGACGACCAATCTAAAAGGTGCGCTTGCCAAGCTTGACCGTACGGCTCGTCGGCGTTGTGCTGTCACGATGGTCGCCAACTCCAGCCCGCGCTATGACCTGCACCTGATGAACGCCATCGGTGCCTCGGTTACCTGCAGCAATGGCTTTGTGTACGCCTTCAATATCCTCATTCAGATGGGTGCGTTGCCGCAGGTTACGTACTTTGAATCGCCTCGTCGCGATACCTTCGATAACCTTGAAGCGGGCGTAGCAGATTTTTCCCGTATGCTCGAGCATGGCAACGAAGATAAGGTCGACCGTCTGCGCGACTACATCGCCCAGCACATGATTGAGAACCCCCATGCCGGTGAGCCGGGCTCCAAGGGTGTGCCGCAGGGACGCTATATGCTCGACCACGTCCGCAAGGTTCGTTGGGCGTTTATTGCATGGGAGCCGGTCTCTGCGCCCAGCTCATAGCCTGTTCGCAGCCCGCACCGCCCACTCACTCGGCATCCGCATTCTTTTTGAACTGGGCAAACGCGCTCCACACCGCACCGTTCCTGCGCTATCGTGGGACAGCTCACGTAGATTAAGGCCCCATCGTGGGGCGCCCCATACATAGAAAGCGAGAACCCATGGCACTGACAGGAGCCCAGGTCAAGCAGCTTCGCAGCATGGCCCATCACCTCAACCCCGCCATCATCATCGGCAAGTCCGATGTCAACGAGGGCACCGTCGAGCAGACGGTCGCCTACCTGGAGAAGCACGAGCTCGTCAAGTGCTCCGTGCTCGATGGCTCCAGCCTTTCCGCCCGCGAGGCCGCCGAGGAGCTCGCCGAGCGTTGCCACGCCGATGTCGTTCAGGTTATCGGCCGCAAGTTCTCGCTGTATCGCGAGTCCTCGCGCAAGGACATCGAGAAGATCAAGCTCGTCTAAGAGCCAATGATCCGGCGAGCCAACATATAGCAAGCTTACGGGTGCCCAAGTACTTCGGGTGCCCGTTTTTTATCGCTCGACCAGCACGCGATTGAGCCGCCCCTCCACCAAGCGCTCGTATAGACGCCGCGTCTCGGGCTCGGGCACGCCATTGACCTGCTCCCTCAGATGGTGCATATGCCCGCTGTATAGCTCGACGATATCGCGCCGCCGCCCCGCCGCACTGTAGACACGCATGGCGCAGCGCACCATATCCTCGCGCGACGTTTCCTGCCGAAGCCCCGACTCTGCCAGCCAAATCGCCGACTGCAGATCGTTTTCTTCTAGAGCGGCATTGGCCCCCTTAATCATGCAATCGATGTACTTTGACTGCATAATGCGCCGCATGCGCAAAAAGTAGGTGGGATTACAGCCATTGGGAACATACAGCGGTCCGGCATAAAGCTGCTCAATCTTAAGGCACAGCTCAACTAAATGGAGCCCGCGCGCACCCGTGCGATTTCCCAAAACCTCGCGGCTTATCTGGTCAAACAGCCGTACATCGGTCTTGACGTAGTCGCCATTAAGCCCAATGCATTCATTTTGGATGAGCACACACGACTTGCCGTCTGGCGTCGGTCCCAAAGCTGACCGCAAGCGCGATATCGTCGAGTACAGGTTGTTGCGGGCGCTATTGAACTCGGCATGGGGCCACAGCTCCATGGCCAGCGTCTCACGATCGACGAGCGCATCCATGCCCAGCGCAAGCCGCTCGGCAAGCGTCGCCGCCTTCTTGCGGCGCCACATTTTGTCCGTGATGGGAAACCCGTCGCGCTCGGCGCGAAACGCACCAAACATGCGAATCTCGATATGGTCGATGGTATCAACGGCTTCAACCTCGCCGGCCTGGAATAGGCGCTCGCCCTCCCCTTCTAAATCGTCGCGCAGCGAGTACCGCGACAGTTCGCGCACGGGAAGCTTCTTGCGTATCCTGCCCGCCGGCTCGCCCAGACAATGCATGGCAAGGCGCGCAAAGAGCCGATACGATGGCTCTAGAATCCCCGCACGATTCATGGACATCCAGGCCGCAAGGTCGCTGTCTCGGCCCGCACAGGCCAAATGCAGCGCCACCATCCAGGCTTCTGCGCCACCAACCTGCGTCTGGCTTATATCGAGTAGCTCCGCTTCCTCGCGCACCGAAACCATCGAGGTGTTACGCAGATATGCCGCGCGCTCCAGCAGCAATGCGTTATCGCGCATGTACGCAATCGACTCCTCGGCAAGTTTGAGCACTTGGACCGCACGGAACTTTGCATTAACCGGCCGTCCCTCTGCCAGCGACTGCCAGCCTTCTAGCAACAGGCCAAACAGCTGAATCTGGTTGTCGCGCATGCGCACGGCAAAACGATCGAGCTCGTTGAACGCCGCGTCGTCGGTTACCGGCAAGCCGGAAAGGAGCCGCCGTGCCGCCAACACCATGCGCACCCAGATAGCCATCGCCTTAAGCCCACGTACGTCGAGCGCCTCCCGCACCACCGTCATCTCGTCGTCGCGCTCGTCGGTTCCCGCAAACGACCCGTCAAAGAGCTCCACCAGCATGCTATCGGCCTGTATAACAATCCCCGCGATGTCGAGCTCGCAGTCGTAGGCCCTGCTCGTTTTGAGCTGCTGTAGAACGCCGCCGTCATCTCCCTGCTCGGTCAGGCAGCGCTTGACCTCGATATGCGCAGACAACATATCGAGTGCGGTATGGGATGTCTCGATTTCTGGCACGGCCAGGTTCGCAGGAAGCCCAAGCCCGTTGTCCCCATAGCAAACAGCCGTCAGTGTCTGGGCCACCCTCCATGAAACAGGGTCTATTTCGCAGGCCGCCCGTTCGCCCCCGCGCTCGATGACCGATGCCATATAGCGAGCGAGCTTTGTATTGGACACGCTGACCGCTGCCAGATATACGCCAAGCGCCTCGGCAGGCGTTGGCTCTGGAGCCGGATCGTCGGCATCGATCGTGCCCAGCGCTGCTCGGCAGATATCGGCCCCGTGCCCCGTCAGAGCCAGATCGACCCCATACTGCCCAGCAAGTTCAAGGACCGCTTCACGGTCCAAAAAGGCGTCCGCCAGGCCCATCGCCGCATCGCATCGGCCCGCCTTAAGCAAAATCCGGGCCGCCCTCGGAACAAGTTCGGGGCGAACCTCGGCCACCAACTTACGCAAACGCAAGCGTCCGTTATCCTCCGTGCCCAGACACGTAAAACTCCGCTCGGCGGGGTCCAAGCCAAAGATCGGGTAGTCGCGTACAAAGTAGGACTGGTCGACCATCGACAGCCTCACCCCACAAGCCTCGAGTTCTGCGATATTGCCCTCGCCCATCAAAACCATGAGACATGCCACACAAAACAGCGCATTATTGTCGAGCGAAGCCAGATCGACAAGTGCCGCGCCACATACGTTGACAATCTCGTTTTCGAGCAGACCGGCTACGTCGCCTTGGCCATACAGCCCCGTCTGCAATGCCGAAACGAGCTCGGGCACGCCCTGCGTGAGCTGATAAAAGTCGAGCGATGTGCTGATCGAAAACGCCGATGCCCACGCCGAATACTCATAGGCATGCACCTTGAGCATCTGCGCATTGATCTTAACCGAATCGCCCAGCCCATGAATCAGCTGACGGTTTGAAGGACGGCAGGAGATAAAGACCCCTACCCCCATAGCGCGCAGGCCGCGAATCCTGTCGATGAGGTCTTCGGTATCGTGCTGATCGAGGTTTGGCACATTATCAATTGCGATAAGGGAGTGCGGTTTGTCTTTGAGTTCTTCGGTAACCACCTCGAGCTGCATAAACACCTCGCGCCCAGTGGCGCGATCGGCCTCGATAATCCGCACGGGGCCTCGCGTCGGGTCGCATTTAACCTCATGGGTGTACTGCAGCAGCACCGAGGTCTTCCCAAACCCGTCGGGCGCATAAAGAACCACGATGCCGGCCTTTCGGCCCTTGGCGATAAGCTCATTCATCAAGCGTTCGCGTCGCACCATATAGCCTCCGCCTAACGGCATCAGCTCGAGGTCGTCTATACCGCTCAAATCGTTTACCATGCCCGCTCCTCAACTCGACCGTATGGACACTGTAGCCGCAAGACCATACAAGCCGCGCTATGAATAGAGCGACCTTGTGTTTTAGGTTGTCTTTTGGTACGCAAGCGGCAAGTTTTTGTACAGCGAGGGCCGATTGTTATTAATCCCCCGACTAATCGGTCTTTAAGCAGGTAAATGAGCTTGTCAGCTTGTCCCATCTAAGCGGCAGTGTAACGCAGATGAACAAGGTTCAGCCATGTCATTCAACTCGCCTAGCACCCGCTACCGTCTACGACCTTCTAGTGGCATTTTTGCATAGAATCTGGTATGGAATGAATCAAGCTGTTGGACATCCGGCATTCGTCAAGCTTGCGGCAAGATTTTGGTCAAGTGGGCAGAAAAGGATAGCAAAAAGGCCCCCGCAAAGCGGAGGCCTTAGGCAAGGCTATGTCGAGCTGCAGGATTCGCGCTACTCGCAGAGCGAAAGGGCGGCCTCGTCGGCAACGACAACGCAGTTGGTGTGCAGCTGCAGGATCGAAGCCGGGCACTCGGGCGTAACCGGACCATAGCACATGTCATGCACGGCCTGAGCCTTGGCCTCACCGTTGGCGACGACCAGGATCATGCGGGCATACATGATGGTCTGAGTGCCCATGGTGTAGGCCTGACGGGGAACATCGTCGATGCTGTCGAACAGGCGGCTGTTGGCCTGAATGGTGCTCTCGGTGAGGTCGACGCAGTGCGTACCCTTGGAGAAGTGGTCATCGGGCTCGTTGAAGCCGATGTGGCCGTTGTTGCCAATGCCGAGCAGCTGCAGATCCGGGTAACCGGCGTCGGCGACGATCTTGTCGTACTCAGAGCAGGCAGCGGCGGCGTCGGGGTTGGAACCGTCGGGCACATGCGTGTTGTTAAGGTCGATGTTGATGTGATCGAAGAAGTTCTCACGCATGAAGTAGTGATAGCTCTGGGGATCGTCGTGCGAAAGGCCGCGATACTCGTCTAGGTTGTAGGTGCTGACCTCGGCAAAGTCGACGTCGCCCTTCTCGTACCAAGCAGCGAGCTGCTTGTAGGCACCGATCGGGGTGGAGCCGGTGGCAAGGCCCAGCACACAGTCGGGCTTGAGGATAACCTGCGCCGAGATGATATTAGCGGCCTTGCGGCTCATATCCTCGTAGTCTTTAGCTTTAATGATCTTCATTACGCGTCCTTTCTCGTACAAGAGAGGCAAGGCTCCCTTACAAGCACTTGCCCGCGGCCCGCGTCGGCCGCAACCAACGTGTGCGGCCACCAGGGCGAGGTCGCGTAATGTATGTGTCTCGTGTCTAGCCGCGTCGAGGCCCCTGCCCGTCCACGGTGACCCAAAGCCTTTTAGCTTCGGACAAATCCCATCTTGCCACTGAGGGCGTCCTCTTTCAAGGGCGCCCTCCGTAAACGTGTTTGAATTGTAGACTAATGGCCACGTGCACTTGCTAGCGCTCGCGAGCAACGATGAGCTGGTCCATCTCTTCGACATGCACGCCAACGGAGCCCTTGATGCTCGAGAACTCAACGGAGTTGCACACCAAGATGGGAACCGTCACATCGTAGCCCTCGGCAGCAATTGCCTCGCGATCGAACTCAATGAGCACATCGCCCTTATGGACGATGTCACCCACTTGCGCATGTACGGTAAAGTGCTTGCCCTCGAGCTGAACAGTGTCCAAACCAACGTGGATGAGCACGTCCAAGCCATCGACCGTGTTAAGCGCAACGGCGTGTCCCGTGGGAAAAATAGCCTCGACCTTGGCATCAGCCGGCGCGATCACGCGCGTACCCGTAGGCTGAATGGCAACGCCCTGGCCCAAAAGGCCGGTGGCAAACGTCTGATCGTTTACCTCGGAAAGCGGAATGACATCGCCCGAGATGGGAGCATCCAGCGTAAGGACTCGACCACGCATACCAAAAGACCTTAGGACTTTAGTGAACATGCTCCCCCTCGGACATACCAATCAATCAAAATAACCTTAACAGTTTACCACTTGGCAACGGTTTTTGACCATTAGGGAAGTTCGCGCTTGACAACCTCGACGATGTCGTCGACAACGCGCTGGGTCAGCTCGTGCGTCTCGGCCTCGGCCATCACGCGGACCAGCGGCTCGGTGCCGCTCGGGCGCACCAGAATGCGGCCGCGGCCGTCAAGCTCCTTCTCGGCAGCAGCAACGGCATCCCAGATGGGCTGGCAATCGTCCAGACCAGCCTTGTTGTCCGAATGCACGTTGACGAGTACCTGCGGGTACTTCTTCATGATGCCGGCAAGATCGGTGAGGGTACGACCGGTGCGCTTGAGCACGGCCAGCAGCTGCAGAGCCGTCACCAAGCCGTCACCGGTGGTATTGTGCTCCAGGAAGATGATGTGGCCGGACTGTTCGCCGCCGATGACGGCGCCGTCCGCGAGCATGCGCTCCAGAACGTAGCGATCGCCCACGGCGGTCTGAACCATCTCGAAGCCCTGCTCCTTCATAGCGATGGAGAAGCCCAGGTTGCACATGACGGTCGAGACGATCTCGGAGTTGGCGAGCTTGCCGCGAGCGGCGAGGTCAGAACCGCAGATAGCCAGGATGTAGTCACCGTCGATCTCATTGCCCTCGCTGTCCACAAAGAGCACGCGGTCGGCGTCGCCATCGTGGGCCAGACCGATGTCAGCGTGGGTGCGCAGCACGAGCTCGCGCAGGGGCTCAAGGTGCGTGGAGCCGCACTCGACGTTAATGTCGGTGCCGCAATAATCGGTGTTGATGGCATGGACCGTGGCACCCAGGCGCTGCAGCGCGGCGGGCGTGGTCTGGCAAGAAGCACCGTGACCGCAGTCGACGGCAACGACCAGGCCGTCGAGCCTCAGGCCATCAAGCGTATCGATGGCGTGGTCGACGTATGCCTTGCGGGCGTCCTTCATCTTGATGATGTGGCCCACGCCGGCACCGGTCGGCAGCGTGTCGGCAGCCATGGCTTCCTCGGACATGACCCAGGCGCTAATCTCTTCCTCGACCGCGTCGGGAAGCTTCATGCCCTTGCGGCTAAAGAACTTAATGCCGTTGAACTCCGGCGGATTATGCGAAGCAGAGATGACGATGCCGCCGTCGAGCTCGTTCTGAACGGTGAGCAGTGCCACGGCAGGCGTGGGGATGACGCCGCAGCAGTGCGGACGGCCGCCCTCGGCCATAATGCCGGCGGTCAGAGCGCTCTCGAGCATGGTGCCCGAAAGACGCGTGTCGCGGCCGATGCAGATGTCCGGACCAAGGAACTTGGTCGCCGCGCGACCAAGGCGAAACGCGAGATCGCACGAAAGATCGGCATTGGCGACGCCACGGACGCCGTCGGTACCGAAGATGTTCTGGGGCATAGGATCGCTCCTTCCCTAGCAGGCGATATGCAACCGCCCACCCTAGTCGAAAAAGAAAAGCGGGACCCGCCGAGGAATCGGCAGGCCCCGCTTGTACATTGTATCTCGAAAGGAGATAAAACCTTAGCGCTTGGAGAACTGGGGAGCGCGGCGGGCCTTCTTGAGGCCGTACTTCTTGCGCTCGACCACGCGAGCATCGCGCGTAAGGAAACCGGCCTTCTTGAGGTCAGCACGGTAGTCGCCAGCGTTCAGAAGAGCGCGAGCGATGCCCAGGCGCAGAGCGCCGGACTGACCGGAGATGCCGCCGCCATCGCACAGAGCGATAACGTCGAACTGACCGGCGGTGTCGGTCACCTTGAAGGGAGCAAGGGCGTTCTCAACGAGCTGATGACGGCCGAAATACTGCTCGGCGTCACGCTTGTTGATGGTCACCTTGCCGGTGCCGGGGACGAGACGGACGCGGGCGACGGCGTTCTTACGACGACCGGTACCCTGGTAGACAACGGTGTTCTCAGCCATCTTTAAGCCTCCAGCTCAATCTTCGTGGGGTTCTGGGCAGCATGCGGATGCTCGGCACCAGCGTAGACCTTAAGCTTGGTCATCTGGGCACGGCCGAGGGTGGTCTTGGGCAGCATACCGCGAACGGCGCGCTCGATAACCTTCTCCGGGTGCTTCTCCATAGCCTGGCGGAAGCTCTCAGCCTTGAGGCCGCCGTTGTAGCCGCTGTGGCGATAATAGGTCTTCGTGTCGGCCTTGTTACCGGTAAGCTGGACCTTATCGGCGTTGATGACGACAACGAAGTCGCCGCAGTCGCTGTTGGGCGTGAACTGGGGCTTGTTCTTACCGCGCAGGATCATTGCGATCTGGGTGGCAAGACGGCCCAGGACAGCACCATCGGCGTCGACGAGAACCCAGTTGCGCTGGACCTCGCCCTGCTTGGCGTAGTGAGTCGATTTCGAAATCACTTAGACTCCTCCATGTACAGTACGTGTTGTTACAGAGATTCACGGGGCTCTGCAAGTAACCCGTCCATATTACCCCGCTCGCCGTACGAGTCAACAGGTATTTTGGCTCCGACCAGAGTTTCTGCACATGTCATCCACGAGCCGTGATTTTTCCAGCTCTTTAGCTGTTTTCATTTTTGAGGGTTCACCGTCGCTTGCGCTCAACGAACTCTTGGATTTCCGCGAGCAGGCGCTTTGCCTCCTGGCGGCCCTGAATATACAGGTCCAAAAGCTTTGCCGAATCGTGCTCGACATGACCGACCTCGACCGGCTTTTGCGGAGCGACGACCAACGCGCGGCCCTCGCGCTCATACTTCCACAGATGCATGCGCTGGATGTTATAGCGGTCGTGGCGCGTCTCGATAGCCTCGAGCAGATAGGGGTAGTCGGCATAGCGGGCACGCGCGGCCGGCATAAACTCGTAGGGCTTTTTCTCGTACGAGCGGTCCTGCGTGACGATGACGACCGCGCGATCGAAGCCCGCCTCCTCGAGCACATGCTCGATGGGGACCGAATCGGCCACGCCGCCGTCGACGTATTTGTGCCCGTCAATCTCGACTGGCTGCGTCACCAGCGGCAGCGAGGTCGAGGCACGCACGGCGTCGAGGTCGAGCACGGCGCTTTTGACCGGGAGGTACGTGGCGGTTCCAAAGAGCATGTCCGTCGCGACGGCGTACATCTCGATGGGGCTCGCGTCGAACGTCTCATTGTCAAAGGGATCCAGGCGGTCCTGAACATCGTTGAAGATAAAGTCGTAGCCGACGATAGAGCCCGTGGACGCAAACGATGCGGCGCCCATGAAGCGGCTATCGTTGCAGAAAGCCAGGTTGATGCGGTTGGCACGGCCGATCTGGTGCGACTTGTAGTTCACGCCGTTGAGGGCACCGGCCGATACACCGTAGACAGCCGGAATCTCGACGCCGGCCTCCATGAGAACGTCGAGCGCGCCCGCGGTAAATTGTCCGCGGAAGCTGCCGCCCTCCAGGACGAGCGCGACCTTGCCGGCGTTCTTTGCCTTATCTTCTGCAGTCATATTGACCTCCTGCGATTGCGTTTTGGCTTTCTTCTACCCAGTTTTGGGATGGCGAGCGCGCAGGTTTTTCAAGGCGGCAGGTGAAGCGGAAAGTGTGTCCCAGTTTGAGGCGAGATTCCGGGATGCGCTTTCCGCTTGGACCGCCGCTGGGAAAGCGCGTCCCGTTCTGAGCGCGGATTCCGGGATGAACTTTCCGCTAGCCATTCATTTGGAAACTGCATCCCATTCCGAACGAGGATTCCGGGATGTACTTTCCGCTTGAGCTGCCATTGGGAAAGCATATCCCACTCTACGGCTCGATTCCGGGTCGCAGTTTCCGCTTGAGGCATCATCCGGAAACTACGTCCCAGTCTGAGCGCGGATTCCGGGATGGACTTTCCGTCTGGGCCGCCATTGGGAAAGCACGTCCCACCCTGCGCTGCCGCGACGTTTTCTTTACGTCCGCGCCCTGCACAGAGTTCGATTCTACGCGGTGCGGGAGGGGATCCGTTGATGCGGCGCATGGCCGGCTGAGATTCGATAAACATCGCATCCATATTGAGCTGATAGTTTGCGCGGAGAATCCGCGTATTTGCTTCGCAAATCCGCGCCGGCTTCGGCCGCCTGCCGGCGTCCTCGCCCGCGGGCTAAAAACGCTTACGCGTTTTCTTTACGCCCGCGCCCTGCACAGAGTTCGATTCTCCGCGGTACGGACTAGAAATAAAAAGGCAGGTAGATACGAATATCTACCTGCCTGTTACTTATGGTGGAGCTGGCGTTCATTCGGTCGAACACCTCGCCACCTGGACCTATAGCGCCAGGCAGCGACGGATTATCGCCCAAGCCGGCAGAATCGTCAAACGTGAACGCCACGCGCAGGCCGTCGTCATCGTCGGGGCCGCCCAGCACCACGCGCGCCACGAACGTGCGCAGGAGCTGCGCGTCGTCCACCTCGGCGGCGGCACCTCCTCCGAACGAACCGCCTTCGGCGGGAATGTCCGACGGCAGCGGTGCATCGGTCATCGGAACCGGCGGTTGCTGCTGCTTGGGCTGCACGCGCCAGGCGCGGATGTCGGTGTACCAGCGGCCGTTGTATTCGCGCGACTCGATGTTGACCGACACGAGGAAGGTCTCTCCTTCGCGCAGTTTGGCCACGTCGCTCTCCTTGTTGAAAAACGTCACACAGATTTTGCGGGAGAACTGCCCGCCGTCGTTGTAGTCGAAGACAACGTCCTGACGCTGCCATTCGCCCCGCGCGGAAGTACCCCGCGTCACGGGCATGATCTTATATACGACTCCTTCGAATTCCATAATATCATCAATAAATCGGTTGAAAACAATGATCGAAAAAAGTGTCTCCCGAAGAGACACTTTTCCCGTATGACACGCCGACGGCGATTACTTCTTCGCCGGCTCGGCCACCTTCGTGCTGTCGGCCGGAGCGGGTTCCACGTAAGGTTTCACGTCGACCACCTCCACGCTGAATTCGAGCGCTTCGTTGGCCCCGATGTCGCGGCCCGCGCCGCGCTCGCCGTAGGCCAGCTCCGCCGGAATCCACAACGTGATCTTACCGCCCTTGCCGACGAGCTTCATGCCTTCGGTCCAACCCTTGATGACGCGGTTGAGCGGGAACTCGGCCGGTTCGTTGCGCTCGTACGACGAGTCGAAGACCTTGCCCTTGCGGTTCTTGCCCTCGTAATTCACCACGACCACGTCGCGGTCGTCGACGGCGATCGTGTCGGCGTCGCCCGGACGCTCGATCTTGTAGAGCAGGCCCGATTCGGTCTTCTCGACACCCGACTTCTTGGCGATACCTTCCAGCCACTTCGCCGACGCCTCGGCGTTCTCGCGCGGACGGACGACCATGAAGTAGTTTTGCAGATAGCCCTGCACGATCATCTCGTCCATCTTGGCGACACTGTCGCGCACGTTGGCCATCGCCTCGGTGATCCATACGATCTGTACGGGGATGTCGCTCGACTTGATATTGTTACCGATGTCGTTACCGAAAGCGTACGACACCGAGTCGCACTCGCCCGGCGTGAGGAACATCGGCTCCGCAGCGGGAAGCGTGTCTTTCAGCATACCCGTCGAATCGGCGGCGACAGCAGCCTGCATCGCCTTCTTCTGCTGGATGGCGAAGGCGCGTGCGCCGCGCTTGTTCATGAAGTAATCGCGCAGGATGTCGATGGCATCCTCGTGCTTCTGCTTCGACTTGTCGAGCGCGCCCTCCTTGATGCCCTTGTTCACCTCCTCGAAATTGAAGGGGATGTCGCTCATCTCGTACTGCATTCCGTAGCCGATATTGGCTCCCAATGCATACGACAGCGAGTCGAATTTCGACAGACTGCCCATTTTCAACGTCTTGTTGCCGCCGCAGGAGCAGAGCAACACGGCACCCGCGAGCGCCGCAACCGATAACAGTTTTTTCATTTGCGTATCAAAGTTTTTATAAAGTTTCATAGTGCACAAGCATACAAAGATATACAAATTAATCGATATTCGTGCGTCCGTCGGCGGCAAATCGCAGTTTTTCCCGCAAAATCCGCCTAACGGCCGCCGGACTTTCCTCCGGCGGGCGCATCGGCCTGCACGTCGAGCAGTTCGGCTTCGTAATAGAGCGTCTCGTTGGCCCCCACTCCCAACGTCCGGTCGCCCTCGGCACCGTAGGCCAGTGCGGCAGGAACCCACAATTTCACGGCACCGCCGCTGCCCAGCAGCTTCAACCCCTCGCGCAACCCCGCGGGAAGCGAATCAAGGCGCGTGCGCAACGTATCGCCACGCTCGTAGGAGGAGTAAATCTCCCCGCCGTCGCGCCGCAACGCCTTGATGCGAACGGCAATGCGGGCCGTGTCGGAGGCGATCGTCCGTTTGAGGTCGCCGTCGCGCGTAACGTCGTACCGCAAGCCCGATTCGCTGCTCTTGAACCCCTGACCCGAAGTCACGTCGTCCAGAAACCGCCGCTCCTGCTCGCGGATCTTCTCGGGCACGGCATAGTTCACATAACGCAGGTAGAAGGTCTGCGCCTCCTCCATGGTCATCGACTGCCGGCCGGCGAAATAATCCGCGATTCCCTTGCAGACGGCCGCGGCATTCAGCGTCGAATCCATTTTCAGCAGGTTGGCACCCACGTTGAGACCGATGACATAAGCCACCGAATCGGTATCGGTGTGTAATTTCACCCCGCCGCCGCTTTTGGAACAACCGCCGGTCCAAAGCGCGACACAGCCGAACACGATTACTGCAATGTTTCTCATGACATTCACTTTTGCTTGTTCGAAAATACGAGAATCAACAGACTGCCGGCCGCAGCAGCAGCGATTGATCCCATCAGAATAGCGATCTTGCCGCGATCGATCAGTTCGGGATCGGTAAAGGCCAGCGAATCGACGAAGAGCGACATCGTGAAACCGATACCGCCCAGACAGGCGACAGCCAGCAACATGCCCCAAGTCCCTCCATCCGGCATAACGGCCAAGCGCGATTTGACGGCGACCCAACTGGCCAGAAAGATTCCCAGCGGCTTGCCGACAAGCAGTCCGAAGAAGATGCCCATGCCGGAGGCACCCGTTTCGGGCGAACTCTGAAAAATATCGATATACTCCATCGAAGGGATTGTCACACCGGCATTCGCCAGCGCGAAGATCGGCATGATAAGAAACGTCACATAAGGCGTCAACGCATTTTCCAACCGGTAGCTCATTCCGATCGACTGCGACGAAAGCCGTTTCAACTGACGCAGAAAGAAGCGGTGCTCCTCGTTGGGAAAACCGTCTTCGACGCCATCGGCATCCAGATCCGCATTGGCATTGACGAGCCGTATCTTCAACCACTTCGTCTTATGCAGGAAATAGCTCTTGCTGAAACGCGGCTCTATCGGAACGAGCAAAGCCATGGCCACCCCCGACAACGTGGAGTGGATGCCCGAATAGTAGAACAGAGTCCATACCGTTACGGCCGGAACGAAATAGAAAATCATCCGCTTCTCGCCCATGCGGTTCATCGCATAGACCAAGGCCATGACCAACAACGCTGCCGCCAGATAGTCCCAATGCAATTGTCCGCCGTAGAAAAGTGCAATTACCAGGATCGCCCCCAGATCATCGACCACAGCCAACGCCGTAAGGAAAATCTTCAACGAAACGGGAACCCGGTCACCCAGCATCGAGAGAATTCCCACCGCGAAAGCGATATCGGTCGCAGTCGGAATCCCCCAGCCCGTACTCGCCGGAGTGCCGGCATTGAACGCCAGATAGATCAGCGCGGGCATCAGCATACCGCCCATCGCGGCCAGCACCGGAAGAATCGCCCTGCGAAACGAGGAGAGATGCCCGCATAAGAGTTCACGTTTGATTTCAAGCCCCACGATGAAGAAGAAGATCACCATCAGGCCGTCATTGATCCACTTTTCGACAGTCATCCCCTCCGGGAAAATCCAGTTGACCGACCCGCTCGGCGAATGAACCGAGAGGGTCAGACCGGTTTCGAGAAATTCATGATAGTAGTGAGCCGTCCACGGCAGATTGGCCAGCAGCATAGCCACGACGACACAAACGAGCAATACCACACCGCCCGCCCACGGGGCCGAAACGAAGTTGGATCTGCGCAGTTTGGCCTCATAACGCGCCCGCACCCAGCCGTATAGTGAAAAAAGTCGCATTCGATCGTCGAATTAAATTATCGATTGTTCATCCGCCTCGCCGCAACGACAGCCGTTCGAGACAAGGGTCAGTCCGCAAAGTTTGTAGAGGATGCGCGCTCCCGTCGAGGCGTCGATCGAACTCCCGGGACGGGGAACGACCTCCACCACGTCGAAACCGATGATCCGGCGCCCCGAACGCACCGTCTCGTGCAGCAGGTAGACGGCCTGGTTGAAGGTCAGCCCGCCTGCGACGGGCGTACCGGTATGGGGGCAGTATTCGACCGACAGGCCGTCGATGTCGAAGCTGACATAGACCCGTTCGGGCAGTTCGGCCACGATGCGGCGGCAGGTCGCACCCCATGTTTCGCCTTCGAAGGCTGCCGCGGAGAGCTGCGTGTCGTCGAACATGCGGATGCGTTCCGAAGAGCGTGCCAGTTCCGCCTCGGCGTCGCAATAATCGCGCACGCCGACCTCGACGATCCGCTCCGCCTGCGGCACGTCGCGCAGCACGTTGTACATGATCGACGCATGGGAGTATTCGAACCCTTCGTAGGCCCTGCGCAGGTCGCAGTGGGCGTCGATATGCAGAATCCCGAACCCTTCGCCCCGCTCGCCGAGCGCCTGCACCAGTCCGTAGGGAGTCGAATGGTCGCCGCCGACCAGGCCGACGAGCTTGCCTTGCGCCAGCCACGCACGGGCCTGCGCACGGATGTTTTCGTTCATCTGCACGCATCCTTCGTTCACGCGGCGGATTTTGCGGCAGACCGCATCGTCGGCGACCGACCCGCCCTCTTCGAGGTGGCGGATCACCCGCTCGGCGTCCGAGCGCAGCCGTTGCGAAGTCTCCAACAGCGAGTAGTCGATGTCGGCCGTGGCGATGCCGCGCCGCCACGCGCCGGGCGACAGGGCGTCGTAGAGGTCGAGCTGCATCGAGGCTTCGATAATGGCGTCGGGCGCCTCCGACGTCCCCGTACCGTAGGAAACCGTAACGTCCCACGGCGCCGAAATCAGCACCAGCCTTGCCTCGTCGGGCGTGAACGGCAGGCCGAAATAGGCCCCGTTGTCGAGCCCTACCCCATTGGGGTCGAATGTATCGAGTGTATTCATATCAAATCGTCATATCGCATCCGGAGGTACCAGCGCACCGCAGCGGGACATCCGCAGGCTCCGCGAACCGGCAGGGTGTTTGCGACGTATCTCCGCAAAGATACGAAAAGTCGAGCGCAGAAGCAAGCGTCAGCTTGATTATGCCGAGACGAAGTATCTAAGGCGTCAGCCAAAGTACGAAAAGTCGAGCGCAGAAGCAAGCGCCAGCTTGATTATGCCGAGACGAAGTATCCAAGGCGGAGTCAAAGATAGGAAACCTTTCAAATTTTCCTACCTTTGTCCCGATTATACATATAGTGAAAAGTGAAAATCGTCATCGATAACGCCATCCCGTTTCTCGAAGGGGTCCTCGAACCCTACGCCGAGATACGCTATCTTCCGGGCAGGGAGATAGCGGCGCGCGACGTGCGCGACGCCGACGCGCTGATCGTCCGCACCCGCACGCGCTGCGACGCGGCGCTGCTCGACGGTTCGCGGGTGCGGTTCATCGCCACGGCGACCATCGGATTCGACCATATCGACCTCGACTACTGCCGGCGCCGGCAGATCGGCGTAGCAACGGCCGCAGGCTGCAACGCCCGCGGCGTGTTGCAATGGATCGCAGCCGTACTGCATCACCTCTCGCAGCGCGACGGGTGGCATCCGGCCGAAAAGACGCTGGGAGTGGTCGGCGCGGGACACGTCGGGGAGCTGGTACGCCGGTACGCCGCATCGTGGGGATTCCGCGTGCTGACCTGCGATCCGCCGCGTGCCGCACGCGAAGGCGGCGGCGACTTCGTCCCGTTGGAGGAGGTGGCGCGGCACTGCGACCTCGTCACGTTCCACACGCCGCTCGATGCCACGACGCGCCGCATGGCCGACGAAGCCCTCCTCCGCCGGTTGAAACCGATGGCCGT
>CABRDB010000091.1 GCA_902469555.1 uncultured Collinsella sp. | reverse complement strand
GCCTTTCCGCTGCTCCGCAGGAGCAGGAAAGGCGGGCCTCATGCGCGAGGACGTTTTCAAAACCAAGCCCGGCCCCGGCCAGAGAGACCACGAGTGCTACAGGTTCTTGACACCCATCGCGCGCATGGCGTTCAGGATGGCGATGATCGCCACGCCTACGTCGCCGAACACGGCAAGCCACATGTTGGCGATACCCAGTGCCGCAAGCACCAGAATCAGCAACTTAATGCCCAGCGCAAAGATAATGTTCTGCCAAACAATCGTCATGGTCTTGCGCGCCACACGGATCGCGCGGGAAATGTTGGACGGCTTGTCGTCCATGAGCACAACGTCGGCGGCCTCAATTGCGGCGTCGGACCCCATGGCGCCCATGGCAATGCCCACATCGGCACGGGTGAGCACGGGCGCATCATTGATGCCGTCGCCGACAAAGGCGAGCTTGCCCTTGCCGCTTTCGGCCGCGAGCAGCGCTTCAACACGCTCGACCTTGTCGCCCGGCAGCAGCTGCGCGTGGAACTCGTCGAGGCCGAGCTGCTTGGCCACCGCAGCAGCCACTTCCTCGCGGTCGCCTGTGAGCATTACGGTGCGGTTGATGCCAGCGGCGTGCAGGTCGCGGATCGTCTGCTCGGCATCGGCCTTTACGGTGTCGGCAATCACGATGTGGCCGACATACACGTCGTCAACGAGCACGTGCAGAATCGTTCCGACGACCTCGCAATCGGGCGCTTCGACTCCGGCCGCGGCGAGCATCTTGGCGTTGCCGACGACGACATGCTTGCCGTCGATGGTCGCTGTCACGCCGTGGCCCGCGTCATTAGTGGAATCCGTCACGCGCTTGGGGTCGACCTCGCCCTGGTAGGCGTCGCGCACGGACTGCGCAATGGGGTGATCGGAGAACGACTCCGCAAGGGCTGCAACCTCGAGCAACGATTGCTCGGTATAGCCTGCCTCGGGGTGCACCGCGACGACCGAGAACGTTCCGTTGGTGAGCGTGCCGGTTTTGTCGAAGACGACGGTGTCTACGTCGGCGAGCGCCTCGAGGTAGTTGGAGCCCTTGATGAGAACGCCCAGCTTGGAGGCACCGCCGATGCCGCCAAAGAAACTCAGCGGCACACTGATCACGAGCGCGCACGGGCAGCTGACGACCAGGAAGGTCAGGCCGCGCAGAATCCAATCGGACCAAGCGCCAGTCACCAGGCCGCCACCAAGCGCGAGCACCGCAGCCGCGCCGGTGACGGCGGGCGTGTAGACGCGGGCAAAGCGCGTGATGAAGTTCTCGGTGCGCGCCTTCTTTTCGCTGGCATTCTCCACGAGCTCCAGGACGCGCGCGACGGTGGACTCGCCAAAGGGCTTGGTGGTGCGCACACGGATGAGGCCCGTCATGTTGATGCAGCCGCTGATGATATCGTCGCCGAACTTGGCGGGGCGGGGGACTGACTCGCCCGTGAGCGCGGCGGCGTCGAGCTGGGTTTCGCCCTCGACGATGACGCCGTCGATAGGCACGCGCTCGCCGGGCTTGACCACGATCACGGTGCCCACGGCGATGTCATCGGGAAAGACCTGTTCGAGCGTGCCGTCGGGCTGCTCGACGTTAGCGTAGTCGGGCGCGATGTCCATCATGGCGCTGATCGACTTGCGGCTCTTGCCCACGGCGTATGCCTGGAACAGCTCGCCGACCTGGTAGAACAGCATGACGGCGGCGCCTTCGGCCATGTGCGGGTCGGTATCGGGGAAGAACACCATGGCAAACGCGCCGATGGTCGCGACGGCCATGAGGAAGCTCTCGTCGAACGCCTTGCCGCGGCGGATGTTATTGAATGCCTTTTGTAGTACGTCGTATCCGGCAATCAAAAACGGCACGAGGAACAGCACAAAGCTGGCGTAGATGTCGCCCGGGGTGCCGAATGTGGCGGCGAGGGTGCCGAGCTCCCCGAGGGCGTACACCACCGCAAAAATGCCCAGCGCTACCAGGATGCGGTTGCGCTTATGCTCGAGTGACTCTTTTTTCTTGCGCTTCTTCTTTTTCTTCTTGGGGTCGGCGGTGGCCATGACTCGTATCCTCCCATTTGAATGAATGAACACTCGCTCATATAATTTCGCGAGCAAAGGCCGCGGCAAGCGCGGCCTTGCAGGTTGGCGTAAACCTGGGCTAGAGAATAATCTCGCAGTCCGGCTCGGCGTCGGCCGTAAACTCAACAACGCGGTTGAGCACCTCGTCGAACTCAGCATCATCGGCCTCGAGCGTCAGCTTCTGGGTCATAAAGTTGACGGACACGGATTTAACGCCCTCGAGCTTGGCCAGCTCGTCCTGAAGCTCACGCGCGCAGTTGGCGCAGTCGATCTCGTCGAGTTTAAACTGCTTTTTCATGGTGGGTTCCTTTCTCTCTTTTTTCGGCTTGGGTGCAGGCCGCGCTGGTACCGTGGTTGGTCGCTATTCGCAGATGTGGCTCATGCCTTGGTTGAGCATGGTGTAGACGTGGTCGTCGGCGAGCGAGTAGAGAATGTTGCGGCCGTCGCGTCGGAATTTAACTAGGTGCGACTGCTTGAGTGTGCGCAGCTGGTGCGATACTGCCGACTGCGAGGTTTCGGTCGCTTCGGCGATGTCTGCCACGCAGAGCTCGCGGCCCATGAGGGCATAGAGAATCTTGATACGCGTGGTGTCGCTGAAGACCTTGAACAGGTCGGCGAGGTCGTAGAGAAGCTCCTCGTCGGGAAGGTCCTCGGGCGAGCAGGTGGTGGGGATCACGGGCTCGGTGGCCTCGGTGTCGGGTTTCGTTTCATCAACGCGGATGCTCATTGCAATATCCTTTCATATGAACATGCGCTCATATAACTTACTTCCGATTATATGAGCGCATGTTCATATGTCAATGACGTTCAGGTAATTCGTCGCACAAAATGATGGGGAATAGTGGACGAGATTCCGGACTGAGCGGTTTTGATAGCCGATGCCGGGGTGGGTGCCCCCGCGCCGTGCAAAAACTGGAGTATTCTGCAACTATAGGGGGTCCGTTAATCTATTCCAGGCCAAATAAAGCCGCTCAAGAGTTATCCAAGGGCGGTAAACAGACAAGGTCTTCCTCAAATGTTGCCTAACGTTCTCGTTCGATAGCGTTTTTGTTTCTCATTTGGATTAACTTGTGGGTGCTGGAGGGCCGACCCTGCTGAATACTCGCAATTTTGCACATCGCTAGGGTACCCACCTTGTTAGCCGGTCTAGCTTCCGGCCCCGAAGATTCTGCCCTCGGGCGCGAGGCTGCTTATTTGGGCAAATGATGGGCTGTCGGATTCGACAGTCTGCATGTCATCGATTGCCGGAACTTCATTTATTGTCGGGTCATCCAGCGTGATGCCTTCGAGTGTTGCTTTTTCGAGGTCGATTCGTTGACGATCTTCGGAATCCTGGCGAAGCTGCTTCTGAATTCGCTTTTTCTCTTCTATAAACCTTCTGAGCACAAACTGTCTCAGGTCCTCCTGCATGATTTGAAAGTCTTTTGGCAGACGCGAGGGGCGTATGCCCTCTTTCCGTTGGATCGCCTCCATGACCCTAACGAAAGCGCTGGCATGCATAAAGGAATAACGACTGACGGTGATGATTCCGTATCCCATGGACGCAAGCGCATTCTTGCGCTCCTCATCGATGGCGCGGTCTTCTTCCGCGTCATGATAAAACCCGTTGTATTCAATGTCTGTGCGAGATTTTTTTAGATACGCATCCATAAAGAACTTTTTGCGTCTCGTGAGATTCTTTGCGGCAGCGGTGACCTGCACCTCGTAATCGGTCTCAATTCCCTTAATACCAAACCCTCCTTCGCTTTTAGGCAGCGTTAGCATCATGACAAAGGCCGTTTCCATAGGAGACCGGCATCCGTCGCGCACACATTGGATCGCCTTTCGGGCAAGGGCCAGACCGTCGCATCTGGTAATGGAATTAAAGAACTGTTTTAACCTTTCGGTCGAGGTGAGCGCGAAACGCTCGTTATACGAGGTGGAAGAGCCGGTTCCAAGGGAGTAAGCGCCGCACAATTCAAAGTAGTACTCCACCAGTTCGCGAAAAGGGAGATAGGTGGCGGCCTGAAGTGCGCAAAGCTCAACGCCAACAATGAAGATGCCATCTTTGAGCTCTATAAAGCGTGAGTTCGAGAATCGTTTTGACGAAACGTGGCATTGACAGTTCAGTGCATAGCGCGCATTCCTGCGATCAAACACCATTACCTCGAGGCAATCATTTGCGTCGAGGGAAACATCGTGTTTGGTGAGCCATTCTGCGGCTGCGTCAAGGAGCGTTCCGGTGGGACATGATCCGTAAATCGCGGCAGGGTTACAGGGCTCGGTGTCTTTCGCAGACGCCGAATACGCGGCCTGGTAGACCGCTTTTGCAGTGGTATGTGACAATACGATACTCATGGTATATATCGTGTCAGCTAATGCCGTGTTGATGGCGCTGAGTGGAAAAGCCGTTTTAGAGGTCTAACCAAATGCTGTCCAAAAGCTTGACGGAATTATGGGTTGGTATGCCCTAAATAAAAGTTTTCGCAGCTTAGCTATGGCATATAAATACTCAATTGCTGCACATTTGATACCGATGCATCACCATCCGACAACGAATTACGTGTCGGGAATTGGTTGAAATCGTTCAAAATGGGGGGTTCAGAATTTGTGATGGCAGATCTATCTGTGGAACGTAGGGCGGCCCCGCTGCGGTGTTTCCCGCTGCGAGGCCGCTCGTGAACAAGCAGCGTTTGTCGCAGGCGTTGCTATTTCGCGAATAGGTTCTTGAGGTTGAACTCGGCCTGCACCGTGCGGAGCATGAGGTCGGTGTCGTCCAGACCCAGATGCTGCTCGTTGGCGTCGGGCGCGAGGGTGCCGCGACGGCGTGCCCAGTTCTCGAGCGCGGCGGGGGCGGACTCGCGGGGGAGCGAGCGCACGTCGGCGTCCAGGCTGCGGCAGATCTGGCGCGAGTCGATGACGATGATCTTACCCGCGCGGCGTGCCTCGGCGTAACCGTCCAGGTGAATCTTGAACCAGCTGTCCTCAAAGGCGGCGTTGTGCGCCATGTACGGGTACTTCTTCATAAGCTTGAGCAGCTGCTTTTGCAGCTCCTTGTTCTCGCGGAAGGGCGTTTTGCCGTCGATGTCGTCCCAGGTAATGTGGTGGATATTCGACAGCGGCACATCTTCGCCGCGGTAGATGTCGGGCAGGCCGCAGTAGCGCGCCTCGGCGTCGTGCGGGATGGCGTCGCTGGTGAGTTCCATGATCTCCCAGCCGACGTTGATGATATAACCGCGTTCGGGTGCACGGCCGGTGGTCTCGATGTCGACACCGAGCACGGTGCCCTGGATGGGCTTGCGGGCGTAGGCCACGCCGAGCGCGTCGCGGTCGCCGCGGATTTCGCGCAGGACCGACGCGGCGGTGCGCTTTTGCATTTTGCCGATGGCGGCGCAGGTGTCGGCGTCGGACAGGCCGCGCGAGAGCGTCGCGGGCGTCACATTGCGCAGGCGTGCCTCGCCGATCTGGTCGCAAAGGTCGCGGTTGCGGTCGGCCAGGTCGCGCACGGTGGCAAAGTCGAAGCCGGGGTCGTCCTCGGCGGTAAAGTACTCGGTCTCGAGCACCTTGAGGGCCTCTTCGCCCTTCTGGCGCTCAGACTCCATGGCACCGTGATCGCCATAGATAAACATGGGAATAAACGGCTGGCGCTCGTATTCAAGTGCTTGCGAAACGTTCATAGGCTGCTCCTTGGACGGGCCGCGTCGCGCGGCTCGGGGTTACTGAGTTATGGCGAGATGATAGTTTACCATGGGCAACTATTGGCACCACGCCTAGGTCAACTACAATACCCTAGTTGACCGCTAGGACTTTTACAATGCTGCCGAAAGACACGAAAGGTTCCATCCGTCATGGATTTACTGATAGATATTTTGCTCGACGCCGGCAAGGACACGCTGTCGCTGGTGCCGTTTTTGTTGGTGACGTATCTGGCCCTCGAGACCCTGGAGCACGTCGCGGGTGACAGCGTTAACGGCACCATCAAGCGCGCCGGTGCCGCGGGCCCCGTGGTTGGCTCGTTGCTGGGCATGGTGCCGCAGTGCGGCTTTTCGGCCATGGCAGCAACGCTGTACGCCGGCCGCGTCGTGACGCTGGGCACGCTGGTTGCGGTGTTCCTTTCGACCTCCGACGAGATGCTGCCGCTGTTGCTTGCCGAGCAGGTGCCCGTGCAGACCATGGCGATGCTTTTGGCTTCGAAGGCACTGATCGCGCTAGTCACGGGCTTTATCGTGGACGCCGCCATTCGCGGCCTGCGTCGTAACTCTCGCGCGCATGCGGCGATTCGCCGTACCGTGCTGGGAACCGCGGCCAACCCGGCCCACGTGAATTGCGCGCACGACGACCACAGCGGTGGTGACATCATCGACGAGGTGGCCGAGGCGGGCGTGAGCGCCGATCACATCCATGAGCTGTGCGAGCGCGACCATTGCGGTTGTGATGACGACGAGGACGAGGACGAGCACGGGCATGGGTACGGTCACGATCACGGTCATGAGGGCGAGCATGAACACCATCATGGCCATGGTCACTCTCACTCCCATGAAGGCGCGCCCGTCCTGTCGATTATCCGCAGCGCCATCTCGCATACCGTGCAGGTATCGGTATTCATTTTCCTGGTGACGCTGATTTTGGTCGCCGTGCTCGAGACCTTTGGCGAATCTGCGATCGAGCAGTTCCTGCGTGGCAACGAGACGCTCGCCGTCCTGGGTTCGGCGCTTGTCGGCCTGATCCCCAACTGCTCGGCGAGCGTGGTCATTACGCAACTGTATTTGGAAGGCGCGCTGCAGCTGGCGCCGATGCTCGCCGGCACGCTCATTTCCGCCGGCGTGGGCTACCTGGTGCTGTTCCGCACCAACCGCAGCGCTCGCGAAAACGCCGTGTTCCTGGTCATGATGTATGTCATCGGCGCGGGCTGGGGCCTCGTCCTATCTGCCTTTGGCCTCTAAGTAGTCCTAACAAAACGGGCTTCAAAATAGCCATGCACGGCGTCTGCACAATGCGGCGACGCATGGCATTTTGAAGCCCGTTTTTTGTTGAGCCACGGATCCTGAGCGCTCACACCGTCCAAAACAAAAAGGCAGAGTTTTAGGCATGTCCCAAAAATCTGCCTTGGTTAGCGCAGCAGCTCGGTGAGGTTGCGCTTAAAGCGGGCGCGGTCTTCGCTGGTGAAGGCTGCTGGCCCGCGGGTGCGACCGCCAGCGCGGCGCACCTTCTTTTCCTCGTGACGAATAAACAGCTGCGTGTCGATGGTCGCCTTGTCGTACACGCGCCCGCGCACGCCGATGGCGGAGGCATCGCGGCCGAGCACCATGCTCGCCAGGCCAATGTCCTGCGTCACGACCACGTCGCCCGCCTGCAGACGTTCGACAATGGCAAAGTCGGCACTATCGGCGCCCACGCTCACATCGAGCGTGGTGACCCAAAAGCCGCGTCGCGCGTGCTCGGCATCACGTGGATCGTCGCGGCGAATGTGCCGCTCCAGGTTCTGCGTGCTGTTGCCGGCAATCACCACGGCGACGCCCGCCCGCCGCGCGCAGTCGATCGACTCGCGCGTGACCGGGCAGGCGTCAGCATCAATAAACAGCGTTCGCGGCATCTAGCGCACCAGCTTGCCAAAGCGGATAGCGCGAATAATCAGCGTCACCCCAAACACCAGGAGCGCGGCGCCGCTAAAGATGACGAGCATCTTTGCCGACCACAGTGGATAGATAAACACGAACATGCCGGCGATGATGGAGAGCGCGCCGCTCAGGATGGCAAGGGCGCGGTTAGACGAAAGCTCGGACTCCAGAATGGACATGACACCTTCGACGATCCAGCCAAAACCGGCCACGACCACCACGAGCGTGGTGAGCGTCGCGGTCGAGAAGGCCTGGTTGCGCAGGATTATGACGCCGCCCAGGATGATGAGCAGGTTGGAGATGATGCTCGTGACGCGCCAGCCGGCGGGCAGCAGCGGCTCAAAAATGGCGGTGAACAGCCTGACGCCAGCCGTGATCACAAAGTAGAAGCCCAGGACGGTCGTCAGGAAGACGAGGGACTTGGCGGGCGCAAACAGCAGCGCGATGCCGGCAAGCAGCGCGATGACGCCCGTGACGGCGTAGATCCAGCGCACGGCCTTGATTGCCTTGCCTGCCATGCTTTTCTCGTCAAATCCAAACAGATTCGACTGCTGGTCGTCGTTCTTAAAGATGCCCATGAGGTCTCCTTTCCGCGCGGCGTTTGCCGTCATTGTTGTTTTTGCGGCGTATGTCGCAGTTGCTACAACAAGTATCGCCTAAAGGCACCGGCGTATGGGTCGGGGAGGGCGAAGTGTAACCCAAAGGTCCCGATTTGTTCTCGTTGTTCCCCATGTCGCGTTTTTCTATTCAACAGGTGTAGAACATTGCGGCTCTGTTCGTTATTGCCTGCGTTTTAGGTTAGATTTTCCTAAGAACAATTGCCTTGTATTGGGGGTCTCTATGAACGAAGCTGTTCCCGCGGCGCCGTCGAGCGTGGAGTTGATGGCAAAGCAAGGTTGCGAAAAGCTCGGTCTGGAATCGTTTGACGCGCTGGTCCGTCGTGCCCGCACATGCCGTCGATTTGACGAGTCCATGCGCGTACCGCGCGAGTTTTTGCTTGAGCTGGCAGAGCTGGCGCACCTGGCTCCCTGCGGCGCTAATGCTCAGCGTCTGCGTTTTCATGTGGTGAGCGACGCCGAGGACTGCGCTCGTGTGTTTGACGAGCTCGCATGGGCCGGCGCGCTCAAGGACTGGCCGGGCCCTGCCGAGGGCGAGCGCCCGACCGGCTACATCGCGATTCTTGCCGAGCGCGCCGTTCCCGGCAAGCCCGCCGCGCCTATCACCGAGGTCGACACGGGCATCGCGGCTCAGACGATGATGCTCGCCGCGCGCAGCGCAACGCCCGAGGTGGCGGCTTGCATGTTCAAGGCCTTTACGCCCCGCGCAATCGATGCCATGGGGCTCGATAACGACAGATACGAGCTCAAGCTGATCATGGCGTTTGGCGTTCCGGCCGAAACGCAGATCATCGATGCGATCGATTCCAACCCGGATGGTTCTATCAATTACTGGCGCGATGGGGCGCAGGTGCATCACGTGCCCAAGCGTCCGCTTGCCGACGTGCTGCTGTAGTTGTGCGTCGTTGCGGCGCAATCCGGCGGCAAAATCACCACAAAGACTCCTGTCCCCTTTGTGGTGGTACGAGGGGAGGGCATGTGGCCGATCTGTATTTGGTGCGGCATGGGCAGACTGAGCTCAATGTGCAGAGCATTTTGCAGGGCTGGCACGATTCGCCGCTTACGGCGCGCGGGCGTCAGCAGGCGCTGGCGACGCGCGCGGCGTTTGAGGCGTGCGGCGTGGCCTTTGACCATGTGTATTCCTCCCCGTTGGGCCGGGCGCGGCGTACGGCTGAGCTAATTGCTGGTGAGGGCCGCTCGATAGAGCTGGTCGATGACCTGCGCGAGTGGCATTTGGGCTCGCTGGAGGGTACATCAAATCGCGAGATGCCGCCGCAGCCCTGGGGCGATTATCCGGTGGCCTTTGGCGGCGAGTCGGAAGTGCAGCTTCAGTCGCGCATGGTCGCGGCGCTGTCCCGCATCATGGCCAGGCCGCAGCACGACTGCGTGCTGGCGGTTTCCCACGGCTCAGCCTGCCAGGAGTTTCTTGAGTATGTGACTGGCGAGGGAGAACTACCCGACAACGGTGCCGTGCTTCATTTTGGCTATTGCGACGGGGCGTTTTCGCTCTTGGGTTGGTAACGAACGAAAGGACCCCTATGAATAAAGATCTGTATCTGGTCCGTCATGGACAGACGATATTCAACCTTAAGCGTATTATTCAGGGCTGGAGTGACTCGCCGCTTACGCAGTTGGGATGCGACCAGGCGGCGCGTGCCGGCATGTTTTTGCGTGCGCGCGGCATTGAGCCCGATCATGCCTACACCTCCACACTTCATCGCACCGAGCAGACTATCGCCAACCTGTGGCCGGGCTTGGCGTACGAGCGTCTGGACGGACTGCGCGAGTGGTTCTTTGGCGACTTTGAGGCCGAGCGCGTGATGCTTATGCCCGAGCGCCCGTGGCGCGATTTCTATCGTCAGTTTGGCGGCGAGGGCCAGATGCAGGTGCGCGAGCGCATGGTGGCGACGCTGACCGAGCTTATGCAGCGTCCGGACCATGCGTGCGTGCTCGCGGTAAGTCATGGCTCGGCTATCAAGGAGTTTATGGATCACGTGAAGGGCGCGGCGGCAGACGAGCGCGACCGTGTGCCGGGCAACTGCTCGGTGCTGCACTTTGCGTTTGACGACGAATCCGACACGTTTGAGCTGATTGAGATTTTTACGCAGGAGGATTACGCACGCGAGCTGGGCCTTGAACCGCTTGTGGCTACTGCAGGTCCGCAGCGCGGATAACGCGAGCGTGGCGGCTCGGGTCGCCGGCATAACTTCTCGACGCAAAAGGGGCGGAGATACATGTACCTGCTGCATCTCCGCCCCCTGTTTGTTGAGCTGCCGATTTTTGTGCTGCGTGGTCTGGTCTTGCTAGAACCGCGCGACTTGGTGCGTGAGCAGACCCGTCGGAACCTGCGGCGCGGCGCCGGCGATCTGCGCGGCGGGGAACAGTGCGGCTACAGCAAAGTTGAACGGCTCTTTGCCCGTGTAGGTGCCGGCAGCATGGGCATCGTCGGCCAGGAGCTGTGATGCCTCGACTAGTGCGGCAGCGTAGGCAGGGTCGTCGGCCAGTGCCGGCTCCGGCGCCTGGTCGAGCATGGCACGGATGGCGCCGACGGCGTCCTCGCGCTTGACCTCCCACACGCGGTGCGTAATGCCCGCGGGGTCGGTGACGGCGTAGAGCGAGGCGCCCTCTTTGGCAGCGCCCAGGATGATGTCCATGACGGGCGACGCCTCGTAGGCGAGCGACACGGGGCGCGGCTGAACTTTGAGTTCGGCGATCGCGTGCGCAGCGGCGGCCACGTCGGCGCTGGCATCGCCCTTGCCGCCCGCAAGTACACTCGTCGGGCAGATCGCCACGACACCCGTCACACGTCCCGGCTCGCCCGAGCATTCGTACACGTAATACGCCGCACCCGGGTCCTTGAGCATCAGACCATCGGCAATGGCTCCGCGCAGAGCATCGTTGCCGCTCAGGATGCTGCCCATTGCAGGCAGCGCCTCGAGCACGCGGTCCTGAGCCGGGCGGATGCAGGGAAACGGAAGTGCTTTCATGGGCGGTCCTAACGCACGAGTCGGTTTGTTCGCGGCTTATTATGCCCCAACTTGGCCGCTCGCGTCCCAGAGCACGTTATCGGCGAGCGCGATTAGCACCTGCTGACAACGAACGATATCGGCGTGGGGCACATATTCGTTGGGCTTGTGCGCGAGCGCGAGCGACCCGGGACCGTAGCTCATGCAATTGCGGTTACCTGTCTTGCCGGCAATGACGGCGGTGTCGGTGTAGCCGGTAAAGAAGCCGACGGTCGTGTCCACGTCCGTCACGTCATCGGCGGCACGCATGAGCGCTGCTAGAAGGGGAGAGTTCGGGTCGCGCTCGATGGCGGGGCGGTCGCCCGTCACGGTGTAGCTGCCATGGCAACCGGGAACGGCGGCTTCGGCGACGGCGATGGCCTGCTCTACCATGCGCGTCGCGGCGGCCGTATCGGTCGGCGGGGTCAGACGCATGTCGACCCAGACTTTGGCGCGGTCGGGCACGACATAGGGGCGATATCCGCCCTCGATTTGGCCAAACGTGATGGTCGAAGGCCCCAGCTCATCGTGCGCGGGCAGCGCCATAAACGCGCGACGGAGCGAACACACGACCTCGGCTATGGCGGCGACGGCATCCGCGCCCTTCCAGGGCTGGCTCGCATGCGCCGTCACGCCAGTCATTTCAATTTCGAACCACGTACGCCCCTTGTGCGCTACCTGGATCTGTCCGTCGGTGGGCTCGGTGTCCAGCACCCATTCACGCGAGCCGACCCAGCCGGCATCGATAGCTGCCTCTGAACCACGCATAAAGTCTTCCTCGTCGACCGAGCAGATGAGTGAAAAGCCGCGGTGGGGCAGCTCGCCTTCTGCCGCCACGCGCTCGAGCGTATGGACCAGTGCGGCAATGGCGCAGGCCAGGCCACCCTTCATATCGCAGGCACCACGGCCGTAGAGTTTATCGTTGCGCACGATCGCTCCGAGCGGCGGAATGTCCGCGTCCCAGCCATCGCCCAAGGTGACGGTATCCAAATGGCAGATGTAGACGAGCCGTGGCTCGTCGCTTTGGCCCGGCACGGTGACCATTAGATTGCGGCGTCCGGGGAGTACTTCGTGCTCTGCAATCTGCACGGCATCGAGTACCGGATAGCTCAGCTGCGCCAACCGTTCCTCAACCAACGCTTTGATATAGCGCTCAATCTCGTCCTCATACGCACCCGGGTCTGAACTGTCGATCCGCACGAGCCCTTGCGTAAGCCGCCAAGCAAAATCTGTATCAACCATAGGCACCTCACAGATAGTTAGGTCAACATACAGATTGTATGCCAAGAAGCGGCTCAGTGCATTTAATGGAGCGCTCACAAAAATGGGGGCGCCTCTCGTGCGAAAGGCGCCCCCGCGGGCATTCAATGTCAGCGACGGGCAGGCCACATGGGGAACTGCCCGTCAGGTCAGTCGGCGCTACTTGATCACGCGCACGCGATACATCGACGGAATCTGCTTGAGCGCCTCGATGGTGCTGCTGTCTAGGTGTTCGTCGGTGTCGAACATGGTGTAGGCGTTCTCGCCGGCGGACTCGTTGGTCATACGCTGCACGTTGGCGTTGTCCTTGGCCAGGATGGCCGTGATCTGGCCGATCATGTTGGGCACGTTGGCATGCAGGCAGGCAATGCGGCTTGCAGCGCGCGCCTTGCCCATGCTGCAGGCGGGGTAGTTGACGCTGTGTGCGATGTTGCCGTTCTCCAGGTAATCCTTGAGCTCGCTGATGGCCATGTCGGCGCAGTTGGCCTCGGCCTCGCCGGTGCCGGCGCCCGAGTGCGTGGTGATAAACGTATTGGGCATCTTGACCGTCTTGGGCGTGGCGAAGTCGCAGCTAAACCAGCTGAGCTTGCCCTCGCGCAGGGCGGCGTCGACGGCGTCCTCGTCAATGATGGTTTCGCGCGCGTAGTTGATGAGCACGGCGTCCGGTGCCAGCAGGTTAATCTGTTCGGTGCTGATCATGCCGATGGTGTCGGCCTTGCTGGGCACGTGCACGGTGAGGTAGTCGCAGCCGCGGCAGAGATCCTCGAGCGTGCCCACGCGCTGCACCTCGCGGCTCAGCACCCACGCGTGCTCGACGGAAATGAACGGGTCGTAGCCGTAAACGTCCATGCCCAGATCGACGCAGGCGTTGGCGACCTTGGAGCCCACGTTGCCCAGGCCGATGACACCGATGCGCTTGCCCTTGAGCTCGCGGCCCACAAAGGCCTTCTTGGCCTTTTCGGCATCGACCTGAATCTCGGGGTCGTCGGCGTTGTCACGCACCCAGTTCATTGATTGCACCACGCCGCGGCTCGAGAGCACCAGCATGCCTAGGACGAGCTCCTTAACGGCGTTGCTGTTGGCGCCGGGGGAGTTAAAGACGACGACGCCCTTCTTGGCGTACTCCTCGACGGGGATGTTGTTGACGCCGGCGCCGCAGCGGGCGATGGCGCGGATGCCCTCGGGCAGCTCGTAGCCGTGCAGGTCGGTCGAGCGCATCAGAATGGCGTCGGCCTCTTCGGCGGTGCTCACAAACTCGTAGCCCTCACCAAACTCGACCTTGCCGTCCTTGGTAATGTCATCGATGGTTTTAATCTTGCGCATGGAAAACTCCTTAGCAGGTTTTGATCTATACAGGGTGGTCTGAGATGGCTGATCGGCCCGCGCGTTGCGGGCTAGTTAGATCGCGGGCTCAAACTAAGCTGCGCTTCGAAGTCCTTCATGTACGAGGCCAGTGCCTGCACATCTTCCATGGTTACGGCGTTGTAGACGCTAGCGCGCATGCCGCCCACCAGGCGATGGCCCTTGACGTTTTGAATCTGGTGCTCTGCCGCGCCTGCGACAAAGGCCGCGTCGAGTTCGGCGTCGCCGGTGCGGAAGGTGACGTTGGCGATGGAGCGGCTGTCGGCCTGTGTGGTGCCATGGAACAGCACGCTGTGCTCGAGCAGGTCGTAGAGCAGGTTGGCCTTGGCCCAGTTGCGCTCGGCCATGGCGGCAAGTCCGCCGGTCTGCTCAACCCAACGGAACACCTTGCCGCACACGTAGATGCCAAAGGTGTTGGGCGTGTTGAGCATGGAACCCTTGGCGGCCTGGGTCTTAAGGTCCAGGTACTGCGGCGTCTGCGCAAAGGCGGGGCCATCTGCGATGAGGTCGTCGCGCACGATGGCCACGGTCACGCCCGCGGCGCCGGCGTTTTTCTGCGCTCCGGCGTAAATGAGCCCGTAGCGCTCAACGTCGAGCGGCTGCGACAGGAAGCAGCTCGAGACATCGGCGACCAGCGGCACATCGCCACAACTGGGCAGCTCGTGGTACATGGTGCCAAAGATGGTGTTGTTCTGGCAGATGTAGACGTAGTCGAGCCCGTCGCCTGCGGCCTCGGCGGCAATGCGCGCATTGATGTCGGCCATGTCGGGGATGCGGTCGAAGTTGGTGTCCTCGGAGCTCGCGAGCAACACGGCCTCACCGTACTTGGCGGCTTCTTTGTATGCCTTGTTGGCAAAGTTGCCGGTCACGATGTAGCCGGCGCGGCCGCGGTGCATGAGGTTCATGGGGATGCCCGCAAACTGCAGCGTGGCACCGCCCTGTAAAAACAGAACACGGTAGTTGTCCGGGATGCTCAGCAGACGGCGCAGGGTTGCCTCGGCGTCGTCGATAATCTGCTGGTACATGCTAGATCGATGGCTCATCTCGAGCACGGACATGCCGCAACCGCGGTAGTCCATCATCTCGTCGGCGATCTCGGCGAGCACGCTTGTAGGCAGCGCGGCCGGGCCAGCTGAGAAGTTGTGCACACGTGCCATCTTCTAGTCTCCCTCGTAGTCGTTTGAACGTTCGGGATACTTTAGCACAGTGGAGCGCTAGGCGCGACCGTATCACAGCAAAACCCGAGTGCGCCGCTATGATTTACAGGATGGTTACATGGGGGAGGGGTGCTTTACTCCTCAGGCAAATCCAAATCTGCGAGCGAAGGCATGAGGCTTTCTAGGCGCTTGATCTCTTCGTCGCAAATTAGCTACCTCCTGCCCGCTACGACGCGAGCGTGGCGATGACGGCTTCGTCGCCGGCGTATATTAGGGTGTTGCCGTCGGGGATGATCGTTTGGCCGTCGCGCTTGAGCATCACCACGATAAAGGGGTGCTTGCCCTGCGGCACATCGCGAAGACGCTGGCCGGCCAGGCGACCGTGGGGGGTTACGGTGACCTCGCGCAGCGTAACCTCGGCACGCTCTTCGAACGTTGGGGCGGCCATCACCAGCAGATCGCCTTCCTGGATCACGGTATCGCCGTTGGGCAGCACCGGGTGCGCCCCGTCGCGCAGCACCAGGACCACGAGCATGTCCGTCGCGCTGCCAATATCGGCGAGCGAGCGCTCGGCAAACGGATGGCCAGCACCCACCTTGAGCTTTACAAATGACATGCCGTCTTCGTCGCGATAGTCGTTAAAGGTGCGGCGCACGTCGCCGGTCGCATCGATCATATCGAGCTTCTTCGCCACCGCTGGCAGCAGCGAGCCCTGCACCACAATGCTCGACACGGCAATCACAAACACCAGGTCAAATAGGTCGTGTCCGCCGGGAACGCCGGCCACCACGGCAAAGAGGCTAAACACGACCGAAGCTGCTCCGCGCAGGCCCGCCCAGCTTACGAGCGCGACCTGGCGGGGGTTCGTCTTAAAGGGCGCCAGGAGCACGCCGACGGCGATGGGACGGCTCACGTAGAGCATAAACGCCATGAGCGCCAGGCCCGGCAGCAGCATCTGCGGCAGGCGTGCGGGCGTGACGAGCAGGCCGAGCAAGAAGAAGATCGTCATCTCGGCCATCTCGGTGAGGGTGTCAAAGAAGTGCGCCATCTCGACCTTGCCGGTGATGTCGCTCGCACCCAGCACAATGCCGGCCAGGTATACGGCCAAAAAGCCGTTGCCGCCCAGATAGCTTGGTAGCGCGTAGGCGACGATCGCCACGGCGAACAAGAAGATGGTCTGCGCGCCCTCGGCCGTTGCGTGTGCGCGTTCAATCAGACGGCCCGCCGCCCAGCCGATGGCAAGGCCCAGGCCCGCGCCCAGGATAATCTGCTTGGCCAGCAGTGCGGGAATGTTGATGTCGCCGCCGGCCGCGAGTGTGGCGAGCACGGCGGTGAGCATGTAGGCGACGGGGTCGTTGGAGCCCGATTCGACCTCGAGCAGCGAGTCGGTGCCGCCCTTCAGCGACAGGCTGTGCTCGCGCAGAACGCTAAAGACGCTGGCCGCGTCGGTGGATGCCACGACTGATCCCAGCAGCAGGCCGCCGATCCAGTCGAAGCCCAGCACGAAGTGGGCGAACACGCCGGTGATGCCTGCGGTGATGACGACGCCGAGCGTGCTCAGCAGCACCGCGGGCACGGCGACGGGCTTGGCGCGGTCGATGTTGGTGTTAAAGCCGCCGTAGAACATGATGAACAGCAGCGCCGTGCTGCAGACGGTTTCGGTGAGCGCGTAGTCGCTAAAGTCGATATGCGCCGGGCCGTTGACGCCCAACAGCATGCCGAGCGCGATAAAGATGAGCAGGGTGGGGAAGGGGAGCTTTTTGCCGACGGGTTTGATGGTCAGGCACAAAATGATGACGAGGCCGATAAAGAGAAGGATCTGGTTCATAGATGGTGTCCGCTCCTGGGTGGTTGGCGTGGCACGGTCAGTTGTCTGCGGTTATTTGTACCCAAAGATGGTGGGTTTATGGGGTTGGATTGCGGGCGTGCGCGATATCGTCATAGACGGCTGCCGTCTTTGCCTCTGCTCGGAAACCCTTTCCAGCTTTATTGCAACGGAGTACAATGGGTAACGTTTAAGTTCAACTTGAAGTTTTAGTTGCGGCACCGGGCTTCGGCCGCAATGCAAGGAGAGGCGTACCATGGCGATCTATGTGACATCTGACGCTCACGGGCACGTGCGTGCGCTTGACGAGGCCCTGTCTAAGATCTCGTTGACGTCCGACGACACACTGTACGTGCTGGGCGACATGATCGATCGCGGGCCCGATCCGGTCGGTGTTATTAAGCTCGTGCGCTCGCTGCCCAACGCCCGCGTGCTCAAGGGTAATCACGAGCAGATCATGCTCGATGCCATCATTGGCCAGGATCCGCTCGATGCCGAGACCTGGGATATCAACGGTGGCTGGACGACGCGCGAGCAGCTCAACGACATGGAATTTGAGGCATACGAGGAACTCGTGCGATGGATGGCCGCGCTGCCGCTCTACGCGGTGGTCGAGACTGCCGAGCGGCCGTACCTGCTGGTGCACGCCGGCATTCAGACCGAGGCGGCGCGTGCGTTTTTGCTTGAGCATGGTGTCGATTGCGGCGACGGCAGGGGAGCGGTCGATGCCGATCGCGAGCTGCTGCAGCAAATGCTCGCCGTACAGTCGTCCGATGACTTGCTCTGGATTCGTCACGGCTATTGGGATGTGCCGACCGGGCTGCTTTCTGCCGAGGGCAAGGGTCCGGTCGTGGTGAGCGGTCACACGCCAACGGTGTCGCTCGGGCGTTATTGCGAGGTCGGTGGTCTTGCGGGGCTCGACGAGGAGTCGGGCCGCGGGCAGATTGTGCGCCTGGGCGGCGAGGATGCCGCCGGTGTGCCCGATCGCATCGACATCGACTGCGCTGCCGCCACCGGCTCCGAGTTCGGTCGCGTGGGCATCCTGCGCCTGGACGACGGGGCGGAGTTCTACGCGAACATCAACCCGGGCGAATAATCGGTGCAAGGGGTAGCTAATTTGGGACGGGGCTTATTTGACTACTTTTGCCCTTCTGCCCGCTAATTGATTTCTCTGGGACGGGGATTAAATAATCATTTGGCTGCCCGCCGGCTAAGTGAGTAGACTTTTTTGGAAATGCCGAGCACCCAACATATTTGCCTCAATAAAACCGCAGGTCACAGACTTGTGCTCTGTTGGTGTGGTCGGGGATTCGGTAAAAGTCTACTCACTTAGTTTTGCGTGATGAATATTGTCCGCAACGAGACCCCAGCCGGGGTGATTCCATCGCAAATTCCGGTGACCGGGCAGCTAATTAGGCGCCGTATGGGTTGCGGGCTCGTTCTATGCGTTGGCGGATGTGGGCGTACTCGACAATCAGCAGCACCAGCAGTAGGGCCATGATAGCCAGGTAGCTTACGACGGCACCCATCAGGCCCAGCAGGTTGATCAGGATCACCGGGAGTACCACGCTCACGGCAAAACAAATCAGGTAGACCTTGGTGACGTCGCCGGCATGGCGCAGCACCGTGATGATGGCGTAGATAAAGTCGATGGCCGCGGTGACGCCGCCGGCGAGGACCATTAGCAGCGCCAGCGTACGGTAGCGCTCAAAGCTGAGACCGTACATAAAGCTCATGAGGGGAATACCGGGACCTGCCATAAATGCGGCGCACACGCCGGTGATGACCACGATCAGCGCCATAACGGCAACAATAATCAGGTCAAAGCGACGACGCTTGCGAGGATTAGCCCAAATGCTCGACAAGCGCAGGAGCTGCGGTTTATAGACAAATCCAATGCTCAACAGAATAGCCTGCGCCGGAAAGAACAGGGCATTAAAGTACAGCTGATATTTGTATGCCAGCTTGCCTTCCATCACAAACTTGGGCATGCTCTCAATTAGGTTGAACAGGAATAGCGCGCCAAAGAGTGGGGCGCACTGGACAAACAGGTGGCCGACCTCACGCAGGCTTACGCGGCGCGATTTTTCGGTCTCGAGCAGGGCGAGCGGCGCGGTGACCAGCACGAGCGAGGCGATCGCGGCGATGCCCATGGCCATGGCCGCGATGGGCATGCTACGCGTGAGGAACAGCGCCACGCTGAAGACCGCGATGACGCCGACGGAGCGTAGCGTTTGACTCATGCCAGCCAAGTAGAGCTTGTCGGCCTGCTGCAGGCGGCCTTCGTACACGTCGGCGACGCCGTCGATCACCTTGTAGAGGTAGACGCCCAGGCCGATCGTCGCCATATGCGCGTCATAGCCGCGGGCGCTGCTGTACATGAGGCCGCAGCCTAGGGCGAGCGCTCCGCAAAGCCAGCGGTTGAGCTGGTAGGAGGCAAAGGACGTCTTTTCGTCGATGTCTGAGACCTGGAAATTGCGCACGCCGTAGTTGCACGCGATCATGATGAGCGTGCCGGTGACGAAGGCGATGGAGAATTTGCCTGCTTCTTCGGCGCCCACGAGCTGTGTGGACACGATGGTGAGCAGAGGAAACGCCATGCCCCACACGGCGGTGCCCAGGGTATTCCAGAGATAGTCGCGGCGGGTGGCGTGCTCCTCGTATTCCGCTTCCTGCATGGAGAAGCCGCCGCCGTAGATGGCGCCGAGCAGGCGGTTCCACCAAGCGTTGACCATGCGGCGGACGGGGCCGGGCTCCTGATCGCGTTCGCGCCGGCGACGTGTGGCTTGGCTGCTATCGGGTCCGCCGGCGTTGCGCTGACTCAGCTCCTGGATGCGTGCGAGCTCTTCGGCCGTGTGGGAGGCAGGGAAGAGGCCGTTCTCGATGCGGCCGCCCTGGGCCTTCGCGGCGCCGTCTTTCAATGCAGCGGGGTTGGAGATGCCGTTGCGGCGGGCGATGGCGCGGCGAATGCTATCGAGGGGCGTGATGCTCAAAGCGGGGTCCTTTCTATTGCTGCGCTCTAGTATAGTCGCGGTGGTATCCATTCGTGTTTTTGAACAGGTTGTTCAATAATTTCGGCGGCGCCATTCAGTAGTCGGCACTTAGGGACGTTCCTTATGTGCCGGCACTTTGGGAACGTCCCTAAGTGCCGGCATCCGGGGACGCTCCTTGAATGTTGCCTGTTCAAGAGTGTCCCCAATGACTAGTCGTTTAAGAACGTCCCCAATGACTGGGCCGCTTGCCTGCGATTTTTGACCGTTGGGCGGGCTTGCCGCCCTTGCCGCAAAAACGTTTTTGCATATCGGGTACAACGGGCTTTACGTGAGTAAAGTGCGCGCCGCGTCCACGTGCCGCGTTTTTAAAGGAGGCCCCATGCCTGGTGTTACCCCTGCAGAAGTTCTGTCCAATTTTGGCATTACGCTGGTCGAAGACCCCGCTGAGAACCAGCCCCGCCTGCTGGTTGACCTGCCGGCAGCCGAGCTCGTCGAGCATGCCATCCGCCGCAACGAAGGTCGCATGGCATCCAACGGCGCGCTGGTGATCGAGACGGGGGAGCGCACTGGTCGTTCTCCCAACGATCGCTTTATCGTTGACACCCCCGATGTCCACGACAAGATTGCCTGGGGCGCTGTCAACCGCCCGCTTTCGATCGAGAGCTACGAGGCCATCAAGGCCGGTATCGTCGACTACCTCAACGAGCGCGACGTGTTCGTTACGCGCGGCATGGCGGGCGCCGACCGCAACCACACGCGTCGCCTGCTCGTCGCCTGCGAGCGCGCCAGCCAAGCGCTCTTCATTAAGCAGATGCTCGCCCGTCCGCTCGCCCGCGAAATTGCGCGCACCGGCGAGCCGGACTTCTGCGTGCTCGCGGCACCTGGCTACCAGTGCGACCCCGCCATCAAGGGCCTCAACTCCAGCGCCGCCGTGGTCATCAACTTCCAGGAGCGCGTGATTCTGGTTGCCGGCACCGGTTACTCCGGCGAAATCAAAAAGTCCATCTTCAGCGTCATGAACTACCTGCTGCCTGTCGAGGACGACGTACTGCCCATGCACTGCTCGGCCAGCATGGATCCCGTCACGCACGAGACGGCCGTGTTCTTTGGCCTTTCGGGCACGGGCAAGACCACGCTTTCGGCTAACCCCACGCGCCTGTTAATCGGTGACGACGAGCACGGCTGGTCCGACATGGGTATCTTTAACGTCGAGGGCGGCTGCTATGCCAAGTGCGAGGGCCTGGACGCGTTCCACGAGCCCGAGATCTTCAACGCCGTTCGCTTTGGCGCCATCTGCGAAAACGTAGTGCTCGACGAGAACCGCAAGCCCAACTATGACGACGTCTCGATCACGCACAATACGCGTGTGGCCTATCCCGTCGAGCATATCCCCAACGCGTGGACCAAGGGCATGGGCACCACTCCGAGCGTCGTGCTGTTCCTGACCTGCGATGCCTTTGGCGTGCTGCCGCCCATCTCGCGTCTGACGGCCGACGCCGCCATGTATCACTTTGTGACGGGCTTTACGGCCAAGATCCCCGGCACCGAGGTCGGCGTCACCGAGCCCACTCCCACGTTCTCTTCGCTGTTTGGCGAGCCGTTTATGCCGCTCGACCCCATGGTCTATGCCAAGATGCTCGGTGAGCGCATCGCCGACGGCCGCACGCGTGTGTACCTGGTCAACACCGGCTGGATTGGCGGCGGCTATGGCGTGGGTCATCGCATCGAGCTTGCCTACACGCGCGCGCTGGTGGCCCGCGCCCTCGACGGTACCATCGAGGACAGCGAGTTCGTGCATGACGATATCTTTAACGTCGACATTCCCACCACGTGCCACGGTGTGCCCGACGGCATTCTGGTGCCGCGCCAGTACTGGCAGAGCACCGCTCGCTACGACGAGGCCGCACACAACCTGGCTGTGATGTTCGAGGAGAACTTCGAGAAGAAGTACTCGCACCTGCCCGAGTCCGTCAAGGCCGCCGGTCCGCACGCTCAGGTGCACGCCGACGCCCGTCATCGCGGCCGCGGCCTGCTGGGACTCCGCCACTAGCGTCGCCTCAGGTCCAAAACCGCCACAAAGGGGACAGGCACCTTTGTGGTGGTTTTGCTCGCGCGGATGACTCAGGTTACAATACGCCTGACATATCGTCCCCTTCTCCGGATGGGGACAGCGTGAGCGCTCTTGTGACGGCACCGTAGGACTATGAAGGTGGCCGTTGTAAGGGCGCTTTTTGTTTGAGCGCCCGTGTTGGCACGAATCGTGAAGGGAGCACGTATGAAGAGCTTTATTGCCGAGGATTCATTTTGGGAGCTGTTTCCGCAGGCGGCAATCGGTGTTGTGGTCGTGGAGGGCATGAAGCCCGCGGCTCAGATTCCTCAAGAGGACGTGGACGCGATTGCAGCGCTGCTCGACCGTGCCAACATCGATGCGGAGCGCCACCTGACCAGCGATACTATCAGCGAGAATGCGCCGGTCAAGGCATGGCGCGAGGCCTATCGTCTGTTCAAGACCAAAAAGGGCGCGCGTTGCTCAATCGAGAACCTGCTCAAGCGCGTGCTCAAAGGCAAGCCGGTCGGTCATATCACACCGGCGGTGGATATTTACAACACGGTGTCGCTGTCCTACGCACTGCCCGTGGGAGGCGAGGATTTGCATGCGATTGAGGGAGATCTTCGCTTGAAGGTGACCGACGGTGGCGATGCGTTCTTGCCGCTTGGCGAGGAAGCGGATGACCCGACGCTGCCCGGCGAGCTCGCTTATATCGACGATGCAGGTGCCGTGTGCCGCTGCTGGAACTGGCGCGACGGCGTTCGAACGGCTCTGTCCGACGATTCGGCCGACGTGTTTTTGGCGATTGAATGTGTTGAGCCCGAGCGCATGGGGGACTGCCAGGCCGCCATCGATCGCTTGGCCGAGCTTCTTGAGCGCTATCTGGGGGCGACGGTTGTCGTTAAGACGCTTGTGACCCGCGACAATCCCTGCGTGGAGCTGTAGCGGCGCCTAGAACCTATTGATGCCCAAAACCATCACAAAGGTGCCTGTCCCCTTTGTGGTGGTTTTTATGTTGATGAGTTAACAAATAGTGCGTGCGGGGCTTGTGATCGCTGGGTACGGCTAAGATGTTTACCCGTTAGCATTATGCAAGCGAAAGGCGGTCGTCTCCCATGCAGCAGAACGACGAGACACGTTTCGAGGACTTTGTCGGACTGATCAGCGGACTCTACAAGGAGATCCAGCGCATTAAGACATCTGAGGGCGCCAGGCTGGGCCTTAAGGGCTCCGACATCATGTGCCTGTACTATCTTGAGCGCAGCAAGGATGGCCTGACTGGTGCCGACCTCGCCCGCATGGCTGGCGTGACCCGCGCTGCCGTCTCGCGCACGCTGGCGCATCTGGAGGAGGGTGGCTACGTCGAGGTCGACGATTCGGGCGATGCCGCCGTTAAGTATCGCGCCCCGGTTCGCCTGACCACGTTGGGCGGCGAGAGCATGAACGAGGCCGATCGCATTATTCGCGAAGTGCTCGACGCCACCGGTAAGGCCATGGGTGTGGAGCAGCGCGAGCAAATGTATGCATCGCTGCGCACGATTCTCAACACCTTGCGCGAGCTGTAGGGCCGCCTAGGCATTTGCTTCCCATTAACAACTGCATCGTCCCGTTTGAGCGCGTATACCGTGCCGGGGCATTGCTGTCAAAATTCCCTGCGCGGGACCTGCGCAAGAAAGGATTCGCTATGTCCGTCCGCATTATTACCGATTCTGCAAGCGATATGTCGCCGGCCGAGCACCCGGCACTGGACGTTTTGCCGCTGTCCGTCACCTTTGGCACTGATGTGTACATGGATGGCGTCGACATCGATCACCAGCGCTTTTACGAGATGCTCGTGGAGCGCGATGAGCTGCCCAAGACCGGCCAGGTAAACCCGTACGCGTTTTCGCAGGCTATCGCCGAGGTTCGTGAGGCTGGCGACGAGGCTGTGATTATTACCGTGGGCGCTAAGCTCTCGGGCACCAATCAGAGCGCCCGTACCGCACTAGCCGAGGCGCCGGGCGGCGACGTGTACGTGGTAGATAGCAACAACGTCACACTGGGCGAGCGCGTGCTGGTCGAGTATGCGCTGCGCTTGGTGGACGAGGGCCGTAGTGCGGCCCAGATCGCGGCGGCGGTCGAGGCCGTGCGCGACCGCGTGGTGGTTATCGGCCTGCTCGAGACGCTTGAGTATCTGGTGCGCGGCGGTCGTCTGTCTGCTGCGGCCGGCGCCGTGGGTACGCTGCTCAACGTAAAGCCCGTGGTAGCTGTCGAGGACGGTCTGATCGTGCAGCTGGGAAAGGCGCGCGGTTCCAAGAACGGCCGCAACCTGCTGAACCAAAAGGTCGAAATGGCGGGCGGTATCGACTTTTCCATGCCGCTTGCGCTCGGCTATACGGGTCTTTCGGATGCGGTGCTCAAGAAGTATATCGAGGACAGCGCGGCATTGTGGGCTGACCACGCCGAGGGCGAGCTGCCCGTCCACACCATCGGCGCCACCATCGGCACCCACGTGGGCCCCGGTGCCGTAGCCGTAGCCTTCTTCCAGCCCGCCAACTAACCGACCTGCCAACAAATGATCCCTTGGGGACGGAGGAAAACGGATCATCGACCGCATGGAGGCCGCGAATGATCCGTTTTCCTCCGTCCCCAAGGGATCATTTCTTTATGCTGTTAATGCGGAGAAGGGAGCGAGCGATGGCGTCTGAGGGCTTTTTTGAACGGGTGTATGAGGTGGTCGAGCAGATCCCCGAGGGGATGGTCGCCACGTACGGTCAGGTGGCGCTGCTCGCCGGTCGCCCGCGAAGTGCGCGCTATGTGGGGTATGCGCTGCATAGCAATCCGCGCCCCGGCGAGATTCCCTGTCATCGCGTGGTGTTTGCCGATGGTCGCATTTGTGAGGGCTTTGCCTTTGGCGGTCCCGATGCTCAGCGTGAGCTTTTGTTAGGGGAGGGTGTGGCGTTTAAGGACGACATGCACGTCGACCTGGCCGCCTGTCGCTGGCCTGCCGGACTCTAACAGCTCTGCCGTGGCCAAAACCACCACAAAGGTGCCTGTCCCCTTTGTGGTGGTTTTCCGTTGCAGGTTTACCAGGGCTAACTTATGGAGAAACTATGGCGGCGCATATTGACGCTACAAAGTAAACCACGGTGAACTATATTAAATTCAGCAACGGAGCAGGCCATAGGCGATGAAAAAGCCTGCCCTGTTGAGTTTGATTCGCATTCCTCCCCTCTGTGCGATTCAACGGTGTACTTTGGGAACAGGCCCGCCGG
>CABRDB010000090.1 GCA_902469555.1 uncultured Collinsella sp. | reverse complement strand
CCGGCGGTCGCGATAATCGTGGCAGCTATGGCAATAGTCGTGGTGGCAAGCGCGGCAGCAGCTCCCGCCGTCCCGGTGACGGCGGCGGCAAGCGCAAGTAACATACGCATCGCACGCTAGCGTGAGACAAGCTAAGGGCCCGAACAAACAACGCTCGGGCCCTTTTGTTTGCCGTGTCCATCGCTAATTCAAACGTGATTTTCGCGGGAATGCATCTGGGGGATGCCGAGGACCTATTTTCCGCCATGCAGCAATGGGTCCTATGGGGTGCGCCGTGCATTTTTTGGAGTATTCAGCAGCTCTAGCTGGCTGCATACGATTCGGTATTGCCAATGGCGGCCTTCAGATATCTCCTATGAGCGTTTGAGTTAGATTTCGCCGTTTTTCGGAGCAAAGGTACGTCATTCTCGCTATGTCGGAACCCTAAATGACGCAGCGCCCTACAGTTTTGCCCGCCCGCGGCGGTGCTGGCGCGGTCACGTTGCAGAATACTCCGTTTTTTGCACGGGCCAGGATGGGGTACCTCAGGAGAACACGGCGGTATCCCGTAAATATATACAATCTGTACCGTAATTTATACAAAACGAAGAGGCAGACAGCGTAGGGTGGGTGTATTGGTGGGGTGTTTGGTGCACCAAAACGGGGATCCCACGTACCGTATACTCTGGCTGGATGTGAAAGCGGCTTGACGTGTTGCCAGGCGTAGGGGGAGGGTGCCTCGATGGACGTATTCGAAATTGTGTTTAGTCCGACGGGCGGAACGCGGAAGGTGTCTGGCCTTGTGGCCGGGGCGCTGGACAAGAATACCGTTACCGTCGATTTGACCGATAGCGGGCTAGATTTCAGCGCTGTCTCGATGACTGAGGACGACGTGGCCGTAATCTCTGCGCCGGCGTATGCCGGTAGAATCCCGGCTGTGGTGGCTGACCGGTTGGGCATGGTGCGCGGCAACGGGGCTCGGACTGTTTTGGTTTGTGTATACGGAAACCGCGCGTTTGAGGACACGCTCGTAGAGCTGGAGGACGTTGCGAAGCGCGCTGGATTTAGGGTGGTTGCAGCGGTTTCTGCTATTGCTGAGCATTCCGTTGCTCGTCAGTTTGCTGCTGGGCGACCGGATGCGCAGGATGTGGCGCAGCTCGCAGAGTTTGCGCAGCAAATTCAGCAAAAGCTGTTGGCTGAGGATGCATCCGAGCCCTCTGTTCCCGGCAATCGTCCTTATAAACAAGCTGGAGGTCATCGCATGGCACCCGAGGCAACAGAGGATTGCGTCTCCTGCGGTGCATGCGCCGCGGCGTGCCCCGTTTGTGCTATCGACAAGGGTGACCCCAAGCGAGCAGCTGGCAAGGCGTGCATCTCCTGCATGCGCTGCATCGCCGTATGTCCGCGAGGCGCTCGCAAGCTTGATCCCAACAAGCTATCCGCTGTTTCCCAGATGCTGAGCAAGGTTTGCGTCGTGCGGAAGGAATGCGAGCTCTTCATCTAGCGCATACGAAATTGCTGCAAGGAGTGTCCCCGAGTGCCGGCAGAAAAGGAACGTCCCTAAGTGTCGCTTAAATACCGTTTATCGAAGAAAAAATACCGCTCACCGGTCATAATGACTATTCTGGCTTTGTTGTTGCCTACAATAACCCCCGTAAAAAGAAATGCGGAAGGTTACCGAGTCCCTCGGACGTGGGCCTAACCAAAGTCTTTGATCGGATGTGTCTCTTTGGATGCATTCGGTTGATTTTGGTTGGGCTATATTTATGAAGGGACATGCCACCATGGGTTTCTTTTCTCGCCTTATGGGTGGCTCGGACAAGCAGGCGACTGCGACTTCCGAGTTCGAGATTCTCGCCCCTGTTTCCGGCGAGCTTGTTAATCTAGAAAATACCAATGACCCCGCTTTTAGCAGTCGTGCAGTGGGCGATGGCGTTGCCGTGGTTCCCCAAGAGGGAACGGTGTGCGCTCCTGTTTCCGGTACCGTTGCGGCGCTGTTTCCGACTGAGCACGCGCTGGGCATCATGTCCGACGACAGCTCTGCTCAGGTGATGCTGCACATCGGAATCGACACTGTTAAGCTTGAGGGCAAGGGCTTCCATGCGCTTGTTGCCCAGGGTGACCATGTCGACGCGGGCCAGCCCCTCGTCGAGGTCGATTTCGACGCGGTTCGCGCTGCCGGCTTCGATCCCACGGTCTTCGTTATCGTGTGCGAGCGTTCGGAGAACTCGACTCTTCGTGAGCATGCTTCCGGCCCTGTTGCTGTTAAAGAGCCTGTCGTCTGGCTTTCCGAGTAAATTCTTGTGGTGGGTACCGTGGTTATCAAGCGAGTTTTTAACAACAACGTCGCAATGGTCACTTCGGACGATGGCTCCGAGCTCATCGTCATCGGTCGAGGCCTCTGCTTTGGTCGCCATGCCGGCGATGCCATCGATGAGACGTCGGTCGAAAAGACCTACGCGTTGCAGGAGGGAACTTCTCAGGATTCGCGTACGATTGACCGCTTGGCACATCTTTTGGAGTCCATCCCCACCGTCAACCTCGTGATTTCCGAGGACATCGTTCAGATGCTTCGTCGAGAGCTCAATGTCGATATCAATGACAAGATTCTTATCGCTCTCGCAGACCATATCAGCCTCGCCCTCGATCGCGAGCGCAAAGGCGTTTCCTGCGAGAATCCGCTGCTGCTCGAGATCCAGCAGTTCTATCGCAAGGAGTACGCGCTTGCGGGCCGTGCGCTGCAGATTATCAAGGAGTATATGGGCATCCAGATGAGCGAGGAGGAGCAGGGTTTCATTACCTTGCATATCGTCAACGCCACCATGCCGCAACGCTCCGACCGTCTAATCATCTCGGTTCAGCTTGTTCGCGACGTGCTCGCGATTGTTTCCGAGCGCTATGCCACGACCCTCGATGACACCTCGCTGCCTTACGAACGCTTCGTTCGTCACCTGCAGTTTTTCGCTCAGCGAGCACTCGATCCTACGGCCGGGCAAATCAACGGCGACGCGCTGTTCCGAATCGATGAAACGGCGTATCCGCGTGCATTCTCGTGCGCGGACGCCATAGCCGCCCACTTGTCGTCTACCTATAACGTTGTCGTTACCGATGCCGAGAAGAGTTATCTCGCATATCACATTGTTAACCTGCTTGGAGAACCTGGTCTCTAGGCATAACGTGCCCACACATCGATTGATATAAGGCAAGGCTCACAGTCTTGTCTAGGGCACATCTGTCTTAATTTGCGGAAAAGGAAGGGGAGTACCGCTATGACCGCAAAAAAGAAGTTCAATTTCAAAGCGCCGTTGGAGGTGTTCGCGAAGTCGATCGTCCAGCCGATGATGTATCTCTCGGTTGCCGGCATCCTGCTCATCGTGGGCATCATTCTGACCAACAAGACCATCTGCGCTTTGGTCCCCGTACTGGGCTCCGGTCCGTTCCAGCTTGTGGGCGCCGTTGTCTATCAGTCGCTGATGTTTATCATCAACAACCTCTCGATTCTGTTCTGCGTTGGCATCGCCGGCGCCATGGCAAAGAAGAACAAGGGCCATGCTTCGCTGATCGCCCTGATGTCGTTCTTCCTGTTCCTGCAGGCTAACAACATCGTGCTCAACGCCACCGGCTCTCTTGCCGATGCGAACGGCATGCTCGGTCTTACCGGAACCGGCCAGAGCACCGTTATGGGCATCCAGGTGCTCGATACCGGTGTGTTTGGCGGCATCATTCTTGGTTGCATCACCGGTGCCGTGTTCAACAAGTACTCGAACAAGCAGTTCCCCATTGCCCTTTCGATGTTCTCGGGCGTTCGCTTTCCGTTCCTGATCATGATCATCATTTCCTGGATCATGGGCGCTGGCTTCTGCATCGTTTGGCCTCCGGTTCAGGGTGCCATCTCCTCCGTTGCCGGCATCATTAAGGAGTCGGGCAACATCGGTTTGTTTATCTACGGCATGCTCAACAAGCTGCTCGTTCCTACCGGTCTGCACCACCTCATCTACACCCCGTTCCAGTTCTCCGATGTGGGCGGCACCCTTACGCTGGGTGATCAGGTTATCGCCGGCGCTTATCCCATCCGTGTTGCCGAGATGGCAATGACGGGCCAGCCCTTCTCCGATAGCACCTACTTCAACAGCTACACCTTCAACAACTTGTGGCCCTACATCGGTATCGGTCTCGCCTTTATCTTCACCGCTTACAAGGGGAACAAGGATAAGACCAAGGCCGTTATCATCCCGCTGATCATCACCGCCGTGCTCTCCTGCGTGACCGAGCCCATGGACTTCCTCTTTGTCTTTGCCGCTCCCGTGCTCTTTGTCGTTCACTCGGTTCTTTCCGGCATCTTCCTGGTCCTGCTCAAGGTCCTCTCCGTGCCCGCTTCGACTGCAGGCGGCATCATCAACATCGTGGTTTCCAACCTGGTTCTTGGTGTCGATAAGACCAACTGGCCGGTTATGCTGGTACTTGGAGTCGTCAACGCCGCTCTGTACTTCTTCCTCTTCACCTTCCTCATCAAGAAGCTCAACCTCCATACGCCTGGTCGCGAGGAGGAGTCCGAGCTCGCCGAGTCCGTTGCCGAGGGCGAGGCCGCCGCATCTGTTGCGGTGAAGCAGGGCGCTGTTGCCGCGGCTCCCGCAGAGGGCGTCGATGCAGGTATTGCCGACCTGGTCGCAGGTCTTGGCGGCAAGGACAACATCGAGGAGCTCGAGAACTGCTTTACGCGTCTTCGCGTGAACGTTAAGAACCCGGACCTCATCGATGAGAACCTCATCAACCACGTGCCCAACAGCGGCATCAACCGCAACGGCAACAATATCCAGATCATCTTTGGCATGAAGGTCGCCGAGATGCGCGACAAGGTCGAGAACGCAATTGAGAAGGAGCAGTAAACAATGATCATTACTCTGTGTGGTGGCGGATCCACCTTTACCCCCGGCATCGTCAAGTCCATCGCCCTGCGCAAGGACGAGCTCGACGTTGACGAGATTCGTCTGTACGACATCAACGAGGAGCGCCAGCGCAAGATCGGCGTGCTCGTGGACTGGATTTTGCACGAGGATCTCGGCCTGGACATCAAGCTCACGGTGACCACCGACAAAGAGACGGCTTTTACGGATGCCAGCTTCGTGTTTGCCCAGATGCGCGTGGGCGGCTACGCCATGCGCGAGCAGGACGAGAAAATTCCGCTGCGTCACGGCTGCGTGGGTCAGGAGACTTGTGGTTGCGGCGGCCTTGCCTACGGCATGCGCACCATCTTCCCCATGGTCGAGCTGATCGATGACGTTGAGAAGTACGCCAAGAAGGACTACTGGATTCTCAACTACTCCAACCCTGCCGCCATCGTCTCCGAGGGCTGCCGTGTGCTGCGTCCCAACGCTCGCATCATCAACATCTGCGACATGCCGATCGCGATTATCGACGTGGTTTGCGCCGCGCTCGATATCGACAAGAAGGATGTCGAGTACGATTACTTTGGCCTCAACCACTTTGGTTGGTTCACCTCGATCCGCCACAAGGGCGAGGAGGTGCTCCCGCAGCTGCGCGAGTACATCAAGGAGCACCAGATCCTGCTGCCCGACTCCTACCTCAAGGGCATGGGCTCGCTCATGGCAAAGAAGCCCGAGGAGGCCACTGACGAGCACCCCGAGCAGAATCGCCACACCAAGGGCAGCTGGTACTACGTCTGGAAGGGCGAGTACGAGATCATGGAGTGCTTCCCGGAGTACCTGCCCAACACGTATCTGAACTACTACCTGCAGCAGAAGGAGTTCGTCGAGCACTCCAACCCCGAGCGCACCCGTGCGAATGAGGTTGAGGAGACGCGCGAGAAGAACCTCTTCGACGGCATCGACCACTACGAGAAGACCGGCGAGATCGACGAGAGCACGTTCTACGCGGGCAGCCACGGCGACTGGATTGCCGACCTGGCCATCGCTCTGAAGAACGACACCAAGCAGCGCTTCCTGGTCATTTGCGAGAACAAGGGCGCTATCCCCAACATGCCCTACGACGCCATGGTCGAGCTGCCTGCCTACATTGGCAAGAACGGCCCCGAGGTCATCAGCCGCGACAACATTCCTCTGTTCCAGCAGGGCCTCATGATGCAGCAGCTGAACTCGGAGAAGCTCGTGGTCGAGGCTACGATCGAGGGTTCGTACGAGAAGGCGCTCAAGGCCTTTACGCTGAACAAGACCGTGCCGTCGATGAAGGTCGCCAAGGAGGTTCTCGACGACATGATCGAGGCCAACAAGGGCTACTGGCCCGAGCTTAGCTAAAGACAGAAGGTCGCTGGCACAAAAGAGCCGCTGACCGCAAAACTTGACCAATGCCCCGTTCGCGTGCTCGCGCGGACGGGGCATTGTCATTTGGTAACGCGTTTTATCAAATACGGCATTTATCTGCGGTAATGTTCTATTTCACCGCTGAGGGTGACATTTCATGCCGCCTGCCGAACTGCGTGGAGACCTAACAACTTTTTAGGTCAGTGTGTTGCGTGTAGCAATTTCGCCCGGCCTCGCCTCCGGGCTGCCATGTGAGAGGGGATCTTATGGCTCGACTGCATGTAATGGAACGCAGCCACGCTCAGGCCGTCATGGACGACCTGCACGATGCGCTCGGACGCCGTTTGGCGGTGAGTTCGCTCGCCCCGTGTCCCGTTGAGTTTACGGCAGCGCTCGTCAACCTGTGCTCCACTCAGAGCTGTGGCAAGTGCACGCCCTGCCGCGTGGGCCTCAGCGCACTGAGCGACCTGCTCGCTGATGTGCTCGAAGGGCGCGCCGATGAGTCCACGCTCAACCTGATTGAGCGCACGGCCCGCACTATCTACCTTTCGAGCGACTGCGCCATCGGCTACGAGGCCGGCGCCATGGCGCTCACAGCTATTCGTGGCTTCCGTGATGACTTTGAGCACCACATCCGTGAGCATTCCTGCGGCTTTGATCGCGAGGCCCGCGTTCCGTGTGTCTCGGGCTGCCCGGCGCACGTCGACATTCCCGGGTACATTTCGCTCGTCGAGGCCGGCCGCTATGCCGATGCCGTCAAGGTCATCCGCAAGAACAACCCGCTGCCGCTCGTCTGCGGCCTGGTGTGCGAGCATCCCTGCGAGATGCACTGTCGCCGTGGCATGGTCGACGACCCCATGAACATCCTCGCCCTCAAGCGTTTTGCCGTTGAGCACAGCGACCTCAACGACCACAAACCGCATGTAGTGGACGACACCGGTAAGCGCGTCGCCGTGATCGGCGGCGGCCCGGCTGGTCTTTCCTGTGCTTACTACCTGGCCGTGATGGGCCACAAGGTGACCATCTTTGAGCAGCGTCACCACCTGGGCGGCATGCTGCGCTACGGCATCCCCAGCTATCGTCTGCCGCGCGAGCGTCTGCAGGCCGAGATCGACTGGATCTTGAGCGCCGGCATCGACGTTGAGCTCGACCACTCCGTGAACGGCGAGGAGCTTGCCCGCCTGCGCGACGAGTTCGATGCCGTCTATCTGGCCATTGGTGCCCACAGCGATAAGAAGCTCGGCCTTCCGGGCGAAGAGGCTCCCGGCGTGGAGTCGGCCGTCAAGATGCTGCGTGCCATCGGCGACGACGAGCTGCCCGACCTGAGCGGCCAGCGCGTGTGCGTCATCGGCGGTGGCAACGTGGCCATGGACGTGGCGCGCTCTGCCGTGCGCTGCGGTGCCGAAAAGGTAAGCATCGTCTACCGCCGCCGCATCTGCGATATGACGGCTCAGGACGCCGAGATTGCCGGTGCCCAGGCCGAGGGCTGCGAGGTGCTGGAGCTGACGGCCCCGCTCGCCATCGAGACGGGCGAGGACGGACGCGTGAACGGCCTG
>CABRDB010000089.1 GCA_902469555.1 uncultured Collinsella sp. | reverse complement strand
GCGGGAGGCCCTATATATCGTCCCGCGCGCAGTTTCGCAGCGAAGCGAGAATGTTTGAGCACGGGATGATATATAGGGCCTCCCGCAGGCTAGCGGACATTAAGACCCTAGCGAATATGCGCGGGTTTATCGCCCCAGTAGAAGCGGCAGAAGGCTCGTTTGCGCTTTTGGGGTTTGCCTACGAGCTCCATGGTTGCGATGGCTATATCTTCGGCTGCGTGGGGGCGGCGCAGGACTTCGCCATTGATGAGCAGTGCCTTGAGCGACTCCGGATGATCGTGGAGATGGCGCAACGTCACGATGAGTTCTCGTGCGGTGGTGACATGCATGCTGGCGCCCATGCCGGTGAGCATCGTGGTGTTGGCCTTTTCCTGACCGTATGATTTGCCCAGCAGGATCATCGGCAGATGTGCGCACAGGCACTCGGTGACGGTGAGCCCGCCCGATTTGAGGATTGCCAGGTCGCAGCCGTGCATGAGGGCCGCCATGTCGTCCACGTAGTCCAGTACCGTGACGTTGTCGAGCTTCATGGCGTCGAATAGCGTCTTGAGACGGGTGGCATATTCGGTGTCTTTGCCCGGCAAAAAGATAAAGTGCATGTCCTCGAAACTGCGCAGGAAGGGGAGGGTGCGGTCCATCTCCGCGCGAAAGCGGACGTACGGTTGAGGCAAACTGGCGCCGGCCATTACCAGCACAATGGTCTTGTCGACGGGGAGGTTGAACTTCTGAAGTTCTTCCTCGCGATTGTAATCCGTGTCAAACCCGGCGCGAATAGGGATGCCTGTAATGCGAATCTTTGCTTCGGGGACCTTGCGGGGGCGCAGCGTTTCGGCCATAAACTCGTTGGCCACGCAGAACAGGTCGGTGTCCTTGTGGGGCCAAAAGCCTTCGACTTCATAGTCTGTTGGTACGCAGATGACCGGATAATCTATACCCGTAATTACGCGGGCGCCCACAGCGACGTTGGCTGCCGTAATGTGTGTTGCAACCACGGCCATGGGCCTGCGGGTGCGGACATAATCGTTGAAGGCGGGGAACATAATTCGCGACCATGCCGTGCCGCCACCCCAGAGCAGATGTCCCGTAAACGTATATCGCCAGGTTAGGTCATATATGGGGCGCGTGGCGCCGGTAAACGAAGCCGCTGTTTTATTACCATCGAACCTAATGCGTCCAAAATCGAGGATATCCAGGACTTCGATCTCAACATCCTCAGGGATTCCCTTGGTGCCGCGGATAAGATCAAATGCTTGTGCAATCGCGTTGGCGGCGGCTTTGTGGCCCGATCCAACCGATGCGTGCACAATGGTTACTAGGGGTTTTTGTGCAGGTGAAACGGTCATTTGCTCCGGTTGGGGAGTGCTTTGCGTTGGCAGGGGAGCGTCGTTGCTCGTCTGCGTTTGATCCATCGATAACTCCCCTTCATCTTTGTTTCGCAATGAATCATTGTAGTGCATGAGTGTCACGTTCACGTAAATTTGGGTATGAGTGCAAAGAACGCCAATCTTTCGACAGGAGGTCTCTTCATGACTACCCATCAGCCGACTGATGTTGCTATTATCGGCGGCGGCCCTGCGGGCTATGCTGCAGCCATTTACGCGGCGCGCGCCAACCTAACGACGACCGTGATTGAACAGGGCATGTCGGGAGGACAGATCGCCACAACCAATGAGGTCGAGAACTATCCGGGCATTCCGCTACTGAGCGGCGCTGAACTCGGTGAGCGATTCCAACAACATGCAGAAGGCCTAGGGGCTCAGGTTGAATGGAGCATGGTGACGGGTGTCGATTACGATGCCGGCTCCAAATTGTTTACCGTTCATCACGATGTTGGTGATACGACGGCTAGGAGTGTTATCGCTTGCATGGGTGCCACGCCGCATCCGGCAGGTTTTGTTGGCGAGGATACGTATCGCGGTCGTGGCGTTTCGTATTGCGCGACGTGTGACGGCATGTTCTTCCGTGGCAAGCAGGTCTTTGTTATCGGAGGCGGCAATTCGGCATGCGAGGAGGCACTGTTCTTGTCCGACATTGCCAGCAGCGTGACCATCGTGCTGCGTCGCGATCAGTTCCGTGCACCCGAGGGCGTTGTGAATAAGGTGCTTGCTAAGGACAATATTTCAGTTAGGTACCAAACTAGTATTGTTGAGCTTTCTGGTGAAGCGATGCCCACGACAATTACATTCAAGGACAATGCGACTGGTGAAATGCACACTGAGTCCTTTGAACCTGGCTCTTTTGGCATCTTTGTCTATACGGGGACGCAGCCACATACCGAGCTTGTTGAGCATCTAGTCGCTCTGGCTCCCGACGGTGGCATTGTTACCGACGAGTCAATGGCCACCCGCACACCCGGCCTATTCGCAGCCGGCGATATCCGTTCCAAGCGTTTACGCCAGGTTGTGACCGCTGTTTCGGACGGAGCCATAGCGGCAACCAGCGCATACGCGTTTCTCCGCGGATAAGTACGATAATATATCTTATGTAAGGTTGTTATCAATTAATTAATTGGCGGGACGATGGATCAGTGCACTGTCCCGCCAATTTCTTGCCGGCTATGTGGTATTCAAAACTAGATAATCTAGAATACAATATAGAAGATGAACGGAGGACCTTTATGAACCACGTTAAACACGTTATTCCGATGTCTGATTCGTCGGTCAGCATTAAGCCTGAGGATATTCAGCCCACTGTGTTGCCCGATGCATTTATTCAGTCCGATATCGTACGCAAACTCAATACGTTGAGTCTGCCGCGCTATGACCAGCTGCCCAATGTGACGCTCTACCGCGACCAGGTCATTGAGTATGTTGCGCTGTGGATGGAGCCGCTATCCATTTGCGTTGAGCAGCCTGTCATTACGCCATCGATGATCAATAACTACGTAAAGGTTGGCCTGGTGCCTGCTCCGGTCAAAAAGCAATATGGCCGCGAGCAGATTGCCCGCCTGATCGCTATCTGCATCTTTAAGCAGGTGCTACCTATTGCTGCGGTGCAGGCACTCTTTAACATTCAGCGTTTGAGCTACGATGCCCCGACGGCCTTTGATTATGTGGTCGATCAGCTCGTGGCATCGATTCGTTCGGCGTTTTCCGTCGAGCAGACGCCGGTTCCCGATACGGCGCATCAGGTAACGCGTGAGTCGCTGCTTGTGCGCAGCGCGGTTTCATCCTTTGTTTCGAAGGCTTACCTGATGAGCTATCTCAAGTTCAACGGGTTTAATAGCTAGCCGACGTATAAAACGGGCGGGACAAAGAGCCATCTGTCGCTTTGTCCCGCCCGTATTTTTGCTTGGTTGGACTTTATTTGCCCGAAGCTACGCCCATGCCGTAGCCGATGATGAGGCCGTGCATCTCGGCGTAATAGGAATCCAAGCCGTTGCAGGGCATGATGATGGTCTTGGAGCCGGGCCAATGCTCGACTATGCGGTCAGTAAGCGCCTGGGCTCCAGCTTCGTTCTCAACGTGATCGATGATGACCTCACCGCCCGTAAAGCCCTCGGCTTCCATAGTGTCGATGATTTTGTTGAGCATCTTTTTTTCGCCACGAGTGTGCCCGACGAGTTCGATTTTGCCGGCCTCACTTGCCGTGCCCAAAATGCGAATATTGAGCTTGTTGGCAATGACGCCGGCTGCCTTAGGGATACGTCCGGCTTTGGCGAGGTTTTCGTAATTGCACAAACTGAAGAGGATTTTGCTGTTCTGTTCAAGGCTATCGAAGTATGCGCAAGCATCCTCGAATGAGACATCCGGATTGCTTGCAAGATAGCGGTCGAACAGCAAGAAAATGAGGTCCATTTTGCCGCCAGCTGCACGTGAATTGACTAGATGAATCTGTCGGTCGGGCTCCTCGGCAAGAACCATATCGCGAGCCGTGGCCGCCGCGTTGTAGCTGCCCGACACGCCCTCAGAGATCGGCATGCAGATGGTCTTGTCTGCCAATTTGAAGAGCTCGGCCCACTCCCCTACGCTGGGACAAGCGCTCGAAGAGGCATTCGTCTCCGCCTGAACAGCGCAGTTGAGCTCATGAACATCGAGTGAAAGGTCATCGACGAATTCACGCTCCCCCACTCGAATTTTGAGGGGCGCAAATGCAAAGGTGGTATGGGGCGCGGTCGGTTGCCAATCGCGGAGGTTGCAGCTTGAATCTGAGATAAGTGCCCAGCTCATAGAGGGTCCTTTCTAATTGTTCCAAAACAATTATAGCTTTCTTGCTGACAGATTGGCCCGCTATCTAGTATTCAAAACTAGATAGCGGCCTGCACGAAAGGCAAAAGAATGGACCCCATGACTCAAAAGCCACGAGGTCCATATCCGTTTGCTTTATTTGAATACTTAGTAGCGAACGAAGATATAGTTGTTGTTCATGCCGGCGGCAACGGAGCTGATGATAACACCCGTGTTGTAGTCAGAAGCATGAATCATCTGACCACCACCGATGTAAATTCCGGTGTGGTACGAGTTGACCACAACGTCACCGGGCTGCGGATCGGACACACGCGTCCAGCCCATAAAGGTACCCGTGGTGCCCAGGCGGCAATAGCGACCAGTGAGGCAATAGCTAACAAAACCAGAGCAGTCGAAGCTGTTCGGGCCAATTCCGCCCCAGGAATAAGCGCAACCAAGCTTACTGTATGCACGCGAGACAACAGAACCGCCGTCGACGGACTGGCTCGGAGCAGAAGGCGTCGGAGCCGGAGCGGGCGTGGAGGGCTGCGGCGTCGGAGCAGGTGCCGGCGTAGGAGCCGGAGTGTTGCCGCCCTGGTTGTTGTTATTGCTGGTCTGGCCACCGTTGTTGGTGTTCTCGGTCGTACCGGCAGTCTCGTTGCTCACCGTGGCCTTCTCGGCGGTGCTGGCGTTGATGCCGGCCTGCAGCGCGGCGTTGGCCTCGGCCTCTGCGGCAAGCTCGGCCTGCAGCTGCGAATCCAGGGAGTTTACGACGTTCTGGGCTTCAGCCTGCTGAGCGTTAAGCTCGTCGACCTTCTTTTGCGTGGCGGCGACGTTCTTTTCCTGCTCGGCCTGCTTATCGGTGAGCTGCTGCTTAAGCTCCTTGACCTCTTGAATGGTCTGAGCCTGCTTATCGGAAACTTTGCCGTAGTAGAACAGACGGTTGAGCATATCGCTCAGGTCATCGACGCCCGTCAGAACCTGAAGCAGGCTCAGACCGCCGGTTTTGTACTCGCCGGCGACATAGGTCGAGAGCTTGGCCTGACCATCGGCGATCTCCTGCTGCTTTTGCGTGATCTCGCCAGCAGTCTGATCGAGTGCCTGCGTCTGCGTGGCGAGCTCATCGTAAATCTGCTGGGTTTGGGTACCGATCTGCTCGAGCTTCGTACGAGCAGCGGCAAGGTCGGATGCGGTATCGGCGTAGGCAGGAGCCGCGAGGCCCAAGCCCAAAACACAAGCGAGGGTTGCCGTAGCAGCGCAGCGTGCCATGTTTTTGTGCGTGTTTGCTGTGCGCATGTAGCTTCCTTTCCAGTAACTAAGGGTAACGGCTAGTCCACCGTCACCAGGCTAAAGAGCTCCACATCGTCATCAGACGGCGTGAGCTTCTCGCGCGGGTTGAGAAACGCAAGCTCAAGGATACAACCGTAACCGACAAGCTTTGCGCCCATATCTGGCACCAGTTTACCTGTTGCCTCGACGGTTCCGCCCGTCGCGACCAAGTCGTCCAGAATCAACACGGTATCTTTAGAGCTGATAGCGTCGGCATGGATCTCAATGGAATCCGTTCCGTACTCGAGCTCGTAGCTCTGGCTTACGGTCTCACGCGGCAGCTTGCCCGGTTTACGTGCGGGAACAAAGCCGGCGCCAAGGGCTACAGCCACCGGTACGCCAACCATAAAGCCGCGAGCCTCGGGACCCACGACCTTGGTGATTCCCATGCCGGCAAAGTGCTCGGCGAGGGCATCGGTCATGGCTTTGAGCGCCTCGGGATTGCCAAAGAGTGGCGTGATGTCCTTAAAGATGACTCCGGGCTCGGGATAGTCGGGGATATCGACGATTTGAGATTCGAAGTCGTACATTGCATGACCTTTCAATGGGTTGCCGAAATTTCAGCAGCGGTTATATGCCCGCGGTGGCGGTGCCGGATTGCGAAGGGGCGACGACCTTGAGCGGCTTTACGAGAGAATCCTCGTGCGAAGCCGGCGCGGCTGTCTCTTCGTTTTTGGCCTTGGTGGACTCGCAGCGAGTGATTTCCTCATCGAGTGCATCGATGTCGGCGTCCTCGACCACGGCGTTGAGCGACTCAAAAACGCGGTTCTTGAGCAACGCAGTGTGCACGCCCTCGGTCAGGTCGTGAAGCTTCTTAAACGCACGCTCGAGCTTGGCGTCGCGCTCGTCATCGGAGGTATCCATTCCGAGCATGCTCACGAGCACCTGCTCAAACATCGAGGACTCGCGGTTGGCGGAAGACACGTACTGACGCAGGTTGCGCGGCTCGATATGGAAGCGTGACAGCTCGGAGCAGTAGCGGATGATCGGGAAATCGCGACCATCGACGAGCTCACGATTCTGCGGACTCTTGATGATGCGAATGAGGTCGTTCTCGGCGAGCGAGCGGATAAACGAAATCTCGACGCCCAGCATATCGGGAATGGTCTCGATGGGATGCAGCTTTTGCTTAGTCTCTTTGGGCTCCGTCTTGAGCGGAACATCGGACAGCAAGCCCACCTCGTAAGCGAGCGTTGACAGGTCCGTGGCGTTTTCCAAGCGCTGCTTAATCACGTTGAGCGGCATGTAGCGGGTCTTCTGCAAGTGCAGGATGACCTCTAGGCGATCAACGTCCTCCTTAGAGTACTGACGGTATCCCTTAGGCGTACGATGAGGGGTAATGAGCCCCTCATCCTCTAGAAATCTAATTTTTGAGTTCGAAAGATCGGGGTATGCGCCTCGAAGTAGGTTGACGACTTGGCCGATACTCAGATAGTTGCGTTCGGCCATGCCCTACTCACCGGTTTCGATGCGCTCCGGCGTGCTCTCGTGGTAGATGAGCGTAAACGTACCGATCTGGACGGAAGAACCGTCGTGCAGCGGGGCTGCATTGACGATGGCACCGTCGACCCAGGTGCCATTGAGCGATCCCAAGTCCTCGATGCGAGCGCCGAGGCCCTCGCGAATAATGCGCGCGTGGCTGCGCGAAACAGTCATGTCATTGAGGAAGATGCCGTTTGCAGGATCGCGGCCGATGGTGGTCACGTCGTCCTCGAGCTCAAAGGCGGCACCGGTCTGCGGACCCTTGACGATGGACAGAACGGGGGCGGTGATGCGCACGTTGGCCATAAGGTCGGGAACGGTGACGTCGCTTGAAGGCACGCGGAATACGCGAGTAGCGTCAGCAGTCTTATCATTCTGAGGCATATTGTTAACCATGTTGTCCATGACAACCCCTAACTTATCGCGGACGTGCCGCAAATAATGAACCGTACGTAATCATACCCCAACGAATCAGTCTTCGATTTCAGGGTTCAGAAAGTCGATGTCCTCGTCCTCGGGATGCGCGAGAGCCTGTTTAATGGCCGCTCCGCCCTTAATGGAGTAGATGACAGCCGTGAGCATGGAGAAGATCACGCCGCCGTACACAAAGAAGATGCCGAGGGGCACCGAGCTTCCGTTGAGACCCGGGAAGGCCGTAAGGGTTGAAGGTAAAAGATGCAGCCCGTCAATAACGGGGAAACCGAGCAGCATGAGCGAGAAGCCGGTCATGAGCAGCGCTGTCGCAATCTTTCCGGGGAAGACGACGTCAATGGGACGAGGGTGGTAATGGCGAACGATAAGTGTGCCGATGCCCAGATAGATGTCACGGCCAATAATGAGCACGCAGACCCAGATGGGCAGCTCTCCGCGGACCACCAGTCCAAGTACGCCGGTGAACAGCAGTGCACGGTCGCAAATGGGATCCATGACCTTGCCGAGCCACGAGACCGTCTTGGTCATGCGGGCGATCTGACCGTCCATCCAGTCGGTGGAGGCGGCGACGGCGTAGATAACGATAGCGATGACGCGGTTGTTATCCGTCACAAACAGGTACAGAAATACCAGGGTGAGGATCAGGCGCGTAAAGGTGATGAAATTGGAGATCGTAAAGATCTTATTCGACGGGTAATCGGAAGTGCCGATAAGCTCCTTTTTGATCTTCTTTTTGATGCCCACAGGACTCCCCCGCTGGTTAACGACAAAACTTTCGATACTATACCCGTTCCGGCGATGTCTATCCAGCGTAAGCATAGAGAGTCCAGACATGTGGAGGGCGCCTCTGGGCTGCGCTGGATTCTGCATTTGTGTACATCAGCCTCCAAAAGCGACATTTTTCGGCATCTTTGGTGGCTGGTGTACACGTTTTGATTCGGTGATTACATCGATCGGGATAGTTGTTGCTTTAAGCAAATGCGTGCGGGTCGAGATTGGCTGGCACCAAAAGAGCCCATCGGCCGTTACAGCTTCGTTAGAAACGCGCCCCACCATGGATGGTGAACCCGAAAGATAAGGCGCGCGGGCACGGCGACTCGGCCCGCGCGCCCGGAAGAGAAAGGATAAACCCATGGGTTACATGCTCGAGACGCGCGGGCTCACCAAGCGCTTCGGCCGCGGCGACCAGGCGCAGGACGCCGTGGCCGACGTGAGCCTTCATATCCGCGAGGGCGAGGTGTACGGGCTGCTCGGCCCTAACGGCGCCGGCAAGTCGACAACGCTCAAGATGATCTGCGGGATGCTGCGGCCGACGGCCGGGGAGATCCTCTTTGCCGGGCACGCCTGGCGCCGCGAGGACCTCTACGCAATCGGCAGCCTCATCGAGGAGGCGCCGCTCTACCCCAACCTCACCGCGCGCGAGAACCTGCGCGTGCGCACCACGCTGCTGGGCCTTCCCGAGAGCCGCGTAGATGAGGTGCTCGCCGCCGTGGACCTCGCGGACACCGGGAAGAAGCGCGCCGGGCGCTTCTCGATGGGCATGCGGCAGCGCCTGG